>CACYAX010000200.1 GCA_902772435.1 uncultured Coriobacteriaceae bacterium | reverse complement strand
GAGATGGACTCCTGGGCAGCGGCGATGAGCGCGGGATCGAGCTCGGGCACGGCCTTGCAGAGCAGCTCGGCAGCCTCGGCAGGCTTCGCGGCGGCAAACTCGTAGCCCTTGCGGAGCGCGCGCATGAAGCCGCGCACGAGGTCGGGGTTCTCGGCGGCAAACGCGTCGTTGACGGCAAGCACCGGCGTGTAGAAGTCGAAGACCGGGTCGATGTCGGCAAAGGCGAAGTAGTTCACGGGATAGTCCTGCAGCTTGGCGTTCTGCACGGCCCACCACTCGTAGACCCACACGGTGTCGAAGAGGTTCGCGCGCAGGCCGGCGACCTCGTCGTCAACCTCGTAGGGCACCATCTTGACCTTGGAGAAGTCACCGCCGTCGGCCTCCACGATCTGCTTGATGGTGGCCTGCTCGATGGGCATGTTCCACGTGGCGTAGGTGTGGTCCTCCATGCCCTTGGCGCTCGTGATGTTGTCCTCGGCGCGGCTCATGATGCCACTCGTGTTGTGCTGCACGAGGGCGGCGATGGCCGTGTAAGGCATGGGGTTGTCGGAGGCGAGGCTGTTGGCGATGTAGTCCTGGTAGCTCACGCCCATGTTGGCACCACCGGAGCCGATAAGCGCGTCGGCGCCGTCGGCGGGCACGGGCACGATCTCGACGTCGATGCCCTCGGCGGCAAAGTAGCCCTGGTCGATGGCCACGTAGAGGCCCGTGTGGTTGACGTTGGGCGAGTAGTCGAGCACGAAGGAGACCGTGGTGAGCTCGCTGGTCGTGGTGCTCCCGTCGGCAGGCTGCTCCTCCTTCTTCCCGCAGGCAGCGAGGCCGAAGCCCGCGAGCGCCGAGGCGGCGATGAAGTTACGGCGGTTGAGGTTCTTGTTCATTACTTCTTCCCTTCTGCCCTCTTCCAGGGCATGCAGAGCTTTTCCAGCAGGTCCACAAGGCGCATGAGCGCGAGGCTCAGCGCCGAGATCACGATGATGGAGGCAAACATCTTGTCGTAGGAGAACGACTTGCGCACGCGGGTCATGTAGACGCCGAGGCCCGAGAACCCGCCGAGCCATTCGGCGATGACCGCGCCGACGATGGCATAGGTGGCAGAGATGCGCAGGCCGCTGAAGAGCTGCTCGCCCGCGGCGGGGAGCTTCACGTAGCGGAAGACCTGCCAGCGCGAGGCGCCCATGGTGCGCATGAGGTCGATCATGTCGGGATCGACCGACTTGAAGCCCGAGACGAGCGACACGGTGACCGGAAAGAACGTGGTCAGCACGATGAGGATGACCTTAGGCGCGAGACCGTAGCCGAACCAGAGCACGAGCAGCGGTGCGATGGCCACCGTGGGGATGGTCTGCGAGATGGTCATGAGCGGCTCGAAGGCCAGGTAGAAGGTCTCGAACCGGTCCATGAGCAGGGCGAAGACGAAGCCGACGATGATGCCGATGCCCAAGCCGAGCGCCGCCTCGAGGAGCGTGGTCGCAGAGTGCTCCACGATGAGTGCGGCGTCCTTGACCAGCGCGGTCACGACTGCAAGCGGGCTCGGCAGCAGGAACGAGGGCACGAGACCCGTGTCACAGGCAACCTGCCAGATGAGCAGCAGGGCTGCCACGGCAAGCGTGGGCACGAGGACCTTGCGCAGGCGGGAGGGCTCACCGCGACGAGCGGCGTCGGCTGCCTTTATGTCTCGTTTCGTAGCCATGCGCGCCCCTATGCGACCTCGAGGCTTGCCTTGTCAGCAAACTCCGGGTCACCCTCGTGGTACTTGCCCACCTTGTCCTCGGTGGTCATGACCGGCTTGTTGGGGCGGTAGTTGATCTTGGCATAGGTGATGACGTGCTCGCAGCCTGCCGCGGCGCCCACGATCTGGCACTGCTTGAGGATCTCCATGCAGGTGTCGTAGTCGCCCTCGATGGTGGTCTCGAAGGGGCCAACGTAGTAGTCGACGCCCGTCGAGTCGATGTAGGCGATGACCTCGTCCACGATACGGCAGGTCTCGGCATCGTCGTCTTTGCCGTCAAGCGGCAGGTATTGGATGGCAATGGAGCAGTTCATAGTCCCTCGCTTTCTGCGCGGGACATGAGACGAGCCCCGCGCTAACGCAGGGCCCGGACGTGGCACGCTCGATCCCTACGCTGGCATTACCCAGATCAGGTTCTTGGGTCGTGGAATTGGGTTCCACCTCTCAGCCAGGCCAAATCCCCAGCTCCCCGTGTGTGTCCATTATAGCAGAGGTGGACCGGCGGGCAAAACTGCAGATAAAGCGGCACGAAAGCCACTGAGTTTCCTGCCGTCTTTCTCGTCCATAGAGTCCATCTTCACGCCTCGAGCACAGTCCACCTAGTCCACGACGTTAACCTAAATCCACGCATCCAGCTGGACTGTTAGGTGGACTCTAGAGCCGAAATACTGAAAAAGGTAATGCGATTGGAACACCATGAGATACTCCGAAGGCTCACTCAGGCTCCTCCACGACGATCTGTATCAAGCGCGCTACTGCTATCAGATGGTCAATGAGGAAGGACGCGTCATCAAGAAACAAGTCGCGCGCAACTTCCACGCGGCTTCACAGAAGGAGGCGGTGCTCGAGAAGGCGCGCATCAGGGATCAGCTCGAGCGCGAGGCGCTCATCGAGGACATGCTCCCCTGCCAGAAGAAGAACCCCAAGCTCTCCAAGTTCATGTTCGAACAAATTGACGGCATGCTGAAGTCAGGCCTCATCGAGCCGACAACCTGCGCAAAGTACAAGAGCGAGGCCAACCTCATCCTGCGCTTCATCGACGACGTGCCCGTCCACAAGGTGACCGCCGCCATGGTCAGGAAGATGGACCAGGACATGCTTGCCAAGGGATACGCGAGAGAGACAGTCGCGCGAGCTCACAACGCCCTCAAGAGGTACCTCTACGAAGCGCTGGAGAAGGGGCTGATCATCGCCGTTCCCATCACGAGGACGGTCAAACCCCCTCGCGTCGAGCGCAAGGACCCCAACGCCCTGGATGATGAGACCCGCAAGAGGCTGCTGGGCATTCTCGACGAGATGCCTGATGACCAGATCTCGCTCGCCATCAGGCTCGGACTGGGAGCCGGCCTCAGGAACGAGGAGGTCATCGGGCTCAAATGGGAGAACGTCGACCTAGATGCCGGCATGATTAAGATCCGCAGCGTCATATCGGCCGCCGGAGGGAAGGCGATAGAGAAGGGGCCAAAGACCGCGGCAGGTAGGAGGGACATACCCATCGATCCTGTCCTGGTGGAGAAGCTCAAAACTAGGGCTAGAGAGGTCTTCGAGGCGGAGAGACCCTCTGACCTGCAGGGATTCTACGTCGTGGGCGACAAGGACGGAATCTTCCTGCGCCCTGCCGACCTCACCCGCTCCTTCAGGAGGCTCGCCAGGGAGCACGACATCTATGGCACCAACGGGGAGCTCGCGACCTTCTACTCCCTGAGGCACACGTATGCCACGATGCTCTTGCGCGCCGGAGTCGACCCCAAGACGGTCGCGAGCCTCATGGGTCATTCAAGCGTCGCAATGACCCTCAACGTCTATGCCAGCACGGACCCGCAAGCCAGGGCGGCGGCTGGCGCCATCGTGGCGGACCTGATGTCTCAGCGTTAGCGATTGGTGTGGGTTCTGTGGTCGAGCAACTTAGAGCAAGTTGTTGGACGCTCGCAGCAGAACCCACTTCCCCACTTGCCATATGCTCCGGCCATCCGAACTGA
>CACYAX010000199.1 GCA_902772435.1 uncultured Coriobacteriaceae bacterium | reverse complement strand
CTCCCGCCATGAACACGCGCATGTGGAAAAACCCCGCCACGCAGGCAAACGTTGCCACGCTCACGTCGCGCGGCGTACGCTTCGTCATGCCTGCGTCTGGACGGCTTGCCTGCGGAGATGTCGGGGACGGGAAGCTGGCCGAGGTTGACGAGATCGTTGCCGCAGCACTCGCTGAGTTTGGTGCGGAGCGCACCGACATAGCTCCCGCGGGTCGCCCTGACCCGGTAATCGTGGAGACCGCGAGCGGCATCGGCAGCCTGGTCGACGCGCTCCGTGCGGCTGCCGCGGCATCGAATGGTGCCCTGGTGGTCGAGGAGCCCCTGCGCGACCTCGAGGGATGGAACTTCCTCATCACCGCCGGCCCCACGCACGAGGCGATTGACCCCGTGCGCTTCATCGCGAACGCCTCGACCGGCAAGATGGGCTACACCATCGCGCGCCGTGCCGCCGAGCGCGGTGCCAAGGTCACCATCGTCTCGGGCCCCGTCTCGCTCGAGGCGCCCAAGGGCGTCGAGGTCGTGCGCGTGACCTCGGCTGCCGAGATGTATGATGCCGCCACGAGCCGCTTCGGCAAGTCGTATGACTGCGCCATCTGCACGGCGGCCGTGGCAGACTACACGCCGGCGCGGCCGGCCGACCACAAGCTCAAGAAGGGCATCGAGCGCATCGACGTCATCGAGCTGGTCGAGACCAAGGACATCCTCGCGGCGCTTTCGGCGATGAAGACCTTCGGCCAGGTCGTGGTGGGCTTTGCCGCCGAGACCAACGACCTCATCACCTACGCCAAGGCCAAGCTCGCCAAGAAAGGCTGCGACCTCATCGTCGCCAACGACGTCTCGCGTGCCGACTCCACGTTCGGCGCGGACACGAGCCGCATCTCGTTCGTGGCGCCGAGCGGCGTGGAGGAGCTCGAGACCCTGCCGCTGGCAGACGTGGCGGACGCCATCCTCAACCGCGTATGCCGCGTGATGGAGGAGGCCGAGTAGGCAAGCGCCGTGCTGCGCGGTGGGCGACACCACCGCGCGACGAGGAAGGACAGCGTTACGATCAGGGAAGCGCATACGGCCCCGCTCTGCGTGGGCTGCCACCTCTCGACGAGCGAGGGCTATGCCGCCATGGGCAGGCGCGCCCTCTCTCTCGGGGCGACCACCTTCGCCTTCTTCACGCGCAACCCGCGCGGCGGCAACGCGAAGGCCCTGGATGCCGACGACGTCCTCGCGCTGCGCGCGCTCCTGTACGACAACGGCTTCGGGAAGCTCGTCGCGCACGCACCTTACACCATGAACCTGTGCTCCGCCAAACCCGAGACCGTCGATTTCGCGCGCCGCGCGATGGCCGGTGACCTCGAGCGCATGGAGTCGCTGCCCGGCAACTACTACAACTTCCATCCCGGCAGCCACGTCAAGCAGGGCGCGGACCGCGGCATCGAGCTCATCTGCGCGGGGCTGGACGAGGCGCTCGAGCAGGGCCAGTCCACGACGGTGCTGCTCGAGACCATGGCGGGCAAGGGGAGCGAGGTGGGCCGCACCTTCGAGGAGCTTGCCCGCATCATCGACGGCGTGCACCATGACGAGCTGCTCGGCGTGTGCCTCGACACCTGTCACGTGTGGGACGGCGGCTATGACGTGGCGGGAGACCTCGAGGGCGTGCTCGCGGAGTTCGACCGCGTCATCGGGTTGGACCGCCTGAAGGCGCTGCACCTCAACGACTCGAAGAACCCCTGTGGTGCGCACAAGGACCGCCACGAGAAGCTCGGGCAGGGCCATATCGGGCTCGCGGCCTTCGAGCGCATCGTGAACGACGCGCGCCTGCGCGACCTGCCCATGATCCTCGAGACGCCCAACGAGCTCGAGGGATACCGCAACGAGATCGCCCTCCTGCGCAGCTTCGCGGGCGAGGGCCCTGATTGCGGATGACGCCCCCTGGAAAGGGGAAGCATGTGACGGAGCGAGAGGACGAGTGCCATGGGCATTCTCATAGGTTGTGAACAGCTGAGCCACGAGTGGCCGGGCAAGCCCGTGCTCACGCGCCAGTCGTTCGGCGTGAACGAGGGCGACCGCATCGGCGTGGTGGGCCGCAACGGTGACGGCAAGTCGACGCTGCTCCGCATCCTCTCGGGCGACCTCGAGGCGGACTCCGGCTCGCTCACGTACCGCGGGGGCATCACCTGTGGTCTCCTCGGCCAGGACGACCATTTCTCTGACGAGGAGACGGTCGCCCATGCCGTGGTCGGCGACGTGCCGGACTACGTGTGGGCCTCAGACGCCACCACGCGCGGGATCATCGAGCGCCTCGTGGGCGACGTGGCGTGGGACGCGCGCATCGGCGAGCTCTCGGGCGGTCAGCGGCGACGCTGTGACCTCGCGCGCGTGCTCGTGAGATCGTGGGACGTCCTGCTCATGGACGAGCCGACCAACCATCTCGACCTTTCGGCCATCACCTGGCTCGCGGGCCATCTCAAGCGCCGGTTCCCCGTGGGGGAGGGCGCGCTGCTCCTCGTGACCCACGACCGCTGGTTCCTCGACGAGGTCTGCGAGGAGATGTGGGAAGTCCACGACGGCGTCATCGACCCCTTCGAGGGCGGGTACTCGGCCTATATCCAGCAGCGCGTCGAGCGTGCGCGCGTGGCGGCCGTCATGGAGGAGCGCAGGCAGAACACCCTGCGCAAGGAGCTCAACTGGCTCGCGCACGGTGCCCAGGCGCGCACGAGCAAGCCGCGCTTCCGCGTGGAGGCAGCGCGTGCCCTCATCGCCGATGACCCTCCGCTGCGCAACCCCATCGAGCTCAAGCGCATGGCCGTGAGCAGGCTGGGCAAGCAGGTCATCGAGATGAAGGACGTCTCGGTGAGCTACGGCGACATCCCGGTGCTCAGGGACATCTCGTGGCTCATCGGACCGGGCGACCGCTATGGCATCCTGGGAGAGAACGGCGCCGGCAAGTCCACGCTCCTGCGCACCATGACGGGCAGGATGCTGCCGTCGCGGGGCTACGTGAAGATCGGCAAGTCCGTCAAGTTCGGGTTCATGTCACAGCAGCTCGACGCGCTCAGCGAGAAGGACGACTGGCGCGTACAGGAGCTGCTCACGAGCTTCAAGCGGTACTACAAGGTCGACGGCAAGGAGAAGAGCCCCGAACAGCTGCTGGAAAGCATGGGGTTCGAGCGACGCGATTTCCCCACGTTCATCGGCTCGCTCTCCGGTGGGCAGCGGCGACGCCTTGCCCTGATGTGCGTGCTGATGAACGAGCCCAACGTGCTCGTGCTCGACGAGCCGGGCAACGACCTCGACACCGATATGCTGGCCGTCATGGAAGATCTTTTGGACACCTGGCCTGGTACCTTGCTGCTCGTGAGCCATGATCGTTACCTCATGGAGCGTGTTACCGACGATCAGTTCGCGCTCATCGGAGGGAAGCTCCGCCATGTGCCGGGAGGCGTGGACGAGTACCTTGACCTGCTGAAACGTTATCAGTCTCAATCACAGGTCGAGACTTTGCAAAAAGTCTCAGGTTCGGCTTCACCTTTGAGTACTCAACCAAGTTTCGACAATGTAGAAAATTCCCCTCGAGGGTTGACAAATACCGAAAGACGTGAGTTGAAGAAGCGCTATGACGCGGTCTCAAGGAAGCTCGACAAACTCTCAAGTGAGCCCAATCGGCTCCGCGCTGAGCTCCGGCGAGATGGACAAGTTCGTCGCCGAGGCCAACGCCGGCAAGG
>CACYAX010000198.1 GCA_902772435.1 uncultured Coriobacteriaceae bacterium | reverse complement strand
CGGCGTGAGCCACCCGCTCTCGGTGATGGTCGACACCTTTGGGACGGCCACGGTGGGGGAGGACGTCATCACCGACGCCGTGCGCACGGTGTTTGACCTGCGTCCGGGCGCCATCATCCGCGACCTGCGCCTGCGTCGGCCCATCTTTGAGAAGACGGCCGCCTACGGGCACTTTGGCCGCAACGACCCCGACTTCACCTGGGAGGCGACCAACCGCGTGGACGAGCTGCGTGCCGCGGTTGCCGGCGAGTAGGGACCCTGCGGCCGCCGCGCGGGAGCGCAGGCGGCCGCACCGCACCCGGCGGGGTCAGGGCTGCCACACGAAGAGCCCGCTCGCGGCGGCGACGGCCCGCACCAGCTCCAGGAGCGCAGGCGAGGGGTGGTAGAGCGTCATGTTGGTGGCGTCCGTGTCGATCGTGACGAGGGCGTCGGCCGACGTGAGGTGGATGGCGAGCGTCTCGCGGTTGGCGCGCACCCACCGCTCGAGCTTCCGCGGGCTGGGGTTGGCCCGTCCGCGCGGGCGCTCCCCGCGGTAGACCACGAGGTCGTGGTAGCAATTGAGCTTGAGCAGCACCTCGGCAAAGCTGCGGCGGAGCCTCCGGTGCCAGGGGCTGGCGAGGAGGTGCCGCTCGACTCCAAAGAACTGGCCGGGCGAGTCGGCGGGGACCTGCGCGGGAAGCAGGTCGATGACCCAGTAGGGCTCCGCGAGCAGCCGCTCGAGGTCGGAGGGCTGCGTTGAGCTGACGTCCGTCGCTGGCATGGTGCCTCCCCGTCGCGAGGTGACTCTGGCGCCTCCAGCATAGCAGCCATGCGCGCGGCATCCCGCCTCGCCCTTGCCGCCGCGGCGTCGCCGCCTGGCCTATGATGGTGCCGACACCAAACGACCAGAAGGATGCCCATGACTGACACCGCCGCCCTCCGCGAGGCCCTCGACGATCCCTTTGCCTACGCCTCGCTCGCCCTGATGGCGCCCTATGCCGACGATGACGACTTCCCCCTGCCCGCCGACGAGGCGCTCGAGCGCTATCTGGACTGGTGCGCGGCCCGCGGCATCGAGCTGTGGGACCACCAGGAGGAGGCCCTCATGGACCTGGCGCTGGGCTCGCACGTGGTGCTGGGCACCCCGACCGGCTCGGGCAAGAGCCTGGTGGCGCTGGGACTCTGCTTCATGGCGCTGTGCGCCGGCGAGCGCGCCTACTACACCGCGCCCATTAAGGCGCTGGTGAGCGAAAAATTCTTCGACCTGGTGGACGTGCTGGGCCGCGAGAACGTGGGCATGATCACCGGCGACGTGGTCATCAACGGCGACTGAATCGAGCGTCCCCTCCTCGGGAACCGGCCTGAGCGCCTGCGGCACGCCCATGGCCGTCCGCGCGATCACCTCGGCGTCCCTCTCGTCGGTCTTCGCGTCGCCCGGGAACAGCGACGACGCCCTGTTGGCGGCGATTCCGGGCAGGTAGGCGACCTCGATGCCGGCGGCCCTCGCGCGCCTCACGACCGTCGTGCCGATGTTGCGGCGCTGGTCGACCACGGCGAGCGAGCGCCCGTGCGCGGCGGCCTCGGCGAGCACGCGGTCGATAGCGGCCTCGTCGTTGGCCACCCCGACGTTGAAGGCGACCGCGCCCCCGGCCAGCACGCAGCACGCCCTGTGGGAGAGCTTGCCCACGTCGAAGCCCACGTAGGCGTCGTACGGCCCCTCGAATGACTGCATGGTGTATCCTCCTAGCCAAGTCGGCCGTCCGGAGGCCAGCCGGCGACACCCACATTACCGAGCCGCGAAGGGATTCCGGCAGGTTCCTATCAGTCGCCTCAGGCGGGCCGTCCTCCCTCCGGTGGCAACACCCCCCGGGCCTTCGGCAGAGGCAGGGGCAGAGGGCCATCCGGGGGAGGCCGGTCGGCGGCCCCGCAGGGCTGACATGAAGATAGCCCCGGCCGTCGCCGGGGCTATCGATCAGCCTTCGGGAAGCCAACTCTGACTGTAATGGGGAGATTTGCGCGCTGAGGTGGGTCGACGTGGACCTCAGCGACAGGTCGCTTCGCGTTGAGCATGCTGCGAACGCAGAGAAGGCCCTAAAACAAATCGTTATGGGCGTCTAACGGCGCACATGGGGGCATACTCACTGTTGTCAGCAGGGCAGACGCCCTGCGAGAGACAAGGTTTACGCTTGAAAGGAGCGTGCCACCATGGACGAGATCAAGAACGAGGCTCTGGCAGCAGAGCGAATGATTGAGCAGATCGAGGCCAACCAAGCCAAGAAGGCGCAGCGTAATGCTGAGCGCGCAAAGGAGGTAGTCGAGGCCGAGGCTCATGCGCAGGAGGTCGCCTCTCACATCGCCGCGGGCGATGTCGTAAACAGCCGCGTGGCCGAGCCCGTGACGAGCGACTCCGCATTCGACCCGGCAACCGAGGCTGAGGCTGGTGCACGCATGATTGACTCGCTCCTTGCAAAGCAGGCAGAGCGTGCCGCCAAGCATGCCCGCAAGGTCGCCGAGTACGACGAGCAGGTGCTCGAGGAGGCCAAGGCTGCTGCCAAGGTCACCGAATACGTGAAGAGCGGCGCAGGGCACCTCAAGTAGGACGAGCACCACAACGCACGTGCGGCCTTGCGCTGAGTGCAGACCGCAAGACGAAAGGGCTGGCCGGCGAACGGGAACACTCCCGTCCACCGGCCAGCCCTTTATGCATGCGCTGCCCGATGCAACAAGAGAAGCCGGAACTCAGGCCCGCTCCTCGCGCGTGCGAACTGCAGCAAACAATTGGCGCCTGATGGAGACGAGCGCCTCGCGCTCGGGGCCTCGCGCCCTCACGGCGTCCTCGAAGACAAAGGCATTCAGTGCGGGCAGATCGTCATCGGACGCCTTTGCCAGGGAGATGCCATCGGGTGCACCGTCCAGCACCAGGCTACTCGATAGCCCAACGCCCATACCAGCAAGCACCAGCTGGTAGAACATGTCGAGCTGGTCGGTCTCGGCAACCACGTTGAGCTGGGCTCCCTTATGCCCCAGATACTGGTCGAGAGCCGTACGCAGAAAGCGGTCGCCCGCAAAGGCAATCACGGGCACATGGTGCTCCGCTAGCCTCAACACGCTGAGCGCGCCGTTCTCGGGCTGATCGGCCTGTCTCACCGCAAGCATCAACGGATGAGACGCAACCCTGGTGAACGTTGCATGAGGCTGTGTGATACCACGGTCAGACGAGGCGAGCATGCCCACGTCAACGCGCCTCTTGCGCAGCTCTTCGCGCAGGTGCTCCGAGTCGTGCAGCACGATCTCGACCGGATGCCCATGCTGCGCGGATGTCAGTCTCTCCAAGCCCTGGGAAAAGTAGTGACGCGCAAACGCCGAGGGCATGCCCACCACTATCGGACGGCCTCCGCCAAGCTCTTCGAGGTCTTCCACTGCCTCATGCAGTTCGTCGAGAGCGGTAATCGCATGGGCGAGCAGCACGGCTCCGGCGTCGGTGAGAAACGCCTCGTGTCCAGACTCCTGACGATCGAAGAGCGAGACCCCAAGCTGACGCTCAAGGCGCGCCACGACCGGCGCGGCGACAGAGGCGAGACCGACACCCGCTGGCTGCGCCTGCCGCCGTACCCGGGCGATATCGTCATCGGCGCAGATTCGCACACATGCACATACGGCGCAGTGGGCGCGTTTTCCACAGGCGTGGGCAGCACCGATATGGCTGCAGGAATGGCAACGGGCGAGGCGTGGTTCAAGGTTCCC
>CACYAX010000197.1 GCA_902772435.1 uncultured Coriobacteriaceae bacterium | reverse complement strand
TGTAATGGGGGGTAAGTCAGAGTCACCGAAGGGGTTGGTTCCGGCAGTTAAATCCCGGTCTGACTAACCAGATGTAAGTCAGACTCACCGAAAGGGCTGGCTGTGTCGGCCAAATGCCAGGCTAATGGCGCATCGGGATGCCTGTTGCGCCACAATGGCATCCGAACAGGGGAGCTGGCGCACGCCGGCTGAGATTGGGCCCAGCGCGGCCCTGACCCTCCAACCTGATCTGGGTAATGACAGCAACCCATGCATGTAATGATGACGGCCCCTGAGCTGCCGTTTTCCGTGCGGTCCACCGAAGTGCACGGAGGGTGGTGCACAGGGTCACGAGGCGGTGCTCGGGTGCCCCGCGGACAGGCGCCGAATCGGCGAGCGGTCGGTCGTGCGTCCCCTAACTGGTCGTGAGGCGACGGCTGCGTCAGCCCTCCCTCGCGAGCCACCTCGCGAAGTCGTGGACCTCTATGCCCTCGTAGGTGTATGCCTCGTGCCGTGTGCGGGCGAGGATCATCTTCGGGTATGCGCCGCGGATCGAGAGGAGCGGGGAGTACTCGCGCTCGAAGGTCGACGGGCTGGAGATGTCGTCGCTCACCTGCACGTGGAGCTTCTCGCTGCCGCGGATCGCCACGAAGTCGAACTCCCTCTTGTAGAGTACCCCGGCGTAGGTCTCGTACTCCCGCCTCAGGAGCTCGAAATGCGGCCCCGCTTTTTCCCTAGCCGTCCAAGCCGCGAAGGAAACGAAGGTAGGCGGCGAGTGAGTCGTAGGTGGCAATCCGACGCTCGTCGAGCACTCTCGTCTCTTCAGGCACCTCCTCGCCAAGGACGTAGTGTCGCATCATCCTTCGCCGCGTTTGGAGGGCAAGTTCCCGCCACAGCAATTCCTGCCATTTCGTCACGTGCGCCGCGGGGTGCTCCCACGCGGTGAGCAGTCGCGCCGCGGCGGCGGCAATTGCCGGGTCCGCCTCCTCGGGAAGATCCAGGCGGGGACTGGCATGCAGCTGCAGGCAGAGGCCCTCGGGCATCGCGAGCCCGAAGCATTGCAGCAGCTCGCGCAGCTGGCGCTCCACCTGGGGTCCGTGGTTGTTGGACGTGGTGACGAGCGCCATGCCCGCCTTGCCCGCCAGCTCGAGGCGATGCGCCCAAAAGGCAATACGGTCGAGCACGCACTTGGTCGCCCCCGACATCTGCGCAAGGTACACGGGGGTACCCACCAGGACGATATCCGCCTCGAGCAGCCTCTGCTTGAGCTCGCCGACGTCGTCGGTCGCGTCGAGGGGACACGACCCCGTCCCAAAGCACGAGTTGCACGAGCGGCAAAGCGACACCTGGAGCCTGTCTGCCGTGAGGCACTCGTAGGACAGGTCCTCACCGCGCTCCCTCAAGAGCTCGGCCAAGGCGGCAGCAAGGCGATCGGAGAGCTCCTTGGTGTGGGAGGTGCTCCCTGCCGCAGAGCCCACATATGAAAACATCCGTATCATGGTCTTCCTCCCCGTCGGGCCGATCTTAGGCCAAACACCTTCGAATCAAGTCCAGCTCGAAGCGCCGCTCATCCTCCGAAAGGCGCGCGAGTCGATCGCGCGCCACCTCGAGGGCAGACCGTGCGAGCAGCTCACCCAAGGCACTTCCGTCTGCCTCGTACAACATACGAGAGCACGCACGCGAATAGTAGTACGGAATGTCCCCCTCCATGAGCGCGGATGCGTCCGGTTTGGCAACGCGCTCGCGCAGCTCTGGACCAAACACCGCGTAAGCTTCGTTGCACTCAGCCAGCACCTCGCCTCGCTTGCGCGAATCCGCCATCGCGGCGGGGCTGAACAGCCGCATGCGCACCTTGGCGTACGCCCACGTATTGAGCAGCACGTGCCGACAGACCGCCGTACCGTGGTGCTCAAGCGTCGCAAGGACCTCCTCGCGATGGAGCATGAGGCGCCCATACCCGCGCTCGAAGCCGCGGGAGAAGTCCCGCTCGAAGCCCCTCACCGTGTGCGGCTTTCCGTCGACGCGGGGAAGGCAGGCGCCGGACGCGCCGTCCGCCACGAGGGGCGAGAAGCGCAGGCCGGCAGTCTCCAGTGGCAGAACCGCGGTGCACGCAACGGAGTCTGCGAGCGCCTGGGGCGAAAGGTCGCCCGGCGCGCCATCCCCCGCAACCGCCGCCTCGTCGAAGGGCATCTCGCCCACGAGCAGCGTCTCGAGGTCGAGCGTCGCGGGCCGCGTGCCACAGCACATGAGGTTGTCGGCCGTCATGTCCCTACTGCCAAGGCCATGAAAGAGCGCCGTGAGGCAGCCAAGATTGTGCCAGTACGTGCGCAGCTCCCCCTCGTGCGCGAGCCCTTGAGGAACGAGCTCCTCTGCAAACGCATACCCCTCGCCCTGCACGAGCCGCGCAGCCCGGGCACAGTCGCCAAACCACGAGCCAACGAGCTCGAGGTACAGCGCGTCGAGCTGGCAGTCGTGGGGCTTGTAGTAGAGGTTTCCGGCATCGGTGGCAACGCGCATGACCATGCGGCCATGGCGGTGCGCGTCCGCGCCAGCAGCGGAGAGACCCTCGACGCGCGTGATGGGCCGGCCCTCCAAAAGCTCGCGCGAGACCTCGTCGCGCATCGATGACAGGCGGCCCAAAAACTCCGCGAGCGCGTCGCCTAAGTTGGCCGCCATCGCATGCTCGTAACTCAGCGCATACGGCAGCCGGGCCCGAAGGGAGGCGCCGGCGTCTCGTGCCAGCTCGCGTGACATGTCCTGCGCGATGGCGACCATTTCCTGGCCGACAACCTCGCTTCCGGCGTTGAGAAGAAATGCCGTGCTCGGTCGCACGCGTCTCATGGCAAGGAGCACGAGTGGGCGCTCGTACACGATGGCCAGCCGTCTGAGACAGATGTCACGAAGGTCCGCGCGCGCCGCCTCGCCCAGCAACAGCGCGCCTTCAGGGCATCGCTTGCACGCCGCCTCGATGGCCTTGTCTGCTACGGGTGCCAGGAAGTCATAGCACCCCGCCTCGACGAGGGCCGCCGCCCATGTTGCTCCCCCGCTCGACATGCGCCGCGCTAGGCCTTCTGCGCCTGGTAGTCGGATATGAGCCTCTTCACGCGGTCGTAGTAGCCACCCTTGAAGATGAGGCAGGCGTCGGGGTCGACGTCCAAAAGGTCAGAGCCCCCGTTGGCGTTAACGGCGCAGCCGCGGCAACCTCCCCCGCAGCGGTTCTTGAAGGCGCAGGCGGCGCACTCTGGGTTGTGCGCGAGGTAGTCGTCGAGCGTCGTGGAGATGAAGTCCATGTAGAAGGAGTCCGAGAGCGCCTCCGCAAGGGTCATGCCGGCAACGGTTGGGAACAGATCGCTCACGGAGTCGTACTCCGACATGGGAATGCAGGGCAGGATACGCCCATCGGGGCCCAGGTACATGGTGGTGCGCGCCGACTGGCACACGACCTTCCTCCCGCATTCCTCGTCCTCGGCATAGCGCTCCGCGCACACGGAGAGCTCACCGAGAACAGCTCTGAAGACTCCCGCGAGCGTGAGGATGGGCACGGGCATCCCGTCTTCCAGGTACTGGGGGATGTAGGCTAGGTAGGCGTCGTACTCCTCCTGCGCCGTGAGGGCGTAGTCGACAAGTGCGGCCCCTTCCCCCACGCAGTTGAGGCGGTTGACCTTGAGCGAGCTCACACCGAGCCTGCCCAGCTCGCGCACGCTCTCGCGCAGCGTGTGCAGGTTCCCCTTGTGCAGCACGAGCTCGGCGCCTGTGACGAAGCCCCGCTCGCGGCAGAGCTCGAACGCGCGCCGCACCGAGTCGAA
>CACYAX010000196.1 GCA_902772435.1 uncultured Coriobacteriaceae bacterium | reverse complement strand
AACAAGGTGCGCCAGAAACCCCTGCGCCAGATCGTGACCGCCGCGTCTGACGGCGCCATCGCCGCGACGATGGTCTCCGCCTACCTTGGCCACCCCGTGTCGAGCTAAGCTAGCGTTCTAACGCGTTCCCATGATGACCAGGGCCCTCAGCACCGCTGAGGGCCCTTGCGTTCGTCAGGTGCCAGATTACCAGGGCACCACACATCACTGCACGCCCCAGCAACCGTAAACCTAAACCTGACTCTCAATGTCCGCAAGGCTCCATACCTGCGGTTTTGCCTGCCTTGCATCGGTCTGCGGACAGTCTACGCGGTAGTGCGGCCCGCGCGTCTCGTTCCTCTCGAGGCAGGAGCGCAAGATTGCCTTGGCCATGAGGATGCGCGCCGACGCGTCGCGACCCCAGCAGAGCAGGGCAAGGTGGTCTTCATTGACACCTTCGATGCCGGGGACTTTGAGCGTCTGTGTAGCCGCGTCCAGATCGCGTTCGAGTTCCCCAAGCTCACGAAGGGCCGCGCGCAGCTCGTCTCCTGAGCGCACCACCATGGCCGCATGGTCGAGGATTCTTCCGACCTCACGCCGTACGCGGAGGCCCTCATCCGGCACCACGAGCCTCAGCTCAGAACATGCGGTGCAGGAGCCGTGTTCTAGACCGCGCCTTTCACGGGCACATTCAGCTGCGGCGATGCCCGCATACCTGCCAAACGTGGCGGCCGTCAGACTCGCCAGGCCGCCGATACGGTCTGCGCCATGCACGCCACCAGCGCACTCGCCGCAAGCATAGAGCCCTGCCACATCGGTCTGTCCGTCCGCGCCAATGCAGATCCCGCCGTTCGATGAGTGAGCGAACATGCCCACGGTCATGGGCTCGCGCGCGTCGACGCCACGTTCGTCGCGCAGCCACGTGAGATAGGTTTTCACGAACTCAGGGGCGCTCTCTGAGAAGATACAGTCGTCATAGGTCACCTGGCACGGCGAGCCGGCGCAGGCGGCGCCGTCCAGCACCTCCTCGACGACATAACTCGGTCGCGCCGTGGTGAAAGGACCGTGCCCGGCGTGCGTTTCAAGCGCCTGACCTGCAGTTTTGTCATCATAGCCAGCACGCGAGAAGGCATCTTCGCCCTTCGCGTCCACAAAATGACTCCAGCGATAGAGCTTCTCGTTGAAGATGATGCCTGCGGTGGGGGAGAGCGAGCCCAGCATGAGCTGCTGGAACTCCAGGTTGGTGACGCGGGCGCCCGCCTCGAGGGCAAGCGCATGGCCCACGCCACGGGATGACGGCGGGCACAGATGGTGGCCATACAGCCCGCAGCAGCCACCGGTGGCAAGAATCACGGCCTGAGCCTCGATAGTAAGCAGGATAGACAGGTTATGTAAAGTAAGAGAGTCCGCATCGCTCTGGTGCTGAACGGCGACCAGCCCGCACGCGCCCGCATCATCACGCGTCAGCGTCAACGGTTCGCAGTGTTCGAGCACCTTGACACCACGTCGTGCCAGCGCCTGCACGAACGCGTCACGGGAGGCATTGCCCACGAACCCATGCCAGCTCCGGATCCTCGTATCGAAGCACGCAATGAACTCACGCTCGTTGGGGCTCTGTGGATCCTTGATCTCGGCGCCCAATCCGCGCAGGAACGCGACGGATTCCGGAGCGCCCGAAATGAGGGCCTCAGAGAGCATGGGGTCATCCATGTCCATGCCCACATCGCAAAGGGCCTTATATAGGCTCTCAGGGCCTCGAATATGAGCACCCTCTGGCTCATGCACCATACCGAGGCCCCAGGTGGCCCGCGAGAAGCTCGAGCCGCCACAGAGGCTCCCGTCACAGAGCAGGATCACGCGAGCGCCCGCATCGGCTGCGGACAGCGAGGCACAAAGACCGGCGAGTCCCGCACCGACAACCACGACGTCACTAGAGAGCGTGTGTGCAGCGTTCATGTTGCTCCTTACGTGAAGACAGCGGTGCGCGTTCGTCAAACCATCCTCATAGTACTCATGCGCACGTGCGCATGGCCAGCCCTCTTCCGATGTTTTCTACAAAACCGTGATAATATATCTTATGTAAAGTAAACGAATCTGCAGGTATAGGGCCAGATTTGGCCCTTCTGCAAGCGTTTCTCCCCTTCAGAACTTTGACAAGTGCCGCGAGGCGACAAACGGTCTGCAGCTATCCCGTCACGCCGCCCTTACAGAGCGTCTTGATGATGAGGTCCGTGTCGAACTCGGTATCTTCGTTCATCACGACCAGAATCTCGTCGAGCGCCATGAGCTCCACGGAACCCTTGGGAATCAAGGAGTGGTCGGCGCGCGTGATGTTGACCACGAGCGAACCGTTGGGCCACGGAACCTCAGCCACCTTCTTGCCCTCGGCCATGCTCCCTGCCGCGACGTGGTAGCTGTGCAGCAACCTGCTGCTCGTCTCGTTGACGTCCTGGTCATCGATCGTCACGCCCACGAGCTTCCCGAGCAGGTGCTCATAGAACGGGTCGGTCTTCGTGAAGTTCGCGACCACGTACGCGAGGATGGACACGAGCGAGACCGACAACAGCGCGTCGAGAGATCCCGTCAGCTCATAGCTGAGCACGACGGCCGTCACGGGCGCGCGCACCACGGCCGCGAAGGAGCCCGCGATGCCGAGCACGACGAAATTGAGCAGCTGGTTCGCGTTGATGAGCCCGAGCAGCAGGCACACGTCGCCGAAGCCGAGGCCGAAGAGCCCGCCCATCACGACCATGGGCAGCAGCGTTCCGCCCGGCACGCCCGCCGAGAAGCAGACGGTCGTGAAGAAATACTTCCCCAGCAGGAGCAGCAGAACGCTCGTGAGCGCGAGGCCCTCGGGTTCGACCAGCTTCTCGATGATGGCGTCGCCACCGCAGAGCAGGTCGGGTGCCACGAACGCCATGACGCCGGAAAGCGCGAACGGAACCACATAGCTCGCCCAGCGCGGCAGCTCTGAGAACCTGCCGAACACGCGTTCTTGGCAAAAGAACATGCCGCGGTTATGCGCGGCCCCGACGAAGCCCATGACGACGCCCATGAGGCAAACGAGCAGGTAGGTGCCGTGCGGAAGGTCGGCACCCAGGGCCAGACGTACCACGGGGGCAACGCCGAGCACCTGGCTCGTCACGAAGTCGGCCGTGATGGTCGACGCCATGACCGAAAGGACGAGCGGTGCGTTGAACTCGCGGTGGATCTCCTCGATGGCGAAGAGGATGCCCGTGAGCGGCGCGTGGAAGGCGGCGGACATGCCCGCGGCGGCACCACAGGTCACCAGCAGCCGCTCCTCTCCCCTCTCCTTGCCGAAGCTGCGCGACACGCCCTTGCCGACCATGCCTCCGAGCTGCACGGACGGGCCCTCACGGCCCATGGAAAGGCCCGATGCGGCCACGAGCGAACCCTCGAGGAACTTGGCGCCGAGGACACGGTACCAGTTCATGTCGAGGCGCCCCATCACTTCTGCATCTATCTGGGGAATGCCGGAGCCGGCGGTGTCCTTTTCCCAGTCGACGACCTTCGAGACCACGTAGCCGATGGCGCAGAACGCGGCCGCCACGAGCAGGGCTCCAAGAAAGGGCCCGAGCATCTTGTTGACGCTGCCCACGATGACGGAACGCAAAAAGGCCTCCATGTGCGAGAGCACGAAGCGGTAGCAGGTGATGACCACGCCCACCGCGGCCCCGACGAGCACGCCCTCCATGACGAGATTAGCCTGGAATCGACGAGAGAATCTGTCCACTATGATGTCTTGAGCCATGCTGCGCCTCGAACCATAATCTTGCTTTCGTGTATGGAAGGCCAATC
>CACYAX010000195.1 GCA_902772435.1 uncultured Coriobacteriaceae bacterium | reverse complement strand
CGGCCTCACCGTCTGGGTGTGGCCCGAGAGCCTCTGGGCGCCCATCTCCTTCACGCAGACCGTGCTCGCCCTCGCCGAGGAGGGCCGCTACAGCTCGACCGACTGGCGCGACTGGTGGTGCTCTGACGATGCGCGCGTCTACCAGTTCATCGGCCAGGACAACATCTACTTCTACTGCATCGCGCAGCCCGCCATGTGGGAGGCGCTCGGCTGGGGCCTCAAGCAGGACACGCCCGTGGCCAACTACCACATCCTCTTCATGAACAAGAAGGCCTCCAGCTCCGGCAAGATCAAGCCGCCCATGGCCGCCGAGCTGCTCGACTACTACACCCCCGAGCAGCTGCGCGCCCACTGGCTGTCGCTTGGCCTCGACCAGAAGGCCGTCTCGTTCTCGCCCAAGGCCTTCGACACGAGCGTCAGCCACAAGGACAAGAAGACGGGTGCCGAGGTGCTCGTGAAGGACGACCCGCGCGTGGCCGACCCCGCCCTCAAGGAGAGCGCGTTCCTCACCAACATCTTCAACCGCCTCGCCCGCAGCTGCTTCTACGGCGCGGCCAACGCCTGCGACGCCCACCTGCCCGTGGCCGACCCGCATGCGGAGGTCGTCGAGGCCTGCCGCACGGCGACGCTCGACTTCGAGCGCTGCGCCTACGGCTTCGACGCGCACGGCGCGCTCGCCGTGGCCGAGGAGTTCGCCCGCAACGCCAACAAGCTCTGGGGTGACGCCAGCAAGGCCGCCAAGGGCGACGACGCCGCCTATGACCAGGCCCTCGCCGACGCCTTCTGCGCCCTGCGCACCACGACGCTGCTCATGCATGCCGCCGTGCCCACGGGCTGCGAGCTCATCTGCGACTACATGGGCTTCGACCACGAACTCTTCTTCTCATGGGAGCACGCCTTCGACGGCCCGACCGAGCTTGCCGCCGCATGCGGCGAAGACCGCACGAGCCACAAGATCGTGCCGCTGCCGCCGCGCTTCGACTTCTTCAAGAAGCTCGAGGGCCAGAGGTAACGCCGCGTGCCGCCTGCGAACGCAGGCGGCACGTCTCTTCTGAGGGGGAAGGCACCCTGCCTGAACCCGTCCTTCCGAGTTGGGAGCCCGCCATGACGACCATTCCTCCTGAGCTGCACTTCCCAAGCCCCTACGCGCGCCCGAGCATGCCGCCGGTGGCGGCGCTGCGCGTCCCCATGGAGGACGGTGCGCAGATCGCCACCTTCGTGTACGCGCCCGAGGGCCTCCGCGACGAGCCGGGCACGCCCTTCGGCATCGACCGCAGCATCCCGCCCGTGCTCATGATCCACGGCAACGGCGAGGAGCACGGCATATTCGGGCCCACGGTCGACGCGGTGGTCGCGAGCGGACGCTCGGTCATCGCCCTCGACGCGCGGGCGCAGGGCAAGTCGTCTCGCGGCACGGCTCCGCTCACCTACGAGCTCCTGGCAGCAGATGCCCTCGAGGTCTGCTCGCGCCTCGGCGTGACGCAGATGCACGTGCTGGGCTTCTCCGACGGTGCCATCGAAGGACTGCTCATGGCCCGTGACCATCCCACGCGCGTGCTCACGCTTCTTGCGCTGGGCGCCAACCTCACGCCCGACGGCGTCATGGCGGAGCCCGGCTGGGACATCGCGGGGCTCGTCGCTGCGAACCGCACGTGGGCTGAGGAGCGCTTCGGCACGAGCGTCGATACCTCGCTGCTCATGCCCACGCCCGACGAGGCACGCACGACTGCCGAACTGCTGCAGCTCATGCTCGACGAGCCTCACATCGAGGCCTCATCGCTCGCCGCGATCAGCTGTCCCGTCACCGTGATGGTAGGCGAGTTCGACTGCATAGCAGACTACGAGACCGTGGAGATCTATCAGGCGCTGCGCGACGCACGCCTCGTCGTGGTGCCGGGCGAGGGACACGTGCTGCCCAAGCACGCGCCTGATGCCGTGACGCGTGAGCTCTTCGCCTGCATCGCGCGCAACGACCGGCGTCTCGGGGCGGGCACACGGCGCGAGGATGACGGCAGCGTGCGCGTGCTGCGGGTCCCCGCCGCGCGGACCGACCTCCTCGAGGCGCTCGAGACCCTCTACGCGGACGTCACGGCCGTGGTGGACGACTCCTCGGGTTGGCGTGCCGGCATCTGGCCTCCCGAGGGGCTCGTGCGCAGCTATGCGGAGCGCGGGCTCACCTGGGCCGCATTTGACGCAGACGACGTCGACGAAGCGGGCGCTCCCCGCGAGGGTGCCCACCCGCTCGGAGCGATCTCGATTGACGATGACGCCGACCTTGGCGCCGAGGAGGAGCCTGACTGGGAGACCCTCGCGCATGACGAGGTCTTGGGCATGCACCTGCTTGCCGTCGATCCCGCGGCGCGAGGCCGGCGCATTGCCGTGGCGATCCTGCGGGAATGCGAGCGCATCTCCCGCGCGCGCGGCGTGCGGGCCTTCAGGTTCAACACCTCGCCGGAAAACGTTGCCGCCAACCGCAGCTACCACGGGTTCGGCATGACGCTGCACAAGAGCGTGCGTCTCCCCTATCCCGGGCTGCCCATCTCCGCATGGACCAACCCCTGGGAGTTCTGGCTGGACTAGCGGTCTTCACGCGGGACGGGGTCCTTTCGTAGCGACAAGGGCCCGCCTGTGGAGGAACGCTGTTCTTCTGCGGTGATACATTTTAATAATTTATGAGTCGCGTTTTGCCAATTGGCAGGTACATGGTACCAAGGGCGACACTGCTGCAGACAACGTGCAGACAGCGGCACGTTTGGTGCAAACTTGGACGCGTATGCTTTCGGGCCACCACGACAGACGGGAGGCACGATGAGCGCACGGGTACAACAGGAATTGGCACGGCTCTTTGACGAAGCTGAGCGCGAAAGGCGCTGCGTCTTCACGGATGACCCCAACGAGGCCCAGCGCCTCTACCGTGCCAGGTTGGCGGGCACCGCAGTATCACCCATGCGCCGCCTCTTCTCCCGGCGCGCATACTGGAAGGCGCTCACGCCCCGTGAGCAGGCGTTCCATCTCGTCAGGTCGCTTGCGGCCCTCCGTCCCGACACGGTGTTCTGTGGGCCCACGGCCGCGCTCATCCACGGGCTGGCCATACCGGATCGCCACCTCATCCCCCTGCACGTCGCGACCACGCCGCACAGGCATGGTGGGAGCTCTTCCACGCTCGTGCGCGACGTCATCCACGCGGACTGCTACACGCACGTGCGAGGCTACCAGGTGACGACGCTCACCAGAACGGTCTACGACTGCCTCCGCCTGCTTGACCCAGACGAGTCCGAGCCCTTCATCCGCTCTGCCATGGACATCTCCCAGCTCAGTGACTCAGAGCTTGCCGGCGCGATTCGTCACGAATATGCTGGCAGGCGCGGCATCACGCGCGTGATGTCGCGCCTGCGCATGTTCTCGGAAACGAGGGAAACCCCGCAGCCGCGTGAGGTCAGCTCCGTTACGGCGATGGCTGGCTGCTAGTCGTCCATCACGATCGACGTGATGACCGGCTGGTTCTCCGCAGCCACGGTGCCGTTGTCGTCCTCGACCGGCGTGTTCTCGGCAAGGGTGTCCACCACGTCCATTCCCTCGGTCACGCGTCCGAAGGCGGCATACTGCTCGTCGAGGTAGTCGGCGTCAGCATGCATGATGAAGAACTGTGAGCTCGCCGAATTGTAATCCTGGGAGCGGGCCATGGAGATGACGCCGCGCTTGTGCTGGATGCCGTTGACCACGCCATTCGCGATGAACTCGCCCTTGATGGTGTGGTCAGCCCCGCCCATGCCGTTGCCCATGGGGTCGCCGCCCTGGA
>CACYAX010000194.1 GCA_902772435.1 uncultured Coriobacteriaceae bacterium | reverse complement strand
GCCGGGCGGCACGATCTCGACGTTGTCGAAGGAGCGTGACGACCACTTGAGGAACGCGAAGCGCTCGCGGTTGCGGGTTGCCTCGAGCTGCTCGTTGGCCGCGGCGCAGCCCTCCTCGCCCGCGCAGTCGGCGATGACCGAGTGGTCGATGACGAGCGTGCAGGGGATCTTGGGGTTCACGAGCGCGGGGTCTCCCCCACGCGCGACCATGGCGTCACGCATCGCCGCGAAGTCGACGAACACGGGCACGCCCGTGAATCCACGAGCAGCGCGGAGCCCGCCTCGCGGCGGACCACGTTCTCGAGAAGCGTGACGAGCGCACGCGGCAAGCGTTCGGCGCCAGGGATCTTCGACACGTCGTAGACGCTGCGGGTGATGCCGGCGGCGTTCAGGCTCACCGGCTGGGCCGCCGCGAGGACAGCCTCTCTAAATTGCTTCGGTATTACGGGCATTGCGTCTCCTCTCAAGCCAGGCCCTACCTGCAGCGCGCTGAGCCTCAAAGGTCGTCTTCAGCCAAGTGACGGAGCGCTCCATGCGGTAGTGCTTGATGTGGGGGCTGTTCGTGCGTTCATACAGCATAAGGAAGAGCGCGAGCGCACCAGCGGCAGAGATGGCCAAAAATATTCCCATGGAAACAGTCATGGGCGCCAGCTTGAAGAACGAGGGGTAGATGAAGCAGCCCACGGCGAGGATGCAGAGGACCGACACCAGAAGCAGGCCGCGGAGCAGGGTCAGTGGCTGGGAGATGCGCACGATGAGCGCCACACCCACCAAGGCCGTAAGGTACAGCGAGAGCGTGGACGCCTGGTCGAAGGTAAACCCCATGATGCGTTCGGCCACCTGGACCGCCAGCAGCGCCACCACGATGGCAACCGATGCCGGAACCGAACGCCGCAAGACGTTGGTGAGGAAGTCGCCGGTCACGAGCTCGTGGTTGGGCTCGAGCGAGAGCGCGAACGACGGCCACCCGATGACCGCGAAAGAGATGAGCGTCATCTGGATGGGGATGAAGGGATACGGCGGCAGGAAGATGCAGACGCCCGTGAGCAACGCGGAGAAGACCGTCTTGACCAAAAAGAGCGAGGCCGAGCGCTGCAGGTTGTTGATGGAACGGCGGCCCTCAGCCACCACCTCGGGCATGTGGGCGAAGTCGTTGTCGGCCAGCACGATCTCGGAGACGTTGCGCGCCGCCGCCGAGCCCGATGCCATCGAGATGGAGCAATCGGCCTCTTTGAGGGCAAGCACGTCGTTCACGCCGTCGCCCGTCATGGCCACGATGTGGCCGTCGGCATGCAGGGCGCGCACGAGGCTGCGCTTCTGCTGCGGGGTCACGCGGCCGAACACGCTCATCTCGCGTGAGGCATTGATGAGGTCTTCCTCGGTCTTGAGCGTGGTTGCATCCACGTACGCGCGGGCGTTCTCCACACCCACGGCGGCCGCGATGGCGGAGACGGTGCGCGGGTCGTCGCCCGAGATGACCTTGAGCGTGACGCCCTGGTCGCGGAAGAAGTTGATGGTCTCGGCTGCCGTGGGGCGGATCTCGTCGCGGATGCCCACGAAGCCGAGGGGGCGCACCTCGCCCACGATCTGGCCATCGTCAGTGAAACCATCGGCCTCGGCCACGCTGATCACGCGCTCAAGCTCGTCAAACGAGTCGATGATGTCGCGATACTGGGCGGTCTGGTCCCTGAGCACGAACTGGGCGGCGCCCATCACGAGCGCGCGGCCCTCGGTGGTGACGCAGCCGGAATACTTGCGCGCCGAGCTGAAGGGCACCACCGTGGCGAAGGGATACGCCTTGCCGCCCGTCTTGTCCACGTACGCGATGAGGGCGCGCGAGGTCTCGTTGGCGTCCTCGGCCGTAGCCGCGCAGATGGTGGCGCAGGTCGCGACCACGTCCTCCTCCGCGGCATCGCCCACAGGACGAACATTGACGACCTCCATGGCACCGCTGGTGATGGTGCCCGTCTTGTCGAGGCAGAGGGTGTCCACGCGGGCAAGCGTCTCGACGCAGTAGCTCTGCTGCACGAGCACCATGCGCCTGCCGAGGACCGTCGTGGCGATGGCGAACACGCTCGAGGTGAGGAGCACGAGCCCCTGCGGGATCATGCCCACCACGGCAGCCACGGTCGAGAGGATGGCGTCCTGCGGCGTTCCGCCATCCATGAAGATGGTGCGGATGAACAGGCCGAGTCCGAGCGGCACGAGGATGATGGTCGCGAACTCGATGATCATCTGCAGGGTGCTGCGGATTGTCGAATTAATGGGCTTCACGTAGCCAGCCTCGGCGTTGATCTGGGCCGCGAACCCTGCCTTGCCCACGCGCACCACGCGGTAGGCGACGCTCCCCGAGACCACGAAGCTACCCGAGAAGAGCTCGTCTCCCCTATGCTTCTCAATATGGTCGCTCTCGCCCGTGAGCAGGCTCTCGTCCACGAGGGGCGAGCCCTCCATCACGACGCCGTCGGCGGGCACCTGGTCGCCGTGCCTGAGCAGCACGACGTCGTCCATGACGATCTCCTCGATGCCGATGACGCGCTCCTCGCCGCCACGCATGACGCGCGCGCCGGAGGCGGTGACGATGGAGAGCTTGTCGACCATGCGCTTGGCGCGTATTTCCTGGAAGACGCCGATGAAGAGGTTGAAGAACACGACGAACAGGAAGGTGAGGTTGCGGTACTGGCCGGTGATCATGACGAGGATGGCAAGGAAGACGTTGACCGCGTTGAAGAGGGTCATCGCATGGGCACGGAAGATCTGCCCGATCGTCTTGGTCTTGACGTCAGTGTTGGTGTTGACCAGCCCATTGGCGACACGACGGGCAACCTGCTCGTCCGTCAGGCCTTCCAGGTTGAAATAGGTCTCCTCGTCCACCTGCGTCCTCCCCTTCGAAACAACAGCTCCCATTGTAGGCGAGCCCGCGGACAATTGGTCCCGTGCGGCGCGCATCGCCAGAAACGCAGAATCCCCAACGTCCACGTCCTCGTATCAACACTGGAACAAACGCGACAAAAAAGCCCCGACAACCGAGGCTGCCGGGGCTGCAAATCCTATGCGTCGGAGCGCCTATCGGTAAAGCGCCGCCTTGCCCGCACAGTTGAAGAGCTCGATCTTGTGGGCCGCGACCTCCTGCATCGCCAGTATGCAGGGCGGCTCGATCTCGTTGGGCTCGCGCAGGCCCTTGTCCTCGAGCACCTCGCGCATCTTGTTGTAGAACGCGGCCTTGATGTCAGAGGAGATGTTGATCTTGGCGATGCCGATGCGCGCGGCCTCGGCGATCTCGTCGTCGGGGTTGTTGGAACCGCCGTGGAGCACGAGCTTGGTGTCGAGCCCGGCCTCGGCGAGCGCGGCCTTGATCTCGCGCAGCAGGTCGATCTTGAGCTCGGGCACGTAACCCGCGGGATAGAGGCCGTGGCAGGTGCCGATGGCGATGGCGAGCGTGTCGATGCCGGTCTCCTGGATGAACTTGACGGCCTCGTCGGGCTGCGTGTAGTGGATGACCTGGCCAAAGGCCTTGTCAGCGTCGGTCACGCCGATGTTGCCGAGCTCGGCCTCGACGGAGATGTCCTGCGCATAGGCGGGGGTCACGTAGGCGAACTTGTCGGCGGGGATGGCCGCGTGGCGCGGGTCGTCGGCGTCGGAGCAGACGTTCCACAGCTGGGAGGCGTGGGCGACCTCGACGACCTTCTTGGTGATGGCCACGTTCTCCTCGAACGGCAGCGCGGAGGCGTCGATCATGACCGAAGTGTAGCCGGAGCGGATGGCGGTCATGACGGCGCGCATGTCGGGACCGTGGTCGAGGTGGATGACTGCCGGCACGGTGGAGGCCTGGATGCGCTGGCGGATGGAGGCGATCACGTCGGAGCCGAGGTGCTTGAGCTCGTCGGGATGGATCTCGATGATGACCGGGGCATCCATCTGCTCGGTGATGTCCATGATGCCGTTGAACATCGCGTAGCTGGAGATGTTGAACGCGGGAATGGCAAACTGGTGCTCGTCGGTCGGGGCGAGCAGCTCCTTCATGTTCATGAGCATGAGGGGCTCCTTTCGCGAGAACTTG
>CACYAX010000193.1 GCA_902772435.1 uncultured Coriobacteriaceae bacterium | reverse complement strand
TCATCCTCTACATCTGCGGCCGCTACCTCTCCAAGTACGGCCGCCTCGTGAAGGATACCGTGGTCCCCACGGTCATGAGCAACTACGGTCTCTTCAAGGCCTTCGACGAGCTGGGCATAAACTACGAGACCACGGCCGTGGGCGACCGCTTCGTGTATGCCTGCATGCGCGAAAACGGCTACTCGCTCGGCGGCGAGCAGAGCGGCCACATCATTTTCAGCGACTACGAGACCACAGGCGACGGCATCATGACGTCGCTGCGCGTGATGGAGGCGAGCCGCGCCGAGCGCGAGAGTCTCTCCACCCTCGCGCGTCCGGTCAAACTCTATCCGCAGCGCCTCGACAACGTGCACGTGACCGACCGTGACGGTGCCATGGCTGACCCTGCCGTGCTCGAAGCGGCGAAGAAGGCGGATGAGTTCTTGGGTGGCGACGGCCGCGTGTTCGTGCGCGCGAGTGGTACGGAGCCGCTGGTGCGCGTGCTCGCGGAGGCGCCGGAAGACGCGCTGTGCAGGGCGGCGAACGACATCGTTCTCAAGGAGCTCGCGCGGTATAAGGCCTAGCCTGACTGGGCTGAGGGAGGCCGCTTGCCTCCCTCATGGGACCACGGAGGTGACTATGTGCGGAATCGTAGGATACACGGGCAAGAACCAGGCCATCACCTACTTGCTCGAGGGCTTGCAGACGCTTGAATACCGCGGGTATGACTCTGCGGGCGTCGCGGTGCTTTCCCCGGACGGTGGGCTCCATGGCGTGAAGTGCGCGGGACGCGTCTCCACGCTCGTCGAGCGCTGCAAGACAGCCAACCTCGTGGGCACGACGGGCATCGCGCACACGCGCTGGGCAACCCACGGCGCCCCTACCGACCGCAACGCGCATCCCCACATGGACTGCTCCGGCCGTATCGCCATCGTGCATAACGGCATCATCGAGAACTTCCGCGAGCTGCGCTCATACCTCTCCCGCAACGGGCACGAGCTCGTGAGCGACACCGATTCGGAAGTCATCGCCCACCTCATCGAAGATGCCTGGAAGGGTCCCGCCGCCGGTGACCTCGTGGCTGCCGTGCGCAACGCCTGTCAGCGTCTTGAGGGCTCCTGGGCCCTTGCCGTGACCTGTGCTGACGTGCCGGGCAAGCTTGTCTGCGCCCGCAAGGGCTCGCCGCTGGTCATCGCCTCCACGGAGGACGGCGCCTACGCGGCATCGGACGTGACGCCGCTCGCCGCCATCTCGAGCCACGTCATCCAGCTCGATGACGACCAGTTTGCCCTGCTGGTCGAAGACGGCTCCGTGACCGTCTTCGATCGCGAAGGCATGGAGGTGGCGAACCCTTCCACCATCGACATCGACTGGGACGCCTCGGCCGCCACGCTCGGCGGCTACGCCGACTTCATGGCGAAAGAGATCTCCGAGCAGCCCGAGGCCATCGAGCGTCTGCTCAAGGACCGTCTGGGAAAGCATGGCATCGAGATGGACGAGCTCTCCATGACCTCTGAGGAGCTCGCCGCGATCGACCGTATCTACCTCGTCGCCTGTGGCACGTCCTACCACGTGTGCCTCATCGCGCGCGACATGATCGAGAGCTGGGCAAAGATACCCACGCTCTGTGAGTACGCCTCCGAGCTCAACTACAAGGAGCCGCTGGTCACGGACAACACGCTCTGCGTGATCGTGACCCAGTCGGGCGAGACGGCAGACACCCTCACGGCAGCCCGCCGCATGCGCGCCCTCGGCTGCAAGGTCTTCGCCGTCACCAACGTGCTTGGCTCGACGGCCGCGCGCGAATCGGACGGCACGCTCTACGTGCAGGCCGGCCCCGAGGTCTGCGTCGCCTCGACCAAGGCGTATACGGCACAGATGGTGGCCTGCGCCCTGCTGGCCCTACGACTCGCCTTCGCCAAGGGCGAGATGGACCGCAACGAGGTCGGCCGCCACTTCCATAACCTCGAGGCCCTGCCCGACCTCATCCGCGAGGTCATCGCCCGCCGCTGGCAGGACAAGCATGCCGCGCAGGTCTTCCGCAACGCGCGCTCGGCGCTCTTCCTCGGTCGCGGCGTCAATTCCACGACGGCCTACGAGGGGGCGCTCAAGCTCAAGGAGATCAGCTATCTCCACGCCGAGGCGTATCCCGCGGGCGAGATGAAGCACGGCCCCATCGCCCTGCTCGAGCCGGGCTTCCCGGTCGTCACCGTCGTGCCCGCTGACCACATCCACGACAAGACGGTCTCCAACATCCAGGAGGTCATCGCGCGCGGCGCGACCTGCGTTGCCGTGGCGACCGATGGCGACCGTGACGTGGCGGCGCTCTGCCACGACGTGCTCTGGATTCCGCCCGTGCCCGAGGAGCGCCTCATCCCCATCGTGGCCATCGTGCACCTGCAGATGCTGGCGCGCTATGTGGCGCGGGCACGCGGGCGCGACGTGGACAAACCGCGCAACCTCGCCAAGTCCGTGACGGTGGAGTAGGACGTGGCTGCGGGCATCGGCGTGGACATGCTCGAAATCGCGCGCATGGAGCGCGTGATAGAGCGCAGGCCCTCCTTTTTGAAGCGCGTCTTCACGAAGGAGGAGCGTGCGTACTGCGACCGTCGCGCACGGCCCGCGGAGCACTATGCGGCACGCTTTGCGGCGCGGGAGGCGGTGCTGAAGGCCTTGGGAACGGGGTTTTCGGGAGGTATCGGCTTCAAGGACGTCTCGGTAGCCAATGACGAGTCGGGACGCCCTGTGGCGGTTCTCAAGGGCCGGGCGGCCGAGGTCGCGGCGGAGCGGGGCGTGCAGGAGGTGGCGCTCTCGCTTTCCCACACGCGTGATGTGGCCGTCGCCAACGCGGTCTTGGTCACGGAGGACGTGCGGCCGAAGGTCGAGGAACGCGTTGACCCCGCCCGCGAGCTGCTTGCCTCGTTCAAGGCGGCGCGCACCGTGATCGACGAGCTGGAGCGCCAGCAGCTCGACATGTTGGACAAGCGCATGAGGCGGCGCACCAGAAGGAGCGTGATGGCATGCAGCCCGTGCTGAACATCGAAGACGTGCGTCGTGTCGAGGAGATGCTGACCGAGGTGGGCGTCAGCCTTTCCGAGCTCATGCACCGCGCCGGTGCCGCTGCCGCCCAGGAGGTGCTGCGCCTCGAGGCGCATGACAGCGTCACGATTTTCGCGGGCCTGGGCAACAACGGCGGCGACGGCTGGGTGGCAGCCGAGGTCCTCAAGAAGCATGGCGTGGCCGTGCGCATCGTGAGCCCCGTCACCCCCGACGACATCAAGGGCGACCTCGCGCGCATGGTGGCGAAGAACGCCGAGGCTGCGGAGGTCGAGATCGTGGTCGCCCCGCCTCGCCCCGCGTTGGAGCAGCTCCTCTTTGAGAGCGACGTGGTCGTGGACGCCATCTTCGGCACGGGCTTCCACGGCGCCCCGCGCGCTCCCTTTGACATCTGGATCGAGTGCATCAACGCGGCCGGCGTGTTCACGGTGTCGGTCGACGTCCCGAGCGGCCTTTCCGCCCAGACGGGCCACATCGACGGCTCGTGCGTGATGGCCGACATGACGGTGACCATGCTGGCCCTCAAGCCGGGCCTGATCTCCGACGAAGGCCGCGACGCGTGCGGCTCCATCGTGGTTGCCTCGCTTGCCGAGGAGGCCGAGGAGCTTGCCGTCGAGGCCGACCCCGTCGCCTGGCGCGCCGATGCGTCTGACTACATGGGCGTGTTCCCCCTGCAGTCCTCTTCGGTCGACAAGTTCACGCGCGGGTCGGTCCTCGTCGTGGGTGGCTCGACGCGCTATCCGGGCGCCGCTATGATGGCCGCCATGGCTGCCGCGCGTGCCGGCGCGGGCTACGTGACGCTTGCCGTGCCCGCCGACATCGCGGGCATCGTGCAGACGCACATGCTGGAGATTCCCGTCGTGGCGCTTCCGTGCGAGGATGACGGAACGTTTTCGTCCGAGGCGATCGAGCTCATCGTCGACCTCGCCGAGAACCACACGGCCGTCCTCGTGGGGCCGGGCATGCGCGTCACGGAGGACACGATGGAGGCCGTCACAAGGCTCCTCGAGGTCGACGTGCCACTCGTGATCGACGCCGACGGCCTCAACTGCCTCGCGCGCCTCACGGTGGGCCGCCTCGACGAGCATCCCGACATGCTGCGCCGCACGTCGCCGCTGGTGCTCACCCCGCATCGCGGCGAGCTGGGCAGGCTCGTGGGCCTGAGCGAGACCCCGCCCGACTCCCTGACGTCCATGCTGGACGCCGCGCGCCGCATCGTGTGGGCTGACGGCGGCAGCGAGATCTGCATCATCGCCAAGGGGCCTGCCTCCGCCTGCGTGGGCGTCGAGGCGGCCGTGCTGCCCAAGCCGGGCCCCGCGGCCCTGGCGACCGCCGGCTCCGGAGACGTGCTCGGCGGCATCGTGGTGTCGCTCCTGGCGCAGACCAAGGTGGACAACACCGACCTGCCGCTGCTCGCGGCCCTCGCGTGCGAGATCCACGGCCTTGCGGGTGCGCTTGCGGTGGAGAAGTATGGCTCGCGCGGCGTCATGGCGCGCGACGTCATTGACGGCATCGGCCTGGCGGCCGACGCGCTCGAGGAGAGCATCGCCTTCGCGGCAGCGGAGCAGGAGTAGGGGGAAAGATGGCTCATTATCCCGAGGACCGGGCGGCGTGGGTCGAGGTCGACCTTGGCGCCATCCGCGCCAACACGCGCGCCTTCAAGAAGATGGTCGGTCCGCGCGTCCAGCTCATGTGCTCGGTCAAGGCCGACGGCTACGGCCACGGTGCCGTGCGCTGCGCCCGCGCGATGTACAAGGGCGGCGCGAGCCAGTTCGCGGTCGCCACGGTGGCGGAGGGCATAGAGCTGCGCGAGTCCGGGGCCGAGTGGCCCATCCTCATGCTCAACCAGTGCCCCGAGACCGCCATCGACAAGCTGGTCGAATACGACATCATGCCCGCCGTCTTCGACGTGGACTTCGCCCTCATGTACGGCGAGCGGGCGGCTGCGGCCGACAAGGTGGGCAAATACCACCTGGCCATCGACACGGGCATGACGCGCATCGGCGTGCTGCCCGAAGAGGCCGTCGAGGTGCGCCGTGCGCTCGACTTCCATCGTGGGCTCGAGTGCGCGGGCGTGTTCACGCACTTCGCCACGGCCGACATCATCGAGGACTGGGACTTCAAGGTGCAGTCCGCGCGCTTCGGCGAGACGGTCCAGGCGCTCGAGAACGCCGGGCTCTCCTGTGGGCTCGTACACTGCGACAACACGCCGGGAACCGTGCTGCACCCGCGCCTGCTCTACGACATGTGCCGCGTGGGCGTGGGCCTCTACGGTCTCCATCCTGCGGACACGACGCGTCCCCGCATGGAGCTCAAGCCTGCCATGAGCGTGCGCGCCAAGGTGATCCGCGTGGCGGAGCCCCAGGTCGGCACGGGCGTGGGCTATGGCTTCACGTACCGCGTGCCCAAGCAGGGCATCCAGATCGCGACGGTTCCCATCGGCTACGGGGACGGCCTCTCGCGTACCCTGTCCGGGCGGATGGACGTCATCGTGAACGGCATGCGCGCGCCGCAGGTGGGCCGCATCTGCATGGACCAGTTCATGTTCGCGGTTGACGCGTCTGCGCCGCGCGGCTATCGTTCCAGAAGCATGGTGCGCGAGGGCGACATCGTGACCATCATGGGCCGCGACGGCGACGAGGAGATCACGGCCGACGAGATGGCGTCGCTGCGCGGAACCATCAACTACGAGGTCGTGTGCGACTTCGCGCTGCGCCTCGAGCGCATCTACACGTAACGTCGGGACGCCGCCTCCAGTGCGCGGCGCCGGCACGACGAGAGGCTTAACGCGTATGGCACGACAGAAGCGCGAGCGGGTCTCGCTCGCGAACGAGGAGGGTCGTATGGCCGTCATGCAGATACCTGGTCACGTGAACCAGAAGCCGCGTGAGGTCACGCTCGAAGAGGTGCGCGCCGTGCTCGGCGACTGCAAGCTCTGCCCGTTGGGCGAGACGCGCACCAACTTGGTCTTCGGCGTGGGCAACCCCAACGCGCGCGTGATGTTCATTGGTGAGGGTCCCGGACGCAACGAGGACCTGCAGGGAGAGCCCTTCGTGGGCGCGGCGGGCCAGAAGCTGAACGGCCTCCTCGGCCTTGCGGGCCTGCGTCGCGAGGACATCTACATCGCCAACGTCATCAAGTGCCGCCCGCCCTCGAACCGCAACCCCAAGCCGGAGGAGATCCAGGCCTGCTCGCCGTTCTTGCGCGAGCAGATCAGGAGCATCTGGCCCGACGTGATCGTGTGCCTGGGCAACTTCGCCACGCAGTTCGTGCTGCGCACCGAGCAGGGCGTGACCAAGCTCCGCGGCCAGCTCTACCAGACCGGCCACTTCGTGGTCGTGCCCACCTTCCATCCCGCGGCGACCATCTACCACCAGGACTGGCTGCCGCTCCTGGAGGCGGACATGCGCATGCTCGGGGCCTGGCTCGCCGACAACCCGCGGGAGGACGCATGATGGAGCGCATCGCCGCAGCTACCTACCTGTCCGCTGGCGTGGACGAGACGATCGCGCTGGGTCGCGTGCTGGGCACCTGCCTGAGCGAGGGTGACGTGCTCGTGCTCACGGGCGACCTCGGCGCGGGGAAGACCCAGCTCACGAAGGGCATCGCGCAGGGCTTGGGCATCTCAGACGACGTGACGAGCCCCACCTTCAACATCCTCATGGTCTACGACGGGGGAGAGCTGCCGCTCTACCACTTTGACCTCTACCGGCTCGACGACCCCGATCAGCTCGTTGGGCATCTTCGCG
>CACYAX010000192.1:900-4759 GCA_902772435.1 uncultured Coriobacteriaceae bacterium | reverse complement strand
CGCCGTTTAGGAGCGCCATGAACGCCATCGTTGCCGTCACCGCCGACTGGGGCATCGGCCTCAAGGGAGACCTGCTCATCAACGAGAAGGCCGACATGCGCCACTTCGTGGAGCACACCAGGGGCGCGACCGTGGTCATGGGCGACCGGACCCTCGCGAGCTTCCCGGGCGGGCGCCCGCTCAAGGGGCGGCGCAACGTCGTGCTCACCATCGACCCCGAGCTCGTCGCACCCGCATGCGCCGAGGGCACGAGCTGCGAGATCGTGTACAGCATCGAGGAGGCGCTCGCCACCGTGGCTGGCGACGACCCCAGCCGTGTCTGGGCCATCGGCGGTGCCAGCGTGTACCGGCAGCTCCTCCCTTACTGCACGTACGCCTACATCACGAAGTTCGACGTCACGCTGCCTGCCGACGTCTACTTCCCCGACCTCGACGCCGACCCCCAGTGGCACGTCATCGAGGAAGGCGCAAGCCATTATACGCAAGACGGCGTGCGCTACCGCTTCCTCACCTATGAGAACGACGCGCCCGTCGCCTGCGCCTAGTCCCACGCGCCCCGATCAGACACAAAAGCGGCCCCCGCAGATGCAAGGGCCGCTTGCGTTTCGCTGTGCGGAAGCCTACAGCGTGCTCGGGTCCATGCCGCCGAAGAGGGCCGCCACGAAGGCGTCGTCCTCGGTCGGGGCGACGGCCTCCCAGCCTTCCTCGGTCTTGGTGAACGAGAGCGTGGCCTTGTTGGTGACGGTCGTCTCCTTGCGGGCGTCCATCTGCGCGTAGATGAGCTCGAAGAGCTTCTGGAAGAGCGCGGACTCGCCGCCCTCCTGATAGACCGTCAGGGCTTCGTCAGATGCCGTCCAGGCCGAGAACTCGTCCAAGGCCGCGTCGACCGCGTCGCTGAGGGCGATGTTGGTGATGCTGAGCTCAGCCGTGGCCTTCTCGCCCGACTCGTCGACCGTCACCGACTCGACCTCATAGCCGAGGTTGGCAAAGCAGTGCGCAAGGAACTCGTTGAGGTCGACCCCATAGGAGGCGAATGAATCCTTCTCCGTCTCGAAGTAGGAGGTGATGTCCTCCTCGCCCGCATTCTTGAGCGTCGCGAACGTGCTGTCGATGACCTTCTTGATCTCGTTTTCGGGCTTCGGCCCGCACGCCACGAGCACAAACGCGAGCACGCTGGCAAGCGTCATGGTGAGAACGGTGCGCACATACTTGGAAACCTGCATGGAAAGCGATCCTTACTCGTAGTCGTAGACGTAGATCCAGCTCTTGAGGAACTCCTCCTGCTTCTTGCGCCCGCGGGAGAGCTCCGCGGCAGCCACCACCGGCAGCCAGTAGAACACGAGCTGCTTGGCGACGTCCGCCTTCTTGCAGAAGAGGTCGAGGTAGGGCTCGGCGAGGTCCTTGTGCTCGATGTGGAAGAGCATGTAGGTCATGGCGGCGTCAACCTCGGGAATGCCTGCCGTCACGTGCGCCCAGTCGCAGACGGAAAGGTTGCCGTCGTCGCCCACGATGATGTTGGAGGCGATGAAATCGCCGTGGCAGACGCAGTCCTCGACGCGCATGCCGTCGAGACGCATGTGCAGGTCGTAGCGCGTGGTGGCGTCGATGATGCCCTTGGTCTGGCTGATCATGCGGTTGAGCTTGTCCTTCTGGCGGTTGAGCAGCGGGGCCTTGACGCTCTGCACCTTGATCTGCATGTCAACAAGGCGCTCAAGATAGGTGTTGATGTTATCGGGGTCATCGCACCACGCCTCGTAGAGGGTGCGGCCGGGGATGTAGCGGTTCGCCAGAGCCCACGAGCCGTCAAACTCTCCGCCCTCAATGCGCGAGACCTCGAGGACCGAGGGAACCGGAAGGCCGACGGCCTCCACGCGCGCGCCGTTGAGGGCCTCGTTGAAGATGTCAGCGGAGGGCTTGGCATCGTTGAAGACCTTCACGACACGGTCACCATCACGGAACACGACCTTGTTGTGGCGGCGGGCAAGCTCGACGGCATTCTCAGAAAGCTTCATGATGTCTCCTTGCGTTGGGTAGTCGTGTCGGGAGCCGGCGCCCTGCCGGCCCCCCTAAGTGTACTCTTAGTCCTCGTAGGAGCTCGGCTCGCGTCCGTAATAGGCATCCAGGTAGAGCTCGCGGATCTCGGAGATGAGCGGGTAGCGCGGGTTCGCGCCCGTGCACTGGTCGTTGAAGGCCTGCTCGCTCATGGCGTCGAGCGTGTCGAGGAAGTACTGCTCGTCCACGCCGAAGGCGGCAATGGTGGGCTTGACCTCGACGGCCGCCTTGAGCTCCTCGATGCCCTGGAGGAAGTTCTCGAAGACCTCGTCGTCGTTGGCGCCGGTGAACCCGCAATAGCGCGCGAACTCGCAGTAGCGCTCCTTGGCGTGCGGATACTGGTACTGGGAGAAGGTGCCCATCTTGGTCGGACGGTCGGCCGCGTTGTAGCGCATGACGCGCGTGAGGATGACGGCGTTGGCCCAGCCGTGCGGGATGTGGTGGAAGGCGCCGAGCTTGTGGGCCATGGAGTGGTTGACGCCCAGGAAGGCGTTGGCGAAGGCCATGCCGGCGAGGCAGCTCGCGTTGGCCATGTGGTCGCGGGCCTCCACGTCGTTGGGGTTCGCGTACGCGCGGGCCAGGTACTGGAAGACCAGCTTGCCAGCACGCAGCGCGATGCCGTCGGTGTAGTCGGAGGCCATGATGGAGACGTAGGCCTCGAGGGCGTGCGTGAGCACGTCGATGCCCGAGGCGGACGTGAGGCCCTTGGGCTGGCTCATCATGTTGTCGGTGTCGACGATGGCCATGTTGGGAAGCAGGGAGTAGTCGGCCAGCGGCCACTTGATGCCACTCGTGGCGTCGGTGATGATCGCGAACGGCGTGACCTCGGAGCCCGTGCCCGAAGAGGTGGGAATCGCGACGAAGTAGGCCTTCTCGCCAAGCTCGGGGAAGGTGTAGATGCGCTTGCGGATGTCCATGAAGTCCATGGACATGTCCTCGAAGGAGGCCTCGGGGTGCTCGTACATGAGCCACATGATCTTGGCCGCGTCCATGGCGGAGCCGCCGCCGACGGCGATGATCGTGTCGGGCTCGAAGGAGCGGATCTGCTTCACGCCCTCCTCGGCGCACTGCAGCGTGGGGTCGGGCGCCACGTCGTAGAAGCAGGCGTGGGCGATGCCCATCTCGTCGAGCTTGGCCTCGATGGACTTGGTGAAGCCGCTCTTGTAGAGGAAGCTGTCGGTGACGACGAAGGCACGCTTCTTGTGCATGATGGTGCCCAGCTCGTCAAGGGCGACGGGCATGCAGCCCTTCTTGAAGTAGACCTTCTCGGGGGTGCGGAACCAAAGCATGTTCTCTCGCCTCTCTGCCAGCGTCTTGATGTTGAGCAGGTGCTGCGGGCCCACGTTGCCCGAGACGGAGTTGCCGCCCCAGCTGCCGCAGCCCAAGGTGAGCGACGGGTCGAGCTTGAAGTTGTAGAGGTCGCCGATGCCGCCCTGGGAGGACGGGGTGTTGATGAGGATGCGGCAGGTCTTCATGCGCTCGGCATGTGCGGCGATCTTCTCGGTCTCGTTGACGTCGACGTAGAGGGAGGAGGTGTGGCCGTAGCCGCCATCGGCCACGAGGCGCTCGGCCTTGGAGAGGGCGTCCTCGAAGTCCACGGCCTTGTACATGCCCAGGACCGGCGAGAGCTTCTCGTGGGCCATCTCCTCGGACGGGTCGACGCTCTCGACCTCGCCGATGAGGATCTTGGTGGACTTGGGCACCTCGACGCCCGCCAGCTCCGCGATGCGGAAGGCGGTCTGGCCGACGATGCGGGCGTTCACGGAACCGTTGATGATGACGGTCTTGCGCACCTTGTCGAGCTCCT
>CACYAX010000192.1:0-886 GCA_902772435.1 uncultured Coriobacteriaceae bacterium | reverse complement strand
CCACGACGGTCACGGACTGCTCGGAGGCGCAGATCATGCCGTTGTCGAAGGTCTTGGAGTGGATGATGGAGTTGACGGCGTTGCGGATGTCAGCCGAGCTGTCGATGATGACCGGCGTGTTGCCGGGGCCGACGCCCACGGCGGGCTTGCCGGAGCTGTACGCGGCCGCGACCATGCCCGGGCCACCCGTGGCCAGGATGATGTCAGCCGAGCGCATGAGCGTGTTGGTCATGCTGAGCGACGGCTGGTCAATCCAGTCGATGATGCCCTCGGGGCAGCCGGCCTTCTCGGCGGCCTCGCGCACGATGCGGGCGGCCGCGGCGGTGCACTTGCCGGCGCGCGGGTGCGGACTGATGATGATGGCGTTGCGGGTCTTGAGCGCGATGAGGCACTTGTAGATGGCGGTTGAGGTGGGGTTGGTGGTGGGGATGACCGCTGCCACGATGCCCATGGGCTCGGCGATCTTCTTGATGCCGAACGCCTTGTCCTCCTCGATCACGCCACAGGTCTTCATGTGCCGATACTTGTTGTAGATGTACTCGGAGGCGTAATGGTTCTTGATGACCTTGTCCTCCACGCAGCCCATGCCCGTCTCCTCGACGGCCATCTTGGCAAGCGGGATGCGGGCCTTGTTGGCGGCAAGGGCAGCCTCATAGAAGATCTTGTCGACCTGTTCCTGGGTGAACGTGGCGAAAGCGGCCTGCGCGCTGCGCATCTCCTGGATGCGTGCGTTAAGGGCATCGACGGAGTCGATCAGGGTCCTGTTCTCAGACATGCTCCTCCTTACGTCGTGATCTTGCAGATGGCTTAATACTATCCCATGCGCCGAACGTTCGCCAACTGTCTTCAAAATTGCCTTGCTTTAGAAATGAAATAAAAAGTATTA
>CACYAX010000191.1:3911-6625 GCA_902772435.1 uncultured Coriobacteriaceae bacterium | reverse complement strand
AGGGCTTTTCCCTGACGACGACGGCCTCGCCATAGGCGATATAGCCGTTGGCGCCGCTGTCGAACCTCACGTTGACCAAAGCGTTGCAATCCAATTTTTCGGCCTTTTTAACCAGATCCTTAAGGGCCTTGTGGACACTTATAATAGAATCCTCGATGAGTAAGCCTTGACTCTTCTCTACTTCGTAGCCCACAACACTGGGCAAGGTGGTTATGAATTTTCCTTCAATCATGATGACTTTGTTATATTGTTGTTAATAATCGATTTTACAAGTAGCGGGCAGTGATGGAGTGGGGGCTGTCGAGCATGCCGCGGGGTGTGCCATGATAGATGATGGTGCCACCCAGGTCGCGATAGAGCTCCAGAATCTCGCGTGCGGGCTGCGAATCCGCGAGGCCGTAGCGCACGCTTGAGGTATTGAGCTCGATGCCCTTGCCCTGCGCAATCACGTGCTCGAGCGTGGCTGCCACGAGGTCGCGATTGGCCGGGAAGCCAAGAACGCCCGCAGGGTCGTAGCGCTTGATAAGGTCGAGGTGCGCCAAGACGCTCCAGTGCTCGAACGTCGTGGTCACGTCGTAGAGCTCCTGGTAGTAGGCACGGTTGTACTCCTCCTGGCTCCTCCCCTCCTGGAACTCCCCCGTCCAGAACTCGGCGTCACCCACCTGGTGGATGGAGAGCAGCACGAAGTCGAGCTGGTCGCCCCAGCGCTCCCAGAGCGCGTCGAACTGCGGGATGGTATGCGTCTGCACGCCGAACTCCAGCCCCGTCTTGATGGCGAGGCGCCCCGCCCACTTCGCACGCAGATCAGCAATGTACGGGAAGTACGCGTCGTAGTCAACGTTGAGCACGCGGGCGCCCATCATCACCTTGGCGCTCAGCGCGTCGTCCCAATCGGGTTTGATGCCGTAGTCCACATGGTCGGTAAAGCAGATCTCGTCGAGGTTGAGCCTCCAGGCATCCTCGCACACCTTCTCGGGCATGTACCAGGAATCATCGGAAAACATGCAGTGGACGTGGTAATCGGCGAGCATGGCAGGTCCTTTCGCTTGGGGCGGGCATGCGGGGCAGGCGCACGGCCATCAGGCGGCCGCGATTCCCAGCAGCTCCTTCCATTGTCCGTCAAGAGAGCGGATTACGCGCGCAGAGAGGGGGAGTTGACCGATACACGGTGTCCCTTAAGGTCCCCAATTCGAGAAATCGCATATCGCTATGTGCATTCAAGACGGAAGCAGGCCTCTCGCCTGCACGAACCACGTTCTCAACCGCCTTTCCAACGACTTTTCCTATGGCAAAGGGCGGCGGCAGAAGCGGGAGAATACTTCTTGCCGCCGCCCTTAGAACCCACGTCGGGCGTTGCCTTGGCTGTGGTTACGCCTCCACCGCCTCGGCCTCCTTGCCCTTCTTGCCCTTGAGGAAGTACGCCGCGATGAGGGCAGCACCGCCGACGAAGCCCACGACGTTGATGCCGATACGCAGCGCTTTGTAGCCGTCGAAGCCTTGGGTGGCCTCGGTGCCGCGGCGGGCCGCCGCGTCGGAGATGGTCCACAGGATGTGGTGCGCCGAGGTCTTGAGCGCGGTAATGCCCGCATCGGTCTCGGAGATGGCCGACGGCAGCTTGGCCGTGTTGTACACGAGCATGAGGTCGGTGCCGCCATAGATGGCCTTGGCGAGCGTGATCCACTCAGGCACGACGGCCGCGTTGTCGGTGACCACCATACCGGTGAAGCCCCACTCCTCGCGCAGCAGGCGCGCGAGGCTGGTGTAGGGATTCATCAGGAGGCAGAACGCGCCAAAGATCGCCAGAGCACGCAAACGAGCCGCTCTGTCCTCACGTCGCGGACAGCCCAGACAGTCGCTCAACGAGAGCGCCAGATACAGTAATGAGAGGAAGTTCCTTAGCTCGTCCACGGTGGAGACAAGGCCACCAATCAGGACATTGGCGATCATCAAAGCTCACCGTAGTAGGCGAGGAACTGCTCGGCATAATCCTTTTTGTGCGCACGCGAGAGGGTGATGGTGACATCCCCCACCTCGACGGTCGAACCCGAGTAGTTCTTGACATGCTTGAGGTTGACGAGCGCATAGGCAGAGCACTGGACAAAGCTCTCCTCGGGAAGCCGGGCCTTCTCGGCACGGAGGCTCGACCAGGTCTCGTAGTCACCCCGCGTCGTGTGGAACACCACACGATGGCCCGTAACCTCGACATAGGTGATGTCCTCGGCGTTTACGCGGGCCATGCCACCCGTCGTCTTGATGATGAGGGTTGCTTCCTGCGTCCGCCTACGGTTGAGTGCCCGCTCCACGGTGCTTTCGAAGGCCCCGTAGTGCACGGGCTTCACCACGAACCCTGACGCGTCCACGTCGTAGCCGCGCACTGCCATGTTGGCCATGATCGTGACAAATACGATTGCCACTTCCGTGTCCAGCGAGCGGATGTGCTCCGCTAACTCCAAACCGTCGATGAGCGGCATGCGTATGTCAAGCATGACGAGGTCAAAGCGCGGCACATAATGATTGGCAAAGTCAGGGGGTCGCGGAAGAACTCGATCGAGAACGTGACGTCGTGCGTTTCGCCATAGCGCTTGAAAGCCTCGGACACTTCCTCCAAGGCGCTCAGATCGTTGTCCACGATAGCGACATGTATCAGGTCCTGCATGACCGCGGAATCAAGATTGCCGGAGCCACTGCGTATTTCACCGCAGAAGACGGCGGAA
>CACYAX010000191.1:0-3888 GCA_902772435.1 uncultured Coriobacteriaceae bacterium | reverse complement strand
GCATTCTTACCGGTTATGAAATGAAAACGCCCAACCGTGCAATGCCGTCGCACAGACAGATCGGCACCCGCTCTGGCATCCGCGCAGATAGCGTGCCGAAATCGTACCGTTTGCGACCTACCGTTTGGAGAAAAGCCGTCCCAAACAGGGAAGCGAAACGACCGATTGCGCCATCTTTCGTCAGCTTCAAAACGCGTGGCATATCTTCAAGATACTTTGGACGCTACCCTGGAGGCTACTATGACAGACAAGGATCTGGACATCCGCATCGAAGAGATACTGTCACAGATGACGCTCGAGCAGAAGTGCGCGCTGCTCTCTGGCGAAACCCCCTTTACCACGCAGGCGTTTGAAAACCTCGGCGTTCCCTCGCTGAGCTTCTCCGACGGCCCGCACGGCATGCGCCATCAAGGTGAGGGCGCCAACCATCTGGGCATCGGCGGCTCCGACCCCGCCACGTGCTTCCCCACCGCGGTGACGGTGGCCAGCAGCTGGGACCCCACGCTCGGCGAGCAGCTGGGTGAGGCCCTCGCAGATGAGGCGGCCACCATGGGGGTGAACTGCGTACTGGGCCCCGGCCTCAACATCAAGCGCAGCCCCCTCTGCGGCCGCAACTTCGAGTACTTCTCCGAGGATCCCTACCTCGCGGGCAAGATGGCCGCCGGCTACGTGCGCGGCATCCAGGGCGTGGGCCTCTCTGCCTGCCCCAAGCACTTCGCCGTGAACAGCCAGGAGACGCGCCGCCAGGCGTCAGACTCCATCGTTGACGAGCGCACCATGCGCGAGCTCTACCTCACCGGTTTCGAGATTGCCGTCAAGGAGAGTGCGCCCAAGACCATCATGACCAGCTACAACCTCGTGAACGGCACCTATGCCAACGAGAGCGAGCACCTGCTCAAGGAGATCCTGCGCGACGAGTGGGGCTACGGTGGCTCCATCGTTACTGACTGGGGCGGCTCGAACGACCACGTGGCAGGCGTGCGCGCTGGCTCGACCTTCGAGATGCCTGGTCCCGTGCCCGATGCCGTGCTCGAGCTTGAGGCGGCCGTCAACAACGGCACGCTTTCCCAGAGCGACGTGGACGACCGCGTCCCCGAGGCGCTCATGCTCATCCTCTCCACGCAGCCCACGGTCGAGGCACGACGCGGGACCACCTTCGACGCGGACGCCCACCATGCGCTCGCACGCGAGATCGCGGCACAGGGCATCGTGCTCCTGCAGAACGGCGAGAAAGCTGACGGTGGCAGCCTGCTGCCCCTCGCGCAGGGCACGCGCGTGGCGCTCGTCGGCGACTTCGGCAAGACCCCACGCTACCAAGGTGCCGGATCGTCGCTGGTCAACTGCACCAAGCTCGACACGCTCGACAGTGTGCTCTCCTCTGGCGAGCACGGCTTTGCGTACGTGGGCTATGCCCAGGGATTCCAGCGCGGCGGCATCACCACCCCGGAGCTCATGAACGAGGCCGTCGAGCTCGCGCGCTCCGCCGATGTGGTCATCATGGCAATCGGCCTGGACGAGGTCGCCGAGAGCGAGGGCCTCGACCGCCCGAACATGCGCATGGACGAGTCCCAGACCAAGCTCCTCGCGGCCGTGCATGACGCCAACCCCAACGTGGTCGCCGTACTGCACGCCGGCTCGCAGGTCGAGACTGCCTGGGTAGGCGACGCCTGCTCGGTCCTGTACGTGGCGCTGGGTGGCCAGGCGGGAGCCTCCGCCACGCTCGACGTGCTGAGCGGACGCGTCAACCCCTCGGGCCACCTGGCGGAGACGTGGCTGCACAGCCTCTCCGACACGCCCACGGACGGACGCTTCCCCTCCGACGAGTTCACCTCTGAGTACCGCGAGGGCCTCTATGTGGGCTATCGCTACCACCAGAAGACCGGCGTGCCGGTGGCGTACCCGTTTGGCTTCGGCCTCTCCTACACCTCCTTCGCGCTCTCCGACCTGCAGGTCAAGAAGGATGCGGCGGGGCGCACGACCGCGGTGGACTTCGTGCTCGCCAACACCGGCGACGTGGACGGCGCCGAGGTCTGCCAGCTCTACGTCGGCAAGCCGGACGCGCGCGTCTTCGGACCGGTGCGCGAGCTCAAGGGTTTCGCGAAGGTGTTCGTCAAAGCAGGCGAGCGCACGCGCGTCACCATCGCGCTCGACGACAAGGCCTTCCGCTACTGGAACGTGCAGACCAACGCCTGGGAGATCGAGGGCGGCAGCTACGAGCTTTGCGTCGGCACCTCCTGCGAGGACCTGCCGCTCCGCAGCGTCGTCGAAGTCGCCGGCACGGGCGCGGCGCTCCCCTATCAGGGCCTCGACCTTGCCTCCTACGAGTCGGGCCAGGTGAAGAACGCGCCTGACGCGCAGTTTGCCGCGCTGCTCGGCCACGCCATCCCGCAGGGCAAGGTCGAGCTTGACCGCAACATCTGCTTCCGCGACCTCACCCATGGGCGCAGCCCGCTTCTGGCGCTCGTCGGCCTCGCGGTTTCGCACGTGGTCAAGAGCTCGGAGGCCAAGGGCTCGCCCAACCTCAACGCCCTCTTCATCTACAACATGCCGCTTCGCGCGTTGGCGAAGAACGCCGGCCAGATCTTCTCCATGGGCGTCGTCGATGCCATCGTGCGCGAGGTCAAGGGCTGGGGCATCGCGGGCGTCATCCCGGCGCTGATCGTGCGCCTGCTCACGGGCAGGTTCTTCGTGCTCACGTGGCTGCTGTGGATCATCGTGCCCATCGCGGCCGCCATCGTGGCACACCTGGTGCGCAGCTCGCAGCTCAACGCGCGCCTGGGCAAGAAGGGCAAGTAGCAAAACAGGGTGGAAAACGCCAGACAGCCGTCTGACTTACGAACGCGAATGAAGCATCAAGAAGGGATACGGGACCACATGGCATTCAAGGAATGGAAAGAGCAGAACGAGGGACTGTGGGAGTTCATCCTCTTCACCGTCCTGTCCAACATCTCCACCGTCGCGCGCTTCGCGGTGACGTGGGTGGGAACCGCGATTACCGGTGGCGCGGGGACCCTCGTCGTGTTTGCCGCAGAGCTCGTTGCCCAGGTCGTTAACTACTTCGTGCAGATGAAGCTCGTGTTCAAAAGCGATGCTGACATGTCCCAGTCGGCGCCCAAGTATGCGGTGCTCGCCGTGATCATCATCGTGATGAACTCCATCATCGTGCCGTGGGCTGGCACGATGCTCATTCAGGCGGGCGTCGCCGAATCCTTGGTCAACAGCATCCTGGTTCCGGTGGCTGGCACGCTCCTCGCCGTCGTCATCAGCTTCCCGCTGCTCAAGTTCTGGATCGCTCCCAGCAACAAGTAGCGAGCGCGCGCTTGGAACAAGGGACGGAGGTTTGTTCCACGTCTTGCGGGTGGAACAAACCTCCGTCCCTTGTTCCACTTTGTTCCACTCGTTGTATCATCAGCTCTTGAGGCACATTGCTTTCACGAAGCGGTTTACCATGCGGCATGGATACGGCAGGAAAGGGGCACCAAAGATGGAAGTCAGGGCATGGGAGTATGACGAGTTTCCCGCGTTTGACGAGGAAATCGCGGGTGCCACCTGGCTCGACACCACGGGTGACGAGATGGGCGTTCGCTATGTCCCCAATGTGGAATACGAGTGCGTAGGCGGCGTGAGCCGCGTGCTGCAGATCCTGCTCCCCACCAGCCGCAATGCCAAGGCGCCACGCCCTGGCATGCGCGCGGCATCACGCACCTATCCCTGCGTCGTCTTTGTGCAAGGGTCTGCCTGGATGCGCCAGGACGTCTACGGCAACCTCCCCTGCATCGCCCGCCTGGCCGAGCGCGGCTACGTGGTGGCCGTGGTGCAGTACCGCGACAGCGGCGTGGCAAGCTTCCCCGCACCCGTGCAAGACGCCCGCAACGCCGTCCGCCGTCA
>CACYAX010000190.1 GCA_902772435.1 uncultured Coriobacteriaceae bacterium | reverse complement strand
CTGCGCGAGCTGAGTACAAGGCATGTGCGCAGGTGCGCACATGCCGGACAGATTTAAGGCGTGAAATGCTCAATTGCGATAAGAAAGGAAATTTCAAAAAGCTCTTTTAGACCAGAATTGACATCGCTCGGCGTCTAATGGTGTCCGGGCCCTCCCGTAAAGTTGGTGTCGCCAAACAAGCCAACGCAAGGAGGACCCGGATGTACGAGAGTGTACTACAGGGCGCGCTCGATCTGCCCCTGGAACAGAAGAAGTCGCTGATAGAGTGCCTGAAAGGGGCGGTGCTGGCACAGATGGCCAGCGTGCGGGAGGGTGAGCCTGCGGAGTGCCCGAGGTGCCACCACGACCACGTGGTCAGGAAGGGCAGGGCGAAGGACGGCTCGCAGAGGTGGCTGTGCCGCGGCTGCGGGAGGACCTTCGGGGCGGGCGCGCTCGGGCTGCTCGCCCGGTCAAAGCTGGCGCCGGGCGTCTGGGCGTCCTACGTCGAGCACATGGTGGCGGGCGAGTCGCTGCAGAGGTGCGCCGACCTGTGCGGCGTGTGCCTCAAGACGTCGTGGTTCATGCGGATGCGCGTGTGCGAGGTCATGCGCAACGTGCTCGCGCCGTTCCGCGGGGGCGCCGGGCTGTCGGTGCAGATCGACGAGAAGTACCTGAGCGAGTCCTTCTGCGGCAACCGCGACCGCGCGCGGGTCAAGATGCCCAGGGAGGCGCACGCCAACGGGAACTCGGTGCACAGGAGGGGGCTCTCGAAGCTGAAGGCCTGCGTCGTCACCCTGGTCAACGACCTCGGCGACTGCGCGTGCGAGGTCGTCGGGCGCGGGAAGCCCACGAGGGGCGAGGTCGAGAGGGGAATCGGGGGCTGCGACCTCGGGGGCTCGACGGTGACGACCGACTCGCTCGCGTCCTACGTGTCGCCGCTGCGCGACGCCGGCGTCGCGGCCCACAACCGATACAACGCCAGCGCCGGCGACGGCGACGGGGTGGGGATGGTCAACGCGCTGCACGAGCGGATGTCGTCCTTCCTCTCGAGGTTCAACGGGGTGTCGACGCGCCGGCTCCAGCGGTACATGTGGTGGTTCTGCTGGACCGAGCAGGTGAGGAGGTCGGACGCGTCGGCGGCCGAGTCGCTGCGGGCGCACGTCGCCAACGGTGCCTACCGCGTTACTCGCGCCATGCTCACCGATGAGCCCCAGCCCTTCTGGGAGTACTGGGAGGGCAGGCTTCCGGAAGTCACCGATGACGACCTGTGGGGGCCGGAGGCGATGTCAATCTTGGTCTAAAAGAGCTAAGAGTAATAAGCCGATGCTCCCTACGTCCGTGGCGCGGGATGCGTCACCAACGTGCCAAACGGCGCGATTCCTCCTCGGCGGAGGGTTTTCCACCACATCCAACCGCCGCGACACAGTCGAAACGGTGCATCCCAACGTTCAAGGGGCGCTGGGACGCGTCACCAACGTGCCAAACAGCGCGATTCCCCCTCGGCGGAGGGTCTTCCGGAACGTTCGCCCGCGTTAGAGGCGGATATATGTACGTTTTAACAGCCCGCTCTTGCGGAGCCCGCGCTTTCCTGCGGTTTTGTGGCCCAAATAAGGCCAAATCGCGGTTCGGGCATTTTGAGATACATATATCCGCCCTTAACGCGGGCGAAATCCGTTCCGATGCGTCCAAGAGGCGATTATGACGCGCAAAAGGCCCCTGCGCCCTGCCCCGGCCCGCTACTCCGTGATCTCCCTCAGCCTCCGCGCCGCCTGCGAGAACCAGCGCACGTCGTCGTGCGCCGCGTTGACCGTGCGGCTGCTCGTGAGCCGGTGCCACTGCGAGAAGATCGCCGAGCCGAGCACCAGCGGGTCATCGATGTGGTCTTTGGCCAGCTCAAAGCCCCGGTAGTCGTCGAGCCGCAGCCCGCACACCTTCCCGAACGAGCTTCCGCGGTCCATCAGAAGTCCGAACGAGCGCAGCTCCTCAGGCGTCACGGCAATCTCGATCGCCTTCCAGCCTCCGTACAGCGCGCCCGCCTCGAGCCGCTCGGCAAATGCATTCAGCAGCGGCATCTTGCGCTCCGCACCAGCGCAGCGTTCCCGCAGCTCGTCGCGCACGATCATCAGCGCAAAGCCGAGCTGATTCTTTCCAGGCCAGTTACGTGCCTCGAAGCGCCCGCTGTCCGTCATCCTGCGTCCGATGCCCCACGCGTAATCAGAATTCGCGCACTCGGCCAGGATGTCGTCGCCCGTGCCAAGCAGGCGCTCGAGCAGAATCGGGTTCTGCGAGAACTTGGCGCGCAGCCCACGGCACGCGATGGCCTGCCGCTTGCCGCACCAGATGTCGTCATCAAAGCCTTGCACGTTCCTGCCGAGCAGCTGCATCTGCGCGGGGTCCTCGGTTGCCATGATCCGCTTGTCCATCACGGGGTCGCCGAACAGCACGGCCTTCGAGCGCATGATGTACTGCTCGGCGCAGCAGTAGCGCATCCCGTCGACCTCGAACGGCCACGGGTACCAGTTGGAGAGGTAGGCGTTCGGCTCGGTGATCAGGTGGAAGCAGACGAAGTCGCGCATGATGTCCTCCTCGGCCGCGGGCGTTAGGGCAATTGTACCGTGGGCGCCTCGCGTGGGAGGGAACGCCGCCATAGGCGGTTGAGCGCCGCCATGAGTTTGCCCGCAGAGACGTGCGCCTCGCGCGCAAGCCGCCATCGCATCACGCGCAACGGCACACCCGCTACAATGAGTCCGGCATCGGGCCGCGTCAGGGGAGGGGACATGCTGCGCATCGCCGTGTGCTGCCTGGGAGGCGGCTCGTCGTTCTTCGTGACCCACCACCTCATGCAGGAGGTCCGCGCCCACGACTTCGGCGACCGCGCCGACTTCAAGTTCATGGCGTTCGGCGCGCTCGCGTCGCACCAGGACAGCTTCGACATCGCCATGATCTGCCCGCACCAGGAGTACGAGATCAAGCGCAACCCCGCCGCGTACCGCATCCCCGTCTACGTGATCCCCATGGTGATGTACGGGCTCATGTCCGCCGAGGACTTGATCGAGGACGCCGAGGACCTCATGGAGGTGTGGGCCGCGGGCGCTGAGAACCCCGTGACCTTCCCTGGCGAGCCACGGTCCATGACCTGCGGACGCAAGATCTCGCACCGCAAGATGCTGCAGAGGGCGCAGCGCTAGCCCGCGTGGACAAAAGGGAGTATCCCCAACGTCCAACTTGGACAAAGGGGAGTATCCCTTTTGTCCACTACCGCAGCATGTCCAGGGCCTGCATGAAGTGCCTGGTGCGGATCCCGTTGCTGTCCTCGATCAGCACGAGGTGCCCCTCGGCAACTTCGGGCCGCATCTCGAAGCGGGCGTGGTCGTCAAGGATCGCGTAGGCCTCGCAGGGATGCGCGTCGAGCCAGGCGCCGATTTCGGCCGAGCGGTCTGCCCCGGCGATCATGGGGGTCATGTCGCTGATGGGCGCGCCTGCCGACGCGAGCTGCGCGAAGAGGTTGCTCACGATAGTGTCGAGAAAGGCGCTGCCCGAGTCGATGTCCGCGCGCCAGCTCGACGACAGCACCACGATGGCGCCCGTCCGCTCCACCAAGCGGCCCAGAAACGCCAGCGACGCGCCGTCGTAGACCATCTCGTCAGGACCTTTGTTCTGCAGGTAGTTGGCAGCCCTGCTGTCGCGGGTCGAGATGACCCCGTCTATGTCGAGAAAGATGGCCTTCATGGGTGCGCTGCTCCTTGCCGTGAGCATGGAACAAGGGACTGGAACAAGGGACGGAGGTTTGTTCACGCCCCAACGTCCATTAATACCACGAACAGGGGACGTGTGGAACAAGGGACGGAGGTTTGTTCACGCTCCAAACAAGGCACGATGAACAAACCTCCGTCCCTTGTTCCACGCCCACCCGTCCCTTGTTCCAAACGTGGAACAAACCTCCGTCCCTTGTTCCAGTCCCTTGTTCCAC
>CACYAX010000189.1 GCA_902772435.1 uncultured Coriobacteriaceae bacterium | reverse complement strand
GAAGTGCCCCAACCAGCCAACTGCGGAGACGCGCAGCGCACTTCATACGACGCATGCCGGGCAGCCCGTTTCCACCCGAAACAGGCCTCTCGTATGAAGTGCCCCAACCAGCCAACTGCGGAAATGCGCTCCGCGTTTCATACGACTCGGGCCGGGCGGCCCGTTTCCACCCGGAAAGGCCAGTCGTATGAAGCGGGAAGGCCGTCCAACTGAAGTGCCCCAACCAGCCAACTGCGGAGACGCGCAGCGCACTTCATACGACGCATGCCGGGCAGCCCGTTTCCACCCGAAACAGGCCTCTCGTATGAAGCCCATCCCTACCCAAGAATCTCGTTCAGCGCTCCAAGAGCCCCACGCTGCTCCGAACCCTCTTCCACTTCGCCCAGCGCACCGTCCGCGGGAGGCAGGGCGGCTACCTTCTGCCGCGCCGCGATGGACTTGACCGCCTCGGCGATATCCCTATCGCCCTCGGGGCTCGCGGCAAGATTCCGCAGGTACTTTGCGAGCCATAGCCGAGAGTTGCTCACGTACTTGGTGCCGGAGTGGTCGGAGGGCCCCACCTCGAGCGGGCTCAGGTAGTCCATCTGGACGACGGGCCCGAGCTTCTGGGAAAGGGCCGTGAGCTCGTCGGCGATGCCCAGCCTGTTCGCCGTGTCCACGCGCATCGACGGCTGCATGGCAAGCGCGACGATGGCCGCGAGCATGTCGCCCCCAGCCGGTGTGGGCAGTCCCTCGTCGACCCGCGCACCCCCGTCCTCGGCGAGGGCCGCCGCGTCCACCTTGAGGGCATAGTCCAAAAACGTCTCGCCCGCGCCGCGCTCAACAGGTAGCAGCTCGCCCATCTTCGCGTTGAACTCCGCGAGCTCTTCGCTGTTGAGCGTGCTCTCGAGCTGGAAGCCTCGAATGAGCTCAAGCTGCGTGCCCCGCTGCCCAGCGCGCTCGCCCGCGCCCCGCTGCCCGGCGCCCCCGCGCGCGACCACCTCGGATTGGTCCACGCCAAAGACGAGCTGCAACCTGCGCGCCTTGAGCCCCTCGGCCCCCAGGTCCAGCAACTTCGAGGCCTGGCGCGTCTCGGCCGTGTACGCGTCGAATACCAAGACGCAGTCCTCCTTCTCCGCAAGTCGGTCCACCGCCTCGTCCGCAAGCCGCATCTGCGTGAAGAAGTACACCTTCCTGCCCTCCCGCTGCAGGAGGTCCACCACGCCGAGCAGCGCGTACGTCATGCCGCTAAACCGCCGTCCCAGAATGGTGCACACCGACTCGTTGCCCTTGAGCGCCTCCACCACCTCGCGCGCCACGCTGCGCTCGACGTAGAACGAGGGCAGGATCACCTGCGGAGACTCCCCTTCTCCATAGGTTATGAGCTCGGGCTCGTACAGAATGTGGTCGGCGCTCGTCTCGGCCGGCGGGAGCCTGTGGAAGGAGAAGCCCGTGTGGTTGTCAAGCTCCTCTTCCACCACGCTGCTCATCTGCTCACCGCAGATGCTTGCCACGATCTCGTAGAACTCGTCATACTCCTCGGGACTGAGCCGCAAGACGTTCTTGATGCCGTAGCGACGCAGCTTGCGCCTGATGCTGTGGGGCAGCTCGCCCTCGGGCTGCTCGTCGTAATACACGTAGAGGGAGTTCTGCGAGCTCGTGCCCGAAAGCTCGCTCACGCCCACATGCTGGGCAAAGAGGAGGTCCTGCTCGCTGTCGAGGCTGCAGCCGATGAACAGCAGGTCCTTTGAGGCACAGTCATCGATCAGCCACTGGAGCAGCTCGTCATTGGCGTCGTCGGTAATGGAGCGCAGGTACTGGCGCACGTCGAGGATGATGCGCGGCTGCGCGCTGTGGGAACGCAGCATCTCGCCCGCGTCCCCGTGGAGCTTGATGAGGCTCTTGTGCCCCTGCCCGTACCACTCCCGGTCAATGTCCGCATAGGGATGGATGACCGTGTACTCGCTTCCCAAGACGGGCTCGATGGCATCATCAAAATTGAGCGTGTAGAGGTAGGGCCACCCACAGCGCAAGAACTCCTGCTGGTGCTGGCTCAGGCCGCTCACGGACGTGAAGTTGTCCTCGATGTAGCGCTCGAACAGCTCGCGCGCCCGCGCCGAACCCTTGGCCTCGCCCTCCCCCTTGCCGTACGGGAACACGAAATCGAAAAACGACATGACCACCTCTGAGAACTCCTCGGCGCGCAGCTCGTCGCCCTCGTCCTCTTCGATGATCCCGCTCTCGAGCAAGATGGACACGAGCTGGTCTTTGAGCAGGTCAGAATCGGGCACGGTGCCCTTCAGGGCAGGCAGGCCGCAAGAAAAGCCGGCGCCGAGGACGGGCACGAGGCGCCGCCCACGCGCGGAAGCGCAAATCAGGTCCCTCAATGGACCATCACGCAGATCAGAAATGGTATGGATGCGCATCGCATCTCCCTTGCCCGGCCCAGCTTGGTAAGCCGCACGAGCTCTCTTCCATCATATCGCACGCACATGCCCTGCCACTGCCCAGACCAGCCGGCGGCGCTGATAGATTGGGAGATTCCACCGCCTTCATCTACACCTGGTACCCCCCGCACGACCTACGCCCGATGCCCACGCTCGATTATCTCGTCGTGGCAGGTGTCCCCGTCTGAAAGGTCAGAGTGGCGCACGAACTCCACGTGGCGCGTGAGCATCGAATAGGAGCGCGTGTCCGTCTCGCAGAATAACTTGCACAGGGGCCTGATGCCCCACGCCTCGAACATCTCCACGTACTTGCAGGCACTGATGCGATATTCGATGGAATGGTCCCGCACCTCGAAGGTATCGTACGTGATGCTCCCGTCCACCACGCGCTTGTCATGGTCTTGGATGTTCCAGCGCCTCGCTATGGCATAGCTGTTGGGAAGCAGGTCGATAGCTTTCAGGATGACGGCAAACAGGCGCCTTCGCGCTGCATACCCCGCATTCACGCTCTCGAAAATCTGCTGGTCGGTGAGACCGTGCTCGCGAAGCTCGAGACACATCGCGATCACGGCATATATGCGCGGGACGTCCATCGTCGGGTAGACGTCATGCGCACGGTAAAGATCCGAGGCGTACATGCCCTCCAAGCGCTTCGCGAACGACGCGACGTAGGCGTCAACGTCGGTAAATCCCGCATGGGAGGCTGCCTTCCGGAACACCTTCGCGTGCCTGGCAATCGTTTTGTCCATACCGCCTCCGACTTCGGTCTCCTATAGTTAGACGTTTCTAACTATAGCTCTTTCCCCATCAGGCAAACGCTGCCTCACGGCTGGACTAATGGGTACAGTAGTAATACGCGCAGCCAACCGCGCAGACGCACCAGCAGCGCTCCGTCCAGAGAAAGACCTACATGAAACGCACCTTCACTTGCATCACGGCCCTCGCCCTCGCTTGCTTTCTTTTCTGCTGCTCCAAACCCGCGGAGCCTACGCATCCCTTTTCCGAGGAGCAGAACACCGTAGCGACCGTGACCGATGCGAAACCAGCCGAGCCCACGGCAGACGGCACGCAAGAGACCGGCCCAACCGAAAGCGATGCCCAGGCGTCTTCCGCAGGCTCTGATGACCAGCAGACACCCGCACTTCTCTCCTCCCCCGCAGACGTCGAGCTCATCCCCACGGATGACTACGGCCAAGGCTACGTCTTCACGTATGCGGGCGAGGAGTTCGTGGCGTACTTCGATACGTACTCGTGGCGCGTGTACGACTCTTACCGGATCAACAACCACGACGACATCGTCATGATCTGCCAAGCCCTGCTTGACGTGCATCCCGTCTATGGTGCCGACTGGGAATCGCTGCGCACCGCAGAGGACATGGCCTACGAATGGGAGCAGCACAACATCGTCTATGCGCTGCTGCCCGAGGACAGCCCCTGGCGTGCCGACGTGAAAGATGTTGACCTCGACCCCGACGACCAGGGCAAGAGCTTCCAGGAGATGTACGAGAGCCGCACGGGAAGGCCGTTTGACCCGCGCGACTACCTGTGACGGCGCATGCGGCAAACTGTCACCGAGCTACTAAACACCACAGGGCACTCCACCCGATGGCAGGGGTGCCCTGTGGTCAGGCCGCAATCAGCTTCTTTTAGCTTTCCTTAAACCTTGAGCTACTCTTCTGGGGTCACCCAACCGCAGACGAAATCGCCGCACGCGCCTCCCTACAATGGCCATAGCTAATGAGCAACAGGTGCAAGATGGTGGTGAGCGTTCATGTGTGACGTGCGAGAAGTGGCGTGGAGCAAGGCCGAG
>CACYAX010000188.1 GCA_902772435.1 uncultured Coriobacteriaceae bacterium | reverse complement strand
CGTCGGCCAGGGCGCACGTGGCGGCGCCGCGTCGGCCGTGGCGCACGTGGCGGCACCGTGTGGGCCAGGGCGGCCGTGGCGGCGCCCGCATCGCCCGTGACGCCATCGCCCAGCGGCACCATCGCCCGCACCACCCGCGTCGCGCCGCACCAGCCGAACCTCGCGCCTAGCCCTGCTCCCCTGGGTCTTCGGCCGCCTCGCTCGCCAAGGCCTTCTTCGCCTCGTTCTTGTCCATCCAACGATCGAGCTGGATCTTGAGCCACGCCGCCACGGGCACCGCCACGAGCATGCCCGCAATACCGCCCACGCAGCCGCCTGCGATGAGCGCCATCACTACGAGCATGGGGTGCACCTCGACGTTGTCGGAGAGCATCATGGGGTTGATGATGTTACCGTCCACGAACATGATGACCGCCATCGCCACGACGCCCCACACGAGCGTAACCATCTCGCCCTTCGCAAGGCAGACGAGGATGATCGACCCAAACCCCACCGGTCCGCCCACATACGGAATGAGGTTGCCGATGCCCGTCAGCACGCCGATCACCGGGGCAAACGGCACGCCCACGAGCGAGAGGATGATGCCCGAGGACAGGCCCACGATGCAGGCGTCGATGGCCTGCCCGCGGAAGTAGCCCGAGAACACGTGGTCCGCATCGTCAAGCAGGCGCTTGCCAACGGCAGCGTGATCGCCCAGCACGTTCTCTGCCAGACGATGGGCATACGCGAAGAGCCGCTCGCCGTCGATGAGGAAATACACCATGAAGATGACGGCGAACACCGCCGCCGTCGCGAAGCTCGTGATGCCCGAAACGGTGGAGAGGATGGCGATCTCGCTGTCCTCGGAAAGGAGGCCCCAGTCCTTAAGGTGCTCCTGGATGAGCAGGAGGAAGCCAGAGAAGTCGCTCGTGATCCGCGCCCAGATGTCCTCAAACGAGATGAGGTTGGAACTCGAGATGCCGTTCGCCACCACAAGCGCGAACATCAGCAGCAGACCCGAGACCACGAGCACGATGCCGAGCACGGTGATGACCGTGGCGATGGTCCGTCGCTTCATGCCCTGATCCGCCAGGCGCGGGCTGCACTTGAGCGCGTGCGATACGTGGGTGACGATGGGATTGAACACGTAGGCGAGCATGGCACCGTATGCGAGCGGCTCGACCACGGCGCAGACGAGCTGCCACAGCTTGGACCAGACGCCACCCGTCGACCAGAGCAGCATGGCGGCGCCCACGATGAGCACGGCTATCACGAGCGCGTAGAGACCGATCTCGATCTGCTGCTTGGTGAGGTTCTTGAAGAGCTTGCGCATGGTCATCCCCCATCGCCACGTTCCAGGGCACGGCTCTCATGATACATCGTTACCGCATCGCCCGCGAAGCCGTGCGCGGCTGGAAACGTTGGATGTACGCACGAAGCGCACCGGCTTCCGGCCCTGTCCGACGCACCGCCCGCGAAGCCGTTGGGCGGCTGGAAACGTTGGGTGTACGCACGAAGCACACCGCACGAAACGCACCGGCTTCAAGCCCTACCCGACGCGCCGCGCCGCAGGCGCTATCCCTCCCTGTCCGCCCTGTCCAAGCGGGCCTTGAGCTGCGAACTCCTGACAGCGTGCGCCACCGCGCTGCCTGCAAGCGGCAGCACCATCCAGAGGCCCCACGTGAGCATGAAATGCCTCTTCGTGAGCACGCGCACCGCAAGCGCCGGCGCGACCCCCGCCACGCCCCAGCCCTTGGCCTCACGCACGAGGGCGTCGACCATCCCCATGGAGAAGAACTGGCCCACGTCCTTCGCAAGCGCGCGCAGCGGCATGTTGTAGACGAACGAGGCGCTGGTACTCGGCGTTCCCGTAGCTTCGGCGCGCCTCACCGCCTGCTTCGCCGCAACGCCTGCGAGCGCCAGCAGCGGGCTTCGGCCCTTGTCGAAGTCGCGGAAGCAGAGGTTGCGGTCAAGCTCCACGTCACGCACGGGAATCTCGTGGCCGAGCAGGGCCGCGAACTCCGCAGCGGGCACGTCCTTCACCTGGCCGGTCTCGTAGGAGCTGAGCGCCAGACCCTCATAGGGGTTGGGTGCGCCCGTGCCAGCAACCTCGACGGTCGCGGAAAGCACGAGGTCCTCGCAGGAGGTGCCCACGCAGAGCTCGTAGGTGCCTCCCTCGACCTCCCAGGCATTCGTCTTGACGTTCCAATTCTCGAAGGCCCTCTCGTCGAGGCTGACCACCGCACGTGCGCGCTCCCCCGCCTTGAGAAACACCTTCACGAAGCCTTTGAGTTCGCGCACAGGGCGAAACACCTGCGCATCGCGCTTCCTGACATACAGCTGGCAAACTTGCGCGCCGTCATACTTCCCCGTGTTCGCAACCTCAAACGCCACAGCCGTCGGCAGCCCCGCATCGTCTCGCTTCACCTCAAGCTCCGAGAACGCGAAGCTCGTGTAGCTGAGCCCGAAGCCGAAGAGATAGGCCACGGGCACGCCCGCCTTCTGGTAGTAGCGATAGCCCACGTAGATGCCCTCGCGGTACTCGCTCGTGAGCCCTTCGCTCGGGAACCGCTCCGCCGTCGGAGTGTCCGCGAGGCTGCGCGGCCAGGTCTCCGCAAGGTGCCCGGAGGGGTTGACCTTGCCCGTGAGCACGTCGAGCGTGGCGAGCGCCCCTGCCTGGCCACCCAGCGCGGCGTAGACCACGGCGCATGCGTGGACCGCCCAGTCCGTCTCCACGGGGCTGCCCGTATGCAGCACGACCACGACCTGCGGGTTCGCCTGCGCGACGGCCTCGAGGAGGCGCGTCTGGGCCGCATCGAGCCGCAGGTCCCTGCGGTCGGAGCCCTCGCTCTCGGCATCCCCGTCAAGCCCGAGCGCCACGAGCACGACCTCCGCGTCGCGGGCGAGCCGCACGGCCTCGTCCACGAGCTCGTCCGTCGTGCCCCCACCGCAGCGGAATCCCCGCGCATAGCCCACGAACTCCAGGTCAACGCCACCGCCTTCGAGCGCGCCCTTCAGCGTCTCGAGCTTGGTGCAGTTGACGAACGAGGAGCCAGCCCCCTGGTAGCGCGGCACCTCGCCGAACTCCCCGATGAGGGCGACGCGCGTGCCTGCCGCGAGCGGCAGGAGCGGCGCACCCGACACGCCGGCATCGTTCTTGAGCAGCACGATGCCCTGTGCCGCGATCCTGCGCGCGAGCTGGTGATGACCCTCGACGTCAAACGGCGTGCCCGCGGCCGCCTCCACCGCGGGACGCGTGGAGAGGATGAGCGTGAGCGCCTCACGCACGCGCGCGTCCACCGCGGCGACGGGGATCCTCCCCGCGTTCACGGCGGCCTCGAGCTCGAGCACCGCGTCCGGCGTCGGCCCGGGCATCTCGAACGTGGAGCCCATGGCGACGCCCGCCACGTGGTCGTTGGAGCCGCCCCAGTCGGTGACGACAGCGCCCTCATAGCCCCACTCACCGCGCAGGATGCCCTTGACCAGGTGCTCGTTCTCGTTGGCGTAGCTGCCGTTCACGAGGTTGTAGCTCGTCATGATGGTCTGGGGCTCCGCCTCCCCAACGACGATCTCGAAGCCCCTGAGGTAGATCTCGCGCAGCGTGCGCTCGTCGACGACGGAGTCACACACCAGACGGCGCGTCTCCTGGCTGTTCGCCGCGAAGTGCTTGGGACAGGCAGAGAGGCCCGTCTCCTGGATGCCGCGCACGTAGCCGGCCGCCATCGTGCCCGCGAGGTAGGGGTCCTCGGAGAAGTACTCGAAGTTGCGCCCGCAGAGCGGACTGCGCTTGATGTTGAGGCCCGGGCCGAGCACGCAGCTCACGCCCATGGAGGCAGCCTCCTCGGCAAGCGCGTGGCCGAGCTCTTCGCCGAGGCGCGGCTCCCAGCTGTTGGCCACGGTCACAGCCGTCGGGAAGCAGGTGGCCGGCACCGACCCGCCTATGCCGAGGTGGTTGGCATCCACGCCCTGGTGGCGCATGCCGTGGGGCCCGTCGGAGAAGATGAGCCGCGGTATTCCCAGCGCCTCGAACTCCCGGGTGGTGAAGAAGC
>CACYAX010000187.1 GCA_902772435.1 uncultured Coriobacteriaceae bacterium | reverse complement strand
TGGGATACAAGCGCGCGGACGGACGCTACGGCGCGCGCAACCTCGTGGCCATCATCCCGAGCGTGACCTGCGCGAACGACGTGGCGCAGGCCATCAGCCGCCAGGTGCAGGGCACGGTTGCCTACCTGCACCATCAGGGCTGCTGCCAGCTGCCGCCCGACCTCGAGCGCGTGACCGACACGCTCATCAGCCTGGGCAAGGGCCCCAACGTGGGCGCCGTGCTCATCGTGAGCCTCGGCTGCGAGGGCACGGACCACGCCCGCATGTACGAGGAACTCTGCGCCACGGGCAAGCCCGTTGAGATCATCCACATCCAGGCGCTCGGCGGCGTGAGCAAGGCCATCCGCGAGGGCACCGACATCGCGCGGCGCCTGGCCATCCAGATATCGGGCCTGCAGCGCGAGGAGGCCGACATCTCCCACGTGGTCATGGCCATCAAGTGCGGCGCGTCCGACACCACGAGCGGCATGGCCTCCAACTGCGCCATCGGCGCGGTGTCCGATCGGCTCGTGGACCTCGGTGCCACGGTGGTCTTCGGCGAGACGACCGAGTTCATCGGCGGCGAGCACCTGCTGGCGCGCCGGGCCGTGTCGCCTGAGGTGGGCCAGCAGATCTTCGACATCGTGGACGCCATGGAGACGCGCGCAAAGAGCATCGGCTGCGACATGCGCCGCGGCCAGCCCACGCCGGGCAACATCGCCGGTGGCCTCTCAAGCATCGAGGAGAAGAGCCTCGGCGCCATCGTCAAGAGCGGTACGCGCCCCATCCAAGGCGTGCTCGACTACCCTGACTTCGTGACTGACCAGAAGGGCCTCTGGATCAAGGACACGCCCGGGCGCGAGCCCGAGATCCTCACGGGCATGGCGGCCACGGGCGCGCAGTTCATGTGCTTCTCCACGGGCCTCGGTGCCCCGCAGGGCTTCCCCAGCATGCCGGTCATCAAGGTGTGCGGCAATCCCCACACCTACCAGCGCATGGAGGAGGACATGGACGTCAACGCGGGCCTCATCATCACGGGCGAGAAGAGCATCGACGAGGTGGCCGACGAGGTCTTCGCCAAGATACTGCGCGTGCTCGGCGGCGAGATGACCAAGAACGAGGCCATCGGCTACTTCAGCGCCATCGACATCCACTGCCTGGGGCCCGTCATCTAGCCTCTGCAAGCAGAATCGAACGTCTCCGGCAATCGCGAGGCCGGGAGCCCTCCCAAGCGGGCTCCCGGCCTCTTTCCCCACGTAGAGGGCTTGGCACCTGGGGCAGTGCGGCCGTCCGAGGCTCGTATGTCGCATCAAACGTTTCCGCAGCATCACGTCGCGAAAATTGACTGTTGCAAAAGAAAGTTTCATTACCTAAACTTTTCAAAGCAATGGAAAGTTAGCCCACTATGACTTTATGGCACCTCTTGACCCGGAAGCAAAGCGATTCCTGGGGTGCAGGCACGTGGGCTAGGGGGAAGGGCATAAGCATGCCTCTTACGCTTCTCAAGGCGGGGGAAAGCAGCATCATCACCCGCATCGGTGGCAAGCCGGAGGTCCGACAGTTTCTTGAGGGCCTGGGCTTTGTGGTGGGAACTCCCGTCACGGTCATCAACGAGATTGACGGCAACGTCATCTGCGCCATCAGGGATACCCGCGTGGCCATCAGCAAGGAAATGGCCAAGAAGATCTATGTCTAATTGCATGCTCGGGGTTCTCCCCAAGCACGGAAAGGAAAGGAAGGGGAAACGATGACACTGAGAGAGGTACAGGTTGGCCAGAGCGCCAAGGTCATCAAGCTCCACGGAACCGGCCCGGTCAAGCGTCGCATCATGGATATGGGCATCACCAAGGGGCAGGTCGTCGAGGTCATTCGCGTGGCTCCGCTCGGCGACCCCATGGAGATCACCGTCCGCAACTACGAGCTCTCGGTCCGCAAGGCTGATGCCGAGATGATCGAAGTCGAACTCGTCAAGGAGGCCTAAAGGACATGGCAGACATCACCATCGCCCTTGCGGGCAACCCCAACTGCGGCAAGACCACCCTGTTCAATGCCCTCACGGGCTCCAACCAGTACGTCGGCAACTGGCCCGGCGTCACCGTCGAGGAGAAGCACGGCAAGCTCAAGGGCCACTCCGACGTGACCATCGCCGACCTCCCGGGCATCTACTCCCTCTCGCCGTACACGCTTGAGGAGGTCGTCGCCCGTGACTACCTCACCGACCAGCGTCCCGACGCGATCCTCAACATCGTTGACGGCACCAACCTCGAGCGTAACCTCTACCTCACCACGCAGCTCGTCGAGCTGGGCATCCCCACGCTCGTGGCGATCAACATGATGGATGTCATCGAGAAGAACGGCGACGTCGTCGACCTCGCCGCCCTCTCCAAGGCGCTCGACTGCAAGGTCGTCGCCATCTCCGCCCTCAAGGGCACCGGCATCAAGGAGGCTGCCGAGGAGGCCGTGGCGCTGGCTAGCTCTGGCACCAAGCCCATCCCGCAGCACCGCTTCGTCGGCAGCGTCGAGCACGCCCTCGCCCACATCGAGGAGGTCACCGTCCACAACCTGCCCGAGGAGCAGCAGCGCTGGTACGCCATCAAGCTCTTCGAGCGCGACGAGAAGGTGCAGCAGAAGCTGAACCTCTCCGCCGAGACCATCGCACACATCGAGCAGGACATCGCCAACTGCGAGACCGAGCTCGACGATGACGCCGAGTCCATCATCACCTCGCAGCGCTACGACTACATCACCTCGATCATCGGCGGCTGCCTGCGTCGTGCCTCCCGCGGCGAGCTGACCACCTCCGACAAGATCGACAGGGTCGTCACCAACCGCATCGCCGCCCTGCCCATCTTCGCCGCCATCATGTACGGCGTGTACTGGATCGCAATGGGCCCGTTCGGTACCTTCCTGACCGACTGGACCAACGACGTGCTCGGCGGCGAGTGGCTGACCGAGGGTTCGCGCGCCATCTTTGAGGGCATGGGCCTCTCCGACTGGCTGGTCGGCCTGCTCTCCGATGGCATCTTCGCCGGTGTCGGCGCCGTCCTCGGCTTCGTGCCGCAGATGCTCGTCCTGTTCCTGCTGCTCGCCATCCTGGAGGACTGCGGCTACATGGCCCGCATCGCCTTCATCATGGACCGCATCTTCCGTCGCTTCGGCCTCTCCGGCAAGTCCTTCATCCCGATGCTCATCGGCACCGGCTGCGGCGTCCCGGGCGTCATGGCCTCCCGTACCATCGAGAACGAGCGCGACCGCCGCATGACCATCATGACCACCTGCTTCATCCCCTGCGGCGCCAAGATGCCCATCATCGGCCTCATCGCCGGCGCCCTCTTCGGTGGTGCGGCTTGGGTCTCCACCAGCGCCTACTTCATCGGCGTTGCCGCTATCATCATCTCCGGCATCATGCTCAAGAAGACCAAGATGTTCGCCGGCGACCCGGCACCCTTCGTCATGGAGCTCCCCGCCTATCACGTGCCCTCCGTGGGCAACGTGCTGCGCAGCACCTGGGAGCGCGGCTGGTCGTTCATCAAGAAGGCCGGCACCGTCATCCTGCTGTCCTCCATCATCATCTGGGGCCTTTCCAGCTTCGGCACCGTCAACGGCCACTTCGGCATGGTTGACGCCCTCTACGAGGACGAGACCATCGTGACCGACGAGTACGTCGAGACCGTCGCCGCCCGCATGGGCATCACCGCCGAGGAAGTCAACCCGATGGACGACTCCCTGCTCGCCAGCTTCGGCAACACCTTCGCGCCGATCTTCAAGCCGCTCGGCTTCGGCGCCTGGAAGCCCGCCGTGGCAACCGTCACCGGTCTCGTGGCCAAGGAGGAGGTCGTCTCCACGTTCGCCGTCCTGTACAACGCCGATACCGAGGCTGACGATTGGGACGACGAGGGCTCGCCCATCTGGACTAACGTCCAGGCTGACTTCGAGAGCTTCTCGGGTGGCCATGGCCAGCTTGCCGCCTTCGCGTTCATGATCTTCAACCTGCTCTGCGCGCCGTGCTTCGCCGCCATGGGCGCCATCAAGCGCGAGATGAACAACGGCAAGTGGACCATCTTTGCCATCGGCTACATGTGCGTGTTCGCCTACAAGAAGTACCAGGACGCCGACAAGCTGCTCGTCAAGTAACGACGTAGTGCTCGTCCCTTCCGAGGGGGCCACGCGGCTTGGCCCGTGGCCCCCTCGTTCCCTTGAAGCAAAGGAGGATCGACATGCATCTCAACATGGCCGACATCGTCGTCCTCTCGCTCCTTGCCATCGTGGTAGGCCTCATCATCCGTGGCATGCTAGGCGGCACCATCAAGACCTGTGACACGTCCAGCTGCAGCGGTAACTGTGGCAACTGCGGCAGCAAGTGCGCCACACCGCGCATCACGCTGACCGAGGCGCAGCAGGCGCAGCTGCAGGAGATTGACCGAAAGGCGGGTCGAGCTTAGCCATGATCCAGACCACCATCGGCATTGACGGGATGATGTGCGAGATGTGCGAAGCACACATCAACGACGCCATCCGCAAGAACTTCACCGTCAAGAGCGCCAAGAGCAACCGCAAGAAGAAGCAGTGCGTCGTGGTTTCCGAGGAGGCCCTCGACGAGGCCAAGATTCGCAAGGTCATCGGCGAGACGGGCTATGACCTGCTCTCCATCAGCTCCGAGCCCTACCAGAAGAAGGGCTTCTTGGGCCTTTTCTAGTTTCGGACTACGCTGCTCATTGCGGGGCCTCAGGCAATCCTGGGGCCCCGTTTTGGTGACGGGAAGGATTGCGGGCACGTCCCTAATCTGCCGTAGGTATGACCTCTTCCGGCTCGGTGGTACCATAGACGCGGCAAACAGCGAGAAGGGGAGCATGCATGGGCGTATGCGAGATCAAGGGATTGCGCGTCGGCGAGGGGAGACCGAAGGTCATCGTCTCGCTCATGGACACGAGCGTCCCAGAGCTCAGCGACACCTATGAGCGGGCCCTGCGGGAGGGCGCTGACCTCCTCGAATGGCGTGCGGACTTCTGGCCTGACATCCACGACGCCGCGAAGGTGGCGTTTGTCTGCCGCCTGATCAGCGAGGAGTGCGCACGAGAGGCGCCATTCATCTTCACCTGCCGCACCAAAGGACAGGGCGGCCAGGTCGAGATGGGCTGCGATGCGTATGAGCAGCTGCTGGGCGCTGTCATGGGCACGGGCAAGCCCGATCTGGTGGACATCGAGCTGGGCATCGGCGACGAGGCGGTCCGGCGTATGATCGGCTGTGCGCACGAGCGGGGCATCGTCGCCGTCGTGAGCCACCACGACTTCGAGAAGACGCCCTCCGTGGAGGACATGACGGCTATCCTGACGCGCATGGTAGTGCTCGGCGCTGACATTCCCAAGCTCGCCGTGATGGCCCAAAGCGCCCAGGATGCCGAAGACCTCATGCGGGCGACGAGCCTGGTTCGTGAGCGTACGGGCATGCCGCTCGTGACCATGGCTATGGGGGCGCTCGGGCAGCGCACGCGGCTGGAAGGGGAGCTCTTCGGCAGCGCCATGACCTTCTGCGCGCTGGGCAGGGCGTCGGCTCCCGGACAGGTCGAGATCGCCCAAGCCCTTGCCGAGATGGACGCGATCCATCGTGCGCATGCGAGCGTATGATGGCTGCCGGGTCCATGGTCAAGCTCGTCTTCTTTGACATTGACGGCACGCTGCTTTCGCAACGTACCAACCGCGTGCCTGCTACCACACGTGTTGCCGTTGCCGCGCTGCGGCGTCGTGGCGTCCGCGTAGTGGTTGCCACGGGGCGCCATCCCATCGAGCTGGACGCAGCAGGCCTCGACGGCATGCTGTTCGACGGTTTCGCGGCTGCCAACGGACAGATGTGCCTCGATGGCGCGCGCCGGCTGTTCGTGGGGCACCCGATACCCGCCCAGGGGGTCCAGGCGCTGGTGAGCTTGGCGGAGCAGGGGGAGCTGATCTGGTTCTTCGGCGAGGACGACAGCTATGCCAGTAGGGGAGACGAGCTGCTCGCACAGCTCTCCGATGCGACGACCGGCCTGATGCCCGAGGTGCGCCCCTACGACGGGGAGACAGTCTACCAGGCGGTGGCCTTCGTGAGTGTGGAGGAGGAGCCCGAGCTTGCCGCAAAGCTCCCGGAATGCAGGCTGCAGCGTTGGGGCGCGCAGGGCGTCGACATCATCGCCGCCGATGGCGGCAAGGTCGAGGGGATGAAGGCCTTTCTCACGCGCTTTGGCTGCACGCGCGAGGAGTGCATG
>CACYAX010000186.1 GCA_902772435.1 uncultured Coriobacteriaceae bacterium | reverse complement strand
GTATCTGCTACCTCTGCGCGATAATAAAAGGTACTGGAAAGTCATACGGGGATTCGCCCCGTATGCAGGGGAGAAGGGAAACACCATGGCACTTCCGAAGGACTTCCTGTGGGGAGGCGCGGTTGCCGCGCACCAGCTCGAGGGCGGCTATGCTGAGGACGGCCGCGGCCTCTCCGTATCCGACGTCATGACCGGCGGCGCCAACGGCGTGCCGCGCGAGATCACCGATGGCGTCATCGAGGGCAAGTACTATCCCAACCACCTGGGCATCGACTTCTACCACACCTATCCGGAGGATATCGCCCTGCTCGCTGAGATGGGCTTCAAGTGCTTCCGCACCTCCATCAGCTGGAGCCGCATCTTCCCCGAGGGTGACGAGCTCGAGCCCAACGAGGCGGGCCTGAAGTTCTACGACGACATGTTCGACTGCATGCTCTCGCACGGCATCGAGCCGGTCATCACCCTCAGCCACTTCGAGATGCCCTACGGCCTCTGCAAGAAGTACGGCGGCTGGGCGAACCGCGCGCTCATCGACCTGTTCGTGCGCTATGCCAAGGTCTGCTTCGAGCGCTATCACGAGAAGGTCAAGTGGTGGATGACCTTCAACGAGATCGGCAACCAGTTCAACATCTCCAACCCCATCTTCGGCTGGACCAACTCCGGCGTCGTCTTCACCGAGTTCGACGACCCCGAGAAGATGATGTACCAGTGCGCGCACTACGAGTTCGTGGCCAGCGCCAAGGCCGTCGCCGTCGCCCATGCGATCGACCCGAACCTCATGGTGGGCTGCATGATCGCCTCCGGCCCCACCTACCCGCGTGAGTGCAAGCCCGAGGACGTGCTCATGGCCGACGACGCCAACCACCACATCTTCTTCTTCGGCGACGTGCAGTGCCGTGGCGTCTACCCCAACTATGCGCTGAAGATGTTCGAGCGCAAGGGCTGGGACCTCGACATCACCGATGACGACCTCGCTGCCCTCAAGGCCGGCCCGGTCGACTACATCGGCTTCTCCTACTACGCCTCCAGCGTGGTCGACTCCGGCGTCGAGGTGGACATCTCCCAGTCCACGAGCGCCAACGACCCGCACAACGTGCCCAACCCCTACCTCGGTGCCACCGACTGGGGCTGGACCATCGACCCGGTGGGCCTGCGCATCATGCTCAAGCGCTTCGACGAGCGCTACAACGGCATGCCGCAGTTCATCGTCGAGAACGGTATCGGCATGTACGAGGACCTCGACGAGAACATGACCGTCGAGGACGACGCCCGCATCAGCTACCTAGGCGAGCACATCAAGCAGATGAAGCTGGCTGTCGAGGAGGACGGCGTGAACCTCGTGGGCTACACCCCGTGGGGCTGCATCGACGTCGTGAGCTTCACCACCGGCGAGTACCGCAAGCGCTACGGCTTCATCTACGTCGACATCCAGGATGGCGGCGAGGGCTCCGGCAAGCGTTACAAGAAGAAGAGCTTCGAGTGGTACAAGAACGTCATCGCCACCAACGGCGAGGAGGTCTAGGCCATAACGCCTGAACGCGGCGCAAGCCGCAGGTGACTGAGCTCGATACAGGATGGGACGGGGCAGTGCACCTCGCCCCATCCGCTTTTTGCGCAGCAAGAAGAGCCTGTGCAAGGTGTTTTCCGCGACGGACGACGAGAAGGTCCGTGCTGATGCCTTGGCCTATATCGAGCGGAATTGGTAGTAGGCAGATTCCATCAGCCCAGGTTCTCTCGTGATGGTGAGGTTTGGCTTTGGGCCGCTTGCGGCGAAGCTGTTCTCACCTGAGCGTCGGGATGGCGCTCTACCTGCGCAAAAGCGTACAATAGAAGGGTTACCATTCTCGGGCCTTATGCCCGGCCGCCCAAAGGAGTACTCATGGCTAGGAAGCGCTATCTGTTCTTTGACATCGACGGCACGCTCGCTGCGGGAGGGTACGGTGAGACCTTCATCCCCACGACCACGAGGATGGCGCTGCAGAAGGTCCGCGATGCGGGGCATTTCGTGGCCATCTCCACGGGTCGCTCGCAGGCCATGGCAATAGACATGATGCATGACATGGGCTTCGACAACATGGTCTCGGACGGTGGCTACGGCGTGACTATCGACGGGGAGCTGCTCGGCATCACGCCGCTTCCGCGCGACAAGATGATCGCCCTCGTGCGCGAGTGCCAGGAGAAGGGCTTCCCGTGGGGCATCCAGGTGGAGAACTCGGTCACGCGCTTCGTGCCCGATGACCGTTTTATGGACTTCACGCATGACGTGTACATGGGCGCGCGCGTCGTGCCGGGTCTCGACCCCGAAGACTACCCCGAGATATACAAGGCCTACGTGGCCTGCTTTGCACCCGATGAGCAGCAGCTTGAGACCCTGAAAGAGCTGCCGTGGTGTCGCTTCCATAAGGAGTACATCTTCGTGGAGCCCGCTGACAAGGCCTTCGGCATCCGCAAGATTATGGACCACCTAGGCGCGGACTATTCCGACGTCATCGTCTTCGGTGACGCCATGAACGACGTGAGCATGTTCGTGGACGGCTGGTACAAGGTGGCCATGGGCAATGCCTGCGACGAGGTCAAGGCACTGGCCGACATGGTGACGGAGGACGTGATCACGGATGGCATCTGGAACGCCTGTGTGACGCTCGGCCTCTTCGACAAGGTGGACGAATAGGGATCCTTACCGAAAGTTTACGGAGCCGAGGACTGATGGGTCTGAAACAGCGATGGCGCCGAACACCAGGGATGGGTTCGGCGCCATGCCTTGTTTTGCACTGGTTGTGGCCGCACTTCTAGCCAAAAAACTCCGCAACATGGTCAATGGCTAGGTGGGCACGGGCATCGAGCGCCTCCTGCGTGGCGAAGCCGATATGGGGTGCGATGACGGTGTTGGGCGCGTGCAGGATGGGGAGGGCGGGGTCAAAGGGCGGCTCGGTGTCAAGTACGTCCAGGCCGGCGCCTGCGATGCGGCCCTCCTCAAGTGCCGCTACCAATGCCTCGGTATCCACGACCGGACCACGGGCGGTGTTGATGAGGATGGCGTCCGGCTTCATGCGGGCGATCTGACCGGCTCCGATCATGTGGAAGGTGTCGGGTACGGCGGGCACGTGCACGCTGAGCACGTCGCAGCTGGCGCACAGCTCGTCAAGCGGTAGGTACGTCACGCCCTCAAGCGGGCGCTCGTGACGGGCATAGCAGAGCCACGACCACTGAGCAAGGAATTGAAGATGGAGTGGAACGGCAAGACTCTGACCATCGATGCCGAGGCGCTGAGAGGACACAACTACAGCATGACAGTGTACGACACTAAAGGACAGAAGTTAAGAGAGTTGAACGGGCGAAGCAGCCTGGATCTGAGCACACTGCCAAAAGGAGTGTACATAGTTAACCTGCATGCCGACAGCAAGACATTGTCAGGCAGCACCCTCATCAGGGTGAAGTGACGAAGGAGGCACTGGACGACGGAACAGCCACAATCCAAGGAAGGTGAGCAAGCCGTTGAGCATGAGCAACTCATAACCAAACTTATACCCCGCCAGTTGCGATACGACTGTATCGAGGGCGAAGCACAGCAGAGGCGAGATGACAGCGATGTAGGGCACCCTACGGTCATCCACGCCTTGCTTTGTGAATATGGCGTATGCAAACAGTCCCAGCAGAGGTCCGTAGGTGTATCCGCACATGACGTAGATGGCATCGATGACACTGTCAGAATGAAGCAGGCGGAAGAGGAGTATGCACAGAGTGAACATCAGGGCAACCCCTATATGTGCCCGCCGGCGCAGGCGCTCATCGTCAGGTCGCTGCAGCAGGTCCACGCAGTAGGAAGTGGTCATGGCAGTCATGGCGGAGTCGGCCGAGGAGAAGGAGGCTGCCACAATGCCCACGGTGAAGAGAGTGACCACCACAGGCCCCAAGGCTCCCGAGGCGGCGAAAGTGGGCACAAGCGCATCAGGCGACGACACCACCACGCCCTGGCGGGCAGCCAGCATGGTGAGCAGCACACCAAGGGAAAGGAAAAGGAGGTTGGCAGGCACGAAAGCCACACCGTAGGTACACATGTCCTTCTGAGCATCGCGCAGACTGCGACAGGTAAGGTTCTTCTGCATCATGTCCTGATCGAGTCCTGTCATCACTATGACAATGAAA
>CACYAX010000185.1:3707-7877 GCA_902772435.1 uncultured Coriobacteriaceae bacterium | reverse complement strand
ATCATGCGCGACCGCGTCCCCTACGAGGAGCCGCCCGTCATCGAGAATGTTCAAAACTCTCACCCTGACCCCTTGACAGAACTATAGGGACACCCCCCTATATGATCTCTCGTCCTCTCGGACGCGCAGTGGCGTCTGCAAGACAGGCTGCGCCGAGCCAGGCGCGTCGGTTTCCCGCACTATCCCCCTTACCTGCAAACGTGTTTTTATTAACCCCCCTCTCCATCGAGAATGTTCCCCGCTCTATCAAGCATTTCCGGACTCCTCAGGACTCGCGCAGTTAATTTATTAACCCCCCCCTGTATCAAGCTTGCGCCCATTCTCTTTTGAACGTTTATGGCACTGCCGGATTCATGCATTATTATTTATTAACCCCCCCTTACGTGTGAGTTCTTGTTCTCTGGCTCGTTTTCGGCCTCCTCTGGGCTCTCGTGTCTTTAATTATTAGCCCCTCCACTTTTGCGGTAACTACCTGCCCTTTTACGCGTTTCTGTACGCCCCAAGACACTCAGCTGGCTGTTCATTACACCCTCTATCGGGTCTGCGTACTTCATGAAGCGTGGGCCGGCGCACCCTGTGCGCCGGCCCACGGCCAATCAGTCTGTAGCAAGCCCTTAGAACGGCAGCATCTCGAAGGCGAAGCTCGCGCTCTCGCCCGGCTGCAGCGTCACGGTACCACGCTTCTCCTCGAAGACGTCGCTCTCATCGGAGCAGGTGGCGCAGCCGATCCACGGCTCGACGGCCACGAACGGCGCGTCGTTGGCGGCGCTCCAGACGCCCAGGTAGTCGAAGCCCGGGAAGTTCAGCTGCACGCCGTGGCCGCTCGTGCCCACGAGCTTCACGCTGCGGTCGGGCACCTCGACGAACATGAGCGTGTCCACGTCGAAGATGCGGTGGTTGAGCGGGAGGTTATCGCTGTTGTCGAGCAGCGGCATCTGGTGGTCGAGGTTCCACAGGCCACCCTCGATGGTCGGCGAGGAGTAGGTCCACGGCTGCGTGAACTGCAGGCGGTAGTCCTCGAACGCGTCATCGGCGCCGGGGGCCGGCACGTTGAACGCGGGGTGTCCGCCCAGCGTGAAGGGCAGGGGCACGTCGCCCGTGTTGGTGACCTTGTAGCCCTGGGTCACGCCCTTCTCGCCCGCGGTGTAGGTGAGGCGCAGCTCGAAGTCGTACGGGAAGGAGGCGCGGGTCTCGTCGTTGGAGCACAGCAGGAAGGTGACCTCGGACTCGAGGGCCTCCTCGACCGCGAACTCGCAGGAGCGCGCGATGCCGTGGCGGCCGAAGTGAATCTCGCCCTGGGCAGAGGTGGCGACATCGTTGCGGATGTTGCCCACGATCGGGAAGAGCACGGGCGAGCGGCGCGGCCACCAGCGCTCGTCACCCTGCCAGAGGTACTCGGCGTCGCCGAGCTTGAGGGACATCATCTGGGCGCCCATCGAGTCGATGGTCGTCGAAACATTGCCGCATGAAACCGTAATGAGCTCTGCCATTGTCTGCCCTTTCCGCGGGAGTTCGCATGTCAGAGCCATTGTAGTGCGTCGGACGCATTTGGGGAGGCAGCGGGCGCGTCGGCTCGACGCACGGTTGAGCGGTAGCGCTGCAGACGCACTCGAAGTGCTTGCCTAAGAGCTTGGACGGACGATGTCTACACCGTGGCCGTCGCGCAGGACCACCAGCCGCGCTCCTCAGCAGCGGCCGCCACGCTCGCGGCAGCCTCCGGGCTCTCGCAGATGCCGAACACGCAGCTGCCCGAACCCGTGACCTGCGCAGACACGACCCCTTCTGCCGCGCGCAGCCAGTCCACGACCACGCGCTCCTCGGGCTCGAGGCGGCACGCGACCTCCCCGAGGTTGTTGGCGATGTGGGCGGCCACGGCGTCCGCGTCACCGGCGCGGAGCGCGGCGCACAGCGGCTCGGGATCGCAGGGCTCGCTCGGCTCCCGGTCGAACTCCGCATATGCTGCGGGCGTCGACACGCCCCCCTCGGGCCGCACGAGCACGAGCGGCATGCCCACGAGCGGCGGGAACGCCTCCCTGAGCACGTCGCCCACGCCTACCAGCAGCGACGGCACGGGCTGCAGGAAGAATGCCACGTCGGCCCCGAGACCGCGGGCGATCTCCAGGACGCGCGGGTCGCCCTCGTCAAGACCCCAGAGCTGGCACAGGGCGCGCAGGGTGGCCGCGGAGTCGGTCGAGGCGCTGCCCATGCCGCTTTTGTCGGGGATGCGCCGCACGAGATGGATGTGGGCATTGCACGGCACGCCAAAGGCATCTGCCAGGCGCTGGGCAGCCTTGGCGATCGTGGTCTTTTCCGCGGGGACGTCGAGCGGAGGCTCGCAGGTTACCTCGAGCCCCTTGGCGGGCGAGACCGTGACCTCGTCGGCCAGCTCGAGCGCGATCATGACCGAGTCGGCACGATGGTAGCCGCGCTCGTCGCGCCCGGGGTAGATGCCCAGGTGCAGATTGACCTTTGCGGGAGCCGTAACCGTGATTGCCTGCACCATACGTCCTCCTTGGCCACCAGCGTTCAAAAACGGCCCGGCACGCAGCGAGCGTACCAGGCCGCAACCCTGTAAAACTCGATGAGGCTAGTCCTCGTAGAACTCCTCGGGCGTGAAATCGAGAATGCGCTCGCCCGTCTCGGGGTCGTAGATCTCAACCGTGCAGGTGAGCACGTCGACGTATTGGAACGACTGGCGCGACTTGCGCCCACGACGCTCCTCGACCTCCACCACGAAGAGCTGCGGATGCACGCCGATAAGCGTGCCCGTGCGCTCCACGATGCGCGAGCGACCCATATTCGCACGAACTTTGATGCGACTTCCCTTAAGCTCGGCAAGGCCCTCTCTGATTTCGTCTACCCTATTGACTGGCGGGATGTCCGTCTCCATGTACTCCTCCGAAAGCGGCGATATTACGCCCCACGTTATATCTAACTGTTCTATTCTATCGCAGATGAAATAGATTCACGAAAGGAAGACACTGCTTATGAACGAGCGCATCAAACGTGTCTTGGCAAACCTCTCCGCGATGGGGCTCGACCAGGCGCTGATCTGCGACCCGATGTCCATCAAGTACCTCACGGGCTACTACACCTTCCCCCATGAGCGCTTCTTCGCCCTGCACGTGTCGCGCGAGGCGACCACGCTGTTCTGCAACAAGCTCTTCCCCGATGCCACGGGCCACGCCGACCACCTCGTGACCTTCACCGACACCGACGACCCCCTGCCCCTCGTGGCAGCCGCCTGCGATGCGGGCGTGGCGCTGGGCGTCGACAAGGCGCTGCCCGCCCGTTGGCTCCTGCCGCTCATGGACATGGGCGCGGCCGCTGGCTTCAAGGTGGCCTCCGACGCCGTCGACGCCACCCGCTCCGTGAAGGACGCCGCCGAGCAGCAGCTCATGCGCGAGGCCAGCGCCCTGAACGACGAGGCCATGGCCTGGCTCGCCGCGCAGGTCCGCGAGGGTGTGACCGAGCAGCGCATCGCCGAGGACCTGCTGGGTGAGTACCGCAGCCTCGGCTCAGAGGGCTACTCCTTCGACCCCATCGTGAGCTTCGGGGCCACCGCCTCAGACCCGCACCACGAGCCCGACGGCACGGTCTTCCACCGCGGGGACATGGTGCTCTTCGACGTGGGCTGCCTCTGGAAGGGCTACTGCTCCGACATGACGCGCACGTTCTTCACGGCCAAGCCGACCGCCCACCAGCTCGAGGTCTACGACGCCGTGCGCCGCGCCAACGAGGCTGCCGCCGCCTTCGTGCGCCCCGGCGTGGAGTTTGCCCAGATAGACCGCACTGCCCGCGCCATCATCGAAGACGCGGGCTACGGCCCCTACTTCACGCACCGCCTCGGCCATCAGATCGGCATGGAGGTGCACGAGCCGGGCGACGTCTCCTCGAGCCATCACGAGCCCGTGCAGCCCGGACAGATCTTCTCCATCGAGCCCGGCATCTATCTGCCCGGCGACATCGGCGTGCGCATCGAGGACCTCTGCATCGTGACGGAGGACGGTTGCGAGATCATCAACCACTACCCGCACGACGTGTGCGTGCTGGACGTGTAGGCGGGCGCACTGGGCGGTACGCGGGCGGGCTGGCGCCGGGACGCCCCTGCACGAGCGGGGCGGCACGAGCGGGGCGGCGCACCACATGTCCTTTGCAACAAAAACCGGG
>CACYAX010000185.1:0-3687 GCA_902772435.1 uncultured Coriobacteriaceae bacterium | reverse complement strand
CGTGAGCTGTCGTGCCTATGCAGGGCACATGCCGAGGGCCTCCTCGTCGGCCACGAGGATGCAGTTGGTGTGCAGCTGCAGGATGGAGGCAGGCACGCGCGGCGTGACGGGGCCATACACCATGTCATACACGGCCTGCTGCTTGGCGGAGCCATTGGCCACAACGAGGATCATCTTCGCGCGCATGATGGTCTGGACGCCCATGGTATAGGCCTGGCGCGGCACGTCTTCCTCTCGCTCGAAGAGGCGGCTGTTTGCCTTGATGGTGCTCTCGGTAAGGTCCACGCAGTGCGTCCCCTTGGAGAACGCCTCGTCAGGCTCGTTGAAGCCAATGTGCCCGTTGTTGCCAATGCCCAGGAGCTGCAGATCGACGTAGCCAGCGGCCTTCACCAGGGCATCGTATTCGGCGCAGGCCTCTTCGGCGTTGGGATTGGAGCCGTCAGGCACATGGGTGTTGTCGAGGTTGATGTTGATGTGGTCGAAGAAGTTGTCACGCATGAAGTAGTGGTAGCTCTGCGGGTCATCGTGGGAGAGGCCGCGATATTCGTCGAGGTTGTAGGTGCTGACCTCAGCAAAGTCAACGTCGTCTTTCTCGTACCACTTGATGAGCTGCTGATAGGCTCCGATGGGCGTGGTGCCCGTGGCAAGGCCGAGCTTTGCGTTGGGCTTCAGGATGACCTGTGCCGAGATGATATTGGCAGCCTTGCGGCTCATGTCGGCATAGTCCTTGCAGCGGATGATCTTCATGGGCTCCCCCTTAGCATGAGGTAATCGATGTGTACAAGTATACGCCCTGCACGCCTTCTGGGATACTCCTCCCTCTCCGACGGGGAGGCTGCGACCTGCAGATGGGCTGGGGTGAGCGAGGCTTTGCGAGCGAGGTGCGATGCGGGCGGGCTTCATACGACAGGCCGTTTTCGTTGCCCAGACGGCCCGAGGGCCGCGTCGTATGAAGTGCCGGCGACGTTTCCGCATGTTCCGAGGCCCGCGGCTTCATACGACAGGCCGTTTTCGTTGCCCAGACGGCCCGAGGGCCGCGTCGTATGAAGTGCCGGCGACGTTTCCGCAGGTCGGGAGGCAACCCACTTCATACGACAGGCCGCTTTCGCCGCCGAAACGGCCCCGAGGGCCGCGTCGTATGAAGTGCCGACGGGAAAACCGCAGGCTACGGGATGCCCGACTTCATACGACAGCGCGTTTTGGCTCCGAAACGACCCCGGTGGTCGCGTCGTATGAAGTGCCGACGGCAAAACCGCAGATCGAGGGGCAACCCACTTCATACGACAGGGTGTTTTGGCCCCGAATGCGCCCGAAAGCCCCGGTCGTATGAAGCCCCGGCAGCATATCCGCAGGAATCGAGACCCCCGGCTTCATACGACAGCGCGTTTTCGTTGCCCAGACGGCCCCGAGGGCCGCGTCGTATGAAACGCCGCCCGCATAACCGCAGGCTACGGGATGCCCGGCTTCATACGACAGGCCGCTTTCACCGCCCAGACGGCCCCGGGGGCCACGTCGTATGAACCGCCGTCGCAAAGGCGCAGGTCACGGGGCGACGCGCTTCATACGACAGCACGCTTTCGCCGCCCAAACGGCCCCGGGGCCGCGTCGTATGAAGTCCCGCCCGCGAATCCGCAAGCCGCGGGGTCACCGATACACCCGCACACCTGCGGACCGCCCCCTACAGCTTCGCCGACAGGTCCTGCAGTGCGTGGAAGCGATGGCTGATGGCGTTCTTCTCCTCGGCCGTGAGCTCGGCCATGTTCTTGCCCGGCATCTCGGCGATCTTGAAGAGCGGGTCGTAGCCAAAGCCGTTGTGGCCGTGGCGCTCGTAGTCAATGGAGCCCTCCACGTCGCCATCGCCGCGCAGGACCTCCTCGCCGCAGTCGTCGCGCGTCACGAGGACCACCGTGGAGTGGAAGCGGGCCGTGCGCTCGGCCTCGGGAACCTCGGCCATCTCGACGAGCAGCTTGTCGTTGTTGGCCTCGTCGTTGCCGTGCTCGCCCGCCCAGCGCGCGCTCATGATGCCGGGAGCGCCGCCCAGCGCGTCCACACAGAGGCCCGAGTCGTCGGCGACCGCCATGGCAAGGCCGGTCTCGTCGAGAGCTGCACGTGCCTTTATCAGCGCATTCTCAAAAAAGTCCGCACCGTCCTCCACGGGGTCGGCGAAGTCGCCCAGCTCCCCCAGAGCCACGAAGCGCGTACCCGCGAGGGCCGGCGTGGCACCGAGGATGGCCTCGATCTCAGTGAGCTTGTGGGCGTTGCCCGTGGCGACCACGATGGTCTTCGCAAGATCAAGGGTCGAAATGTCGATCATGCTGTCTCCTTTGCTTTGTGCCATGCGAAGGGACATGCGAACCGCCCTCCGCCAGCATCGTCATCTCATCATTCGTGCGGCACGGCTGCCTGGCAGCCCAGCCGCCATCCGGCGTTCCCAAAGGCCTTTGCGAGCCTAGCCTTCCCAGCCCGTTGCCTCGCACTGCAGGTCAACGAGCCGCATGATGCCCGACTGCCCGTAGTCGAGCAGCGCGTTCATCTCGTCGCGCGTGAACGCGACCTTCTCGCCAGTACCCTGCACCTCGATGATGCGCCCGTCCGCCGTGCCCACCAGGTTCATGTCCACCTGCGCACGGCTGTCCTCGGGGTAGTCGAGGTCGAGCAGGAGCTCGCCTCCCACCATGCCCATGGAGACCGCCGCGACCTGCCCGGTCAGCGGCATCTTCTTGAGCTTGCCCGCGTGCACCCACGCCTCAAGGGCCTCGTGCAGCGCCACCCACGCGCCGGTCACGCTTGCCGTACGCGTGCCGCCATCCGCCTGGATGACGTCGCAGTCGCAGGTGACGGTGAGTTCGCCGAGCTTGAAGAGGTCGACCACCGTGCGCAGGCTACGCCCCACGAGGCGCTCGATCTCCATCGAACGTCCCTTACGTCCGCGCTGCTCACGAGGGGTGCGACGGCCCGTGGAGGCGGGCAGCATCGCGTACTCGGCCGTGACCCAGCCGGCGCGCTGGCCCTTGCGCCAGGCGGGCACGCCCTCCTCGATGGTGGCGGTGCACAGCACGCGCGTGTCGCCAAACTCAGCGAGGCACGAGCCGTGGGCGTTCTTCATGATGCCGGGCGTGAGCTTGACGGGGCGCATCTCGTTGGCCGCGCGGCCGTATGAGCGCTCGAGGGGCTTGTCTTGAGGCATGGTTCCTCCTGCTGGTCGCTTGACTCCTCTGCCTATGGTAGCGCGAAGCGTCGGCGCAGGTCTGTTGGGGCGCTCACCTGCGCGGGATTCTCGCTTCTGCTCCACGAAGCGTGGGGTTGATGGCCTGCGTGCACCGTTGTTGACGTCAAGACGTTGGGTGCGTCCGACGATGAGACGCCCGCGCCTTCGCGAATGGCGCGTGGCGTAGGGGCTGGCTTGTAGCCGTTGGCCCACGACTCGCGGGCCGCACGGGGGCTGCCCGTCGGCCGCTTGGCCCTCGCCCTCGCGGGCCGCGCGGGGGCTGCCCGTCGGTCGCTTGTCCCCCGCTCTCGCGGGCAGCGCGGGGGCCGCGCGGTGGCTGGTGTTCCCCCACTCTCGCGGGCCGCGCGGGGCCGCACGTTGTCCGCTTGTCTCTCGCCCTCGCGGGCAGCGCGGGGGCCGCGCGGTGGCTGGTGTTCCCCCACTCTCGCGGGCCGCGCGGGGGCCGCACGTTGCCCGCT
>CACYAX010000184.1 GCA_902772435.1 uncultured Coriobacteriaceae bacterium | reverse complement strand
AGCACGAGAGCCCCGCTGGTCCGCAGACCACCGTCATGCAGAACGCCGTCGTTGCCGCGACCATCGCAAATGACGGCATCGCGATGAGCCCGTATGTGGTTGACCACGTGCTTTCACCTGAAGGCGCAACCACTTCCACCACGCGCGCCCGCTCGCTTGGGCAGCCCATCACCTCTGCCACGGCCCAGCAGATCAAGTCGGCCATGCTCGACGTCGTCGAGTCCGGCACGGGCACGGGCGCGCGCGTGAGCGGCGTCTCGGTCGCAGGTAAGACGGGTACCGCTGAGATTGGCGGAGGCTACGCGAATTCGCTCTTTATTGGCTTTGCTCCGTACGAGGAGCCGACGCTTGCAATATCGGTGTGCATCGAAGGCGGCGAGCAGGACGTGCTTGGCGTGGCGTCCATCCTCGCGGGCCAGGTGCTCGCCACGTGCATCAACGTCCAGGCGAACGGAGCATTGTGATGTTTGGCACACAACGGGATGCGTGGACATGTCCACACACCATTCGATTGTTGACAACGTGGCGGGCGACCACGGAGGGGAACGGGAGCACGAGTTATGGCAAGTAGAGTATTAGGTGGACGCTATACGGTCCAAGACAAGGTCGGCACGGGCGGCATGGCCATCGTCTACCGCGGTCTCGACGAGGTGCTCGGGCGCACGGTAGCCATCAAGACGATGCTGCCGCAGTATGCGAGCGAAGAGTCTTTCGCCATGCGCTTCAAACAGGAGGCCCAGGCAGCTGCTGCGCTGCAGAGCCCCTATATCGTGAGCGTGTATGACTGGGGCAAGGACGACGACACCTACTACATCGTCATGGAGTATCTGCGTGGCACCGACCTCAAGAGCGGTATCCGCCGCCACGGGGCGCTTGATCCGCGCAAGGTGGCCCAGATTGGCTCGCAGATTGCCCAGGCACTCTCGGTCGCGCACAAGCACGACATCATCCACCGCGACATCAAGCCGCAAAACATCATGGTCCAGCCTGACGGCAACGTGAAGGTCATGGATTTCGGCATCGCCCGTGCCAAGAACAGCCACCTCACCACCGACAACTCCGTGCTCGGAACCGCCCACTATGTCTCCCCCGAGCAGACCCAAGGTCATGACCTCGGACCCACCACCGACATCTATTCGCTCGGCATCGTCATGTACGAGGCCGCGACCGGCAAGGTCCCCTTCGATGGTGACGACGCCATAACCGTCGCCCTCAAGCAGGTCAACGAGCAGCCGCTTCCCCCCAGCCAAGTCAACCCCAACGTCGACCCCGCGCTCGAGGGCATCATCTTGCGCTGCATGCAGAAGAATCCCGCGGACCGCTTCCAGACCGCGGACGAGCTGTATCGCGTGCTGCGTGACTACCTCGCCGGGCAGTACCAGGCCGTCAACGCCGCGACTGCCGTCGTACCCACGCAGATCGTGAGCCGCGTCGACACGCACACCACCACGCCCGTCATCTCCACGGTCGACTCGCGCACCTCGACAGGCCGCACTTCCGGCGGGCGCAAGAAGCCCATCAGCGCGACCGAGCGAGCTGCCCTCGAGGAGAAGCGTGCCGAGAAGAAGCGTCGCCGTCGCCTCGTGTTCGGCGCCATCTTCGGCACGATCATCGTGCTGGGCATCGCCTATGCAGCCATCACCTTCTTCAACCTCAGCAACCAGACGCGTGAGGTTCCCAATCTCCTCAACCTGACTGAGGAGCAGGCGGTCACCGCGATCGTGGAGACCGACTTCTTCGAGCGCGGGGAGATCACGCGCGAGTATTCTGACACGGTAGCGGAAGGCGTCGTGGTCGACCAAGACCCCGATCCCCAGCGTAAGCTCGAGCGCGGAACCTCCATTGACCTCGTTGTTTCCAAGGGTCCCGAACCCGCCAAGTCTGTCACGGTGCCTGACCTCAGGAACATGACGCCTTCGGAGGCAGAGGCGAAGCTACGTGAGTTCGGCCTGATCGGCAAGGTCGGCGACTCAGTCTACGACAACGAGATTGTGGCAAACAACGTCGCCAGCCAGTCGCCGACGTCGGGCGCCACCGCCAAGGAAGGCGACACCGTCACGTACTACCTCTCCAAGGGCAAAGAGGTCATCGAGATTCCCAGCGTGCAGGGTAAGGACCGCTACACCGCGGAGGCTGAGCTCACGGCTGCTGGCTTCGTGGTCGACTTTGGCTATGATTCCAGCGACACCTACGACGAGGGCTACGTCATCAGCCAGTCTCACACTGGTACCGCCGAAAAGGGCACCACGATCACGATTTACATCTCCACGGGCTCCCAGCAGATCGAGATTCCCTACGTGGTCAGCAAGGATGTCTATTCGGCAACCTACGAGATCCAGGCTGCCGGCTTTGCTGTCTACACTTCCTATGAGTACAGCAGCGAGGTTGACAGCGGCTACGTGATCTCGCAATCCGAGACGGGCACCGCAGTTGCAGGCACGACCATCACGCTCGTCGTCAGCAGTGGACCCGACCCGGCAACGACTGATGACACCACCGACAACGGTGAGGGGACCGAGGAGACGGGCGGCACCACCGCGACTGACACGGAGGCATAGGAGCGCTTATCCAGGCCCAGAGCGGTCTTAATTCCACAGTCCGAATGCACGAACGGGCGTCAGAGCAATCTGGCGCCCGTTCGCTTGATGGGATCATCTGTTCAAACGCTCATTGGACCCTCCTCGCGTTGATGACGTACAGTTTCTTTCGCAAACGTTGAGAACCGAATAGACCCAGCCCCGTAACGGGAGCATGGCCCCAGGTCGGTAGGACGTTAAGTCGCCAAACTGAAACGCCTATCGAGGAGATGGGGCCATGCCGCATGGAATCGCATCATTCGACGACGAGGCCATAAAGGGCTACGTCGGCAAGCTGGTGCTGAGCACCGTCCAGGAGACCATCGACGCGCTGCTCGACGAGGAGGCCGACCAGCTGGTGAACGCGGGGCGCTACGAGCGCACCGACGAGCGCCAGGCGTACAGGAGCGGGCACTACGAGCGCAAGCTGGCCGTGAGCGCCGGGGAGGCGGAGCTCTCCGTGCCGAAGCCGCGCGGGGCGACCCTCACCACGCAGATCATAGAGCGCTACCGCAGGCGCGAGAGCTCGGTGGAGGAGGCCATGATGGAGATGTGCCTGGCCGGCGTGAGCACGAGGCGCATCGAGGACGCCGGCGAGATCCCCTGGGGGCCCAGCGTCTCGGAGGGCACGGTCTCCAACCTGAACCAGAAGGCGTTCGCCGCGGTCGGGGCATGGCGGACGAGGCCGCCCGCCCGCGCGTACCCCCACGTCTGCGTGGACGGCACCTGCCTCGAGAAGAACTGGGGAGGGGCCTACGGGAGCGTGGCGGCGCTGATCGCGATCGGCGTGAGCGCCGACGGGTACCGCGAGGCGATCGGGTGCGCCGAGGGCCACACGGAGAGCGCTGACAGCTGGCGCGAGTTCCCGCTCTCGCTGCGCGACCGCGGCCCTCGCGGAGTGAGGATGGCCACCGGCGACAAGTCCGCCGGCATGCTCGGCGCTCTCGCGGAGGTCTTCCCCGACGCGATGTACCAGCGCTGCACCGTGCACTTCTACCGCAACGTCCTGGCCAAGGTGCCCGCCCGCCGCGGGAGGCGCGTCGCCGCGCAGCTCAAGGCAATACGCGCCCAGGAGTCGCTCGCGGCCGGCCTGCGGAAGGCCGAGGAGGTTGCCCACGAGCTGGAGGCCCCCAAGCTGGCCGACGCCGCCAGGGTGATCCGCGGGGGCGTGGCGGAGACGCTCACCTACGCGCGCTTCCCGATGGAGCATTGGAGGCGGATCCGCGCCAACAACGGCATCGGGCGGCTCAACCGCGAGGTAAAGAGGCGAACCAACGCTGTCGGCAGCTCTCCTGACGGCAGGTCCGCGATGATGCTCGCGGCGGCCCGCCGCAAGTACGTCGCGGACGGGAACTGGGGCAAGAGGAGGTACCTCGACATCGGCCTGCTGGACCACTGGGACGAGAGGAGCGTGAGCACGGACTAGGAACCTTGCACCAAGTCCGGCCGACACATGGGGTCACTCGACATTTGCGAAAGATACTTGACGGAACCAGGTCCCGAGCGCAAGGTCGCGGAACAAGTGGAACAAACCTCCGTCCCTTGTTCCACACGTCGTCCCTTGTTCCAGTCCGTCCCTTGTTCCAGTCCCAGTCCT
>CACYAX010000183.1 GCA_902772435.1 uncultured Coriobacteriaceae bacterium | reverse complement strand
CAGCCAGCCGCTCTTCGACTTCGCGCTCATCCAGTTCGAGCTTGCGGGCTACGAGCTGGTCTGGCAGTCCGCCGACGCGCGTGGCGAGCGCCCCGACGACCCCAGCAGCGAGTACGAGGAGCGGCTGTCCGCGCAGGGCGCCTGCGTCTACGCGCTGGAGGCGGTACTCGGCCCCGAACCGCAGAACCCCGTGCAGACGGCCTCGCTCAGCCTGGCGGACTACCTGCCCCAGGACCTCACCGACATCGGCTACGTCCCCCACGGCATGCAGGGGACGGTCACCAACCTGCGCAACCGGCGCATCCACGAGGCCGAGCGGGCCGCGCGTCACAGCTAGGCGCGCACGCAGCGGCGCCTGGGCGGCCTGCCAGGCATCCCCGCGATCCCTTGCAGAGCTGCGGGCTTCTTGTCGGCCTCTCCCACCCCACGCCTGCGCACGGTACAATACAGAAGACAAACCTCAAACGCATGCAGCGAAAGGCATTCGATGCCCAACATCACTCCCAATAACCACCTCTTCTTCTACCAGCTCTTTTCCACCGAGATGGGCACGGGCAAGCAGACGCCCGTCGCGCGCGTGGAGGAGGTGCTCGCCGAGGCGGACGTCCTGCTCGACGACATCGACTGCGAGAGCGTCGACCAGATGCTCGAAGCGCTCGCCGACTTCATGAAGCTCACCGTGTTCAAGAAGGGACGGGTCTTCGTGACCGTCATGGCACGTCCCGACCTCGACGAGCTGCTCGAGAAGGCGGCCCAGCCCGTGGTGGACAAGGATGCCGCGGCAGCCGGCAGGTCGTGGAAGCGCGCACGCCGCTCCAAGGAGGTGCGCCCCGTCAAGCCCCGCCACAAGCGCAAGCGGGTCACGAGAGCTCCTGAGGTCGCTCCCGAGGAGCTGGTGAGCGACGCTGTTGCAGAGACCGAAGTGCAGGCCGTCGAAGCGCGCGTCGCCCCGGCAGCCGCTGACGCGGGGCAGGCGGAGCTCGCGCAGGCTCCCGCCGTGGCCGAGCCCTCCCCCGAAGCTCCCCTGGCAACCGCAGTCGAAACCGTGGCTGATACGGCAGAGGCCGAGGAGGCACCCACTGCCGCCACAATTGAGGCGAAGCCCGAACACGGCACTGCTTCCGGAGAGCCGGCTGCATCCGAGGAGGCCCCCGCAGAGGAGCCCACAGCCAGCGCCGCGGCGGCAGAGAGCGCGGAGCCCAGCATCTCCTTCAACATCACCTACGTGCCCGAACCCGAAGAGGATGAGCCCGAGGATGAGGAGGTCCCCACGGTGGATGAGTACGAGCAGGCTGAGCCGGAGCCCCTCCCCGCCCCGCGCCGCAGCCCCAACCGCAAGCCGCTCGCAGCGACGCACCTGCCCAAGCGCTTCTCCGAGGAAGTCTTCCTGCCCGACGAGCTGATGCTCAAGATCTATCGCGCACTGCCGCCCACCGTGGGCATCCTCGACACGCTCGACGAGAGCTGGGAGTTCGCCCAGGAGATGGGCAGCCTGGAGGGCTCGCGCACGCGCCTGACCTTCCCGCTCTCCCGCCGCATCGAGGGAGGCCTTCCCGCGGAGGTCACCATCTGTCGCGCGACTATGTCCACCTCGCCTAAGCGCTGGAGGCTCGAAGCGGTCTACAGCGAGCATGAGGAGGCGTAGGCACCCTGCGAGAACAGGGCGTGCTGCCAGCAGAGACGCGTCAACCACTGCACATAACGGCGCCCGGAGGGACCTTCCTTCCGGGCGCCGTGTCGTTTGTCTCAGCCGTATGCGTTCTGTCTGCAGGCAGATGCCGCCAAGCTATTCCTTGCCGTTCCAGCAGTAGGTGCAGATCTTCTTGCGGTCGATGCCGATGGCGTCGAGCATGCCGTCAAGCGACTGGTACGAGAGCGAGTCGAAGCCCATGTCCTCGCAGATGGAGCGCAGTAGGCACTTGCCACGCTCGCTACGACCGTCGGCGTACTCGTCGATGTGCTTCTCGCCCTCCTCGCCCTCGAGCTCCAGGATCTTCTGGCGCGCGATGAGCTCGTACTCGGTGCGGCTGCGCGAGAACGAGAGATACTTGCAGCCGTACATGATGGGCGGGCAAGCCGAGCGCATGTGCACCTCGGCAGCGCCGGCACCGTAGAGGAACTCGACCGTCTCGCGCAGCTGCGTGCCGCGCACGATGGAGTCGTCCACGAAGAGCAGCTTCTTGCCGTGGATGAGCTCGGGCACGGGGATCTGCTTCATCTTGGCCACGCGGTTGCGGACCTTCTGGTCGGACGGCATGAAGGAGCGCGGCCAGGTGGGCGTGTACTTGACGAACGGGCGCGCGAAGGTCTTGCCGCTCTCCATGGCATAGCCGATGCCGTGGGGCAGGCCCGAGTCGGGCACGCCGGCGACGTAGTCCACGTCGGGCATGATGCCCCACGCGCGCTCGTCGGCCGCCATGCGCGCACCGTTCTTGTAACGCATGACCTCGACGTTCACGCCCTCGTAGTTGGAGTTGGGGTAGCCGTAGTACACCCAGAGGAAGGCGCAAATGCGCATCTCGTCGCGCGGGGCGGCGAGGATCTCATAGCCCTCGGCCGTGATCTTCACGATCTCGCCCGAGCCCAGCTCGTGCTCGTCGACGTAGCCGAGCTTGCCATACGCAAACGACTCGAAGGTGACGCAGTAACCGTCCTCGTCCTTGCCGATGAGGACCGGAAGACGTCCCATGGGGTCACGCGCGGCGATGAGCTCGCCGGCCTCGGTCATGACGAGCAACGTGAGCGAGCCCTCCACCTGCTCCTGCGCATACTGGATGCCCGTAAGCAGGTCGGACTGGGTGTTGATGAGGGCGGCCACGAGTTCGGTCGTGTTGACCTCGCCCGAGCTCTGGGCCATGAACTGGTGGCCCACATGGCTGAACGAGTCGACGAGCTCGTCGGCGTTGTTGATGGCGCCCACGGTGGAGATGGCGAAGAGGCCGAGGTGCGAGCGCACGAGCAGCGGCTGCGGATCGGAGTCGGAGATACAACCCATGCCGCAGGTTCCCTCGAACGTGGAGAGGTCCTTCTCGAACTTGGTGCGGAAGGGCGTGTTCTCGATGGAGTGAATCTCGCGCTGGAAACCACCGTCAGGATTGCACATGACCATGCCTGCACGGCGGGTACCAAGGTGGGAGTGGTAGTCTACGCCAAAGAACACGTCGAGCGTCACGTCACGACGGGAAACCGCACCAAAGAAAGCACCCACGAGAGCCCCCTCCATCGAGTTTGTGCTACTTCCTCATGATAAATCGTCCCGTGAGCGGTTGTCTATTGGGGGTGAACGGCTTTTCAACACGGAAACATATAAGCTGCACAGGTATCAATTGTGCATCTGGGCACACGGATTCCCGCAGGGTGCGAAGTGGCTGTGTACCAGCGGCGTTGGCGCGGATGGCATATTGGTACTAGATGGTATTATTGTCCCTGCCCCACGTCGTGAGACCGACCGGTGGTCCACAGGCGAAGGCTCTCCCGGACCCCCACCCACAGAGAGGATGCCCATGCGCGCCAAGCTCATCCACCGCAACACCCACGTCTATGACCTCGACGCCACCCTCGCGTTCTACGAGAAGGCCCTCGGCCTCAAGGAGCGCCGTCGCAAGGGTCCCGAGGACGGCAGCTGGCTCATCGTCTTTATCGGCAATGACGAGACCGACTTCGAGCTCGAGCTCACCTGGAACCGCGGGTGGACCGAGACCTACGACAACGGCAACGGAGACACGCACGTCGCCGTGCGCGTCGACGACTACGATGCCTATCATGCCCTGCACGAGGAGATGGGCTGCATCGTGAAGGAGAACCCGCGCATGGGGCTCTACTTCATCGCCGACCCCGACGGCTGCTGGATCGAGATCCTCCGCGGCCTTGACGAGATTCCCCTCGAGGCGAACCGCGAGAAGTAGGCTCGCATCGCATCACGGAACAACAGGGAGGGGGTGGGGAGCGAAACGAGCGCTCCCCACCCCCTCACAACCCATCCCGCGGGTAATCCTACTTAGGAAAGCCTGCGTCCCGCCGACTGGTAGATCTCGTACCACTCCTGGCGCGTGAGCGTGAAGTCGCAGGCACGGGCGCTGTCGTGGATGCGGTTGGCCTTGGTGGTGCCGATCACGGCCTGCATCTTGGCCGGATAGCGCAGAATCCAGGCAAGCGCCACGGCGCCCGGCGTCACGGCGTACTTGTCGGCCAGCTTGTCGAGCACCGCGTTGA
>CACYAX010000182.1 GCA_902772435.1 uncultured Coriobacteriaceae bacterium | reverse complement strand
AACATGCAGATGATGGTCTTGGCCCCGAAGCGCTCGAGCAGCTTCACGTGGTCGAGCGAGAGCGCCGTGCCGAGCGCCGCCACCGCGTTGGTGAAGCCCGCCTCGTGCAGGGCGATGACGTCGGTGTATCCCTCCACGACGATCGCCGTGCCCCGCGCCGTGATGGTCTCCTTGGCGCGGTCGAAGGCGAAGAGGTGCTTGGACTTGTGGAAGACCGCGGTCTCCTTGGTGTTGAGGTACTTGGGCTTGCCGTCCCCCATCACGCGGCCACCGAACCCGATGGGGCGGCCCTGCTCGTCGTGGATGGGGAACATGACGCGGTCGAAGAAGCGGTCGACGAGGCGGCCGGAACGCTCGAGCGCGAGGTCCGCTGCGAGGATCTCCTGCGAGGAGAAGCCCTTGCCGCGCAGCTCGGCCACGAGCCTGCCGTGCCCCGGCGCGAAGCCGAGGTTCCAGCGGCGGCAGACGGCCGAGCCGAACCCGCGCCCCGCGAGGTACTTCCGCGCGGCATCGTTGCCCTCGCCGCGACCACGCAGCAACATGGTGGAATAGAAGCTCTCGGCCTCGCCGAGGGCCTCCATCAGGCGGTTGCGCTTGGGGCCGCGCGCCGCCGAGCCGCGCTCCTCGGAGAGCTCGATGCCCGCGCGGTCGGCCAGGTAGCGGATCGCGTCCGGGAACTCGAGGTTCTCGCGCGCCATCACGTAGTCGAAGACGTCGCCGCCCTTGTGGCAGCCAAAGCAGTTCCAGAGGCCCGTGGACGGGTTGATGTGGAACGACGGGCTCTTCTCGTGGTGGAAGGGGCAGCATCCCCAGAAATCGGCGCCGCGCTGGCGCAGCACCACGGTCTCGCTCACGAGGGCGGCAAAGTCGGTCGCCTGGCGGACCCGCTCCTTGTCCTCCTCAGTGATCATGTGCTACCCCACCTCGCCGTCGCCGAGATTCGTGCGTACCCAGTCTATGTTACCGAGAACGACGCGCTCGAGCTCCTCGAGTGAGGCGAACGGCCGAGACGGCCGCAGCCATGAGACGAAGATGACCTCGGCGGCAGCGCCGTAGACATCACCTTCGAACCCGATAAGGTTGGCCTCGAGGAAGCGCTCCATGCGCTCGTCGGTGAAGCTCTTGGGGGCACCCACGTTGATGGCGGCGGGCCAAACGCGTCCGTTGATGCGCAGGTAGCCGCCGTACACGCCCTCGGCGGGCATACACGAGAGCTCCGCGCAGCGCACGTTGGCTGTGGGGAACCCGAAGCTCGTGCCCTCGCCGCGGCCATGCTCGACGGAGCCGCGCACGAAGTGGCAGCGGCCCAGGAGCTGGTTGGCCTCATCGAGGCGGCCGCCCTCGCCCAGGAACGTGCGAATACGCGTGGAGGAGATGCGCTCCCCTCCCGCGACCAGAAGTGGGCTCTCCTCGACCTCGAAGCCGTACGTGGGACCGAGCTGGCGCAGAAGCGCCGTGGTACCCGCACCGCGGACCCCGAAGCGGAAGTTGGAGCCCACGTGGATGGCAACGGGCCGGGCAAGCGCGCAGAGTACGTCGCTGATGAACGCCTCGGGCTCGGTGTTCGCGAGCTCGCGCGTGAACGGGAGCACGACGACGTTACGCACGCCCAGGGCACGCAGGCCCTGCACGCGGTCGGCGACCGAGAGGAGCCGAGGCTGCGGGTCACAATCGAGGAGCTCAGAAGGGTCGGGGTCAAACGTCACGGCAAGGCAGGGGACGCCCCTGCGCTCCGCATCCGCGCGCGCCTTGGCGATGAGCGCGCGGTGGCCGCGGTGCACGCCGTCAAAGGCGCCGATGGCCAGCACGGCCTCCTGCGGCTGCGTTCCCGGCGTGAGGCAGCTCTGCCATACGGGCAGGCGGGAGGGGCACCCGTCCATGAGGAGGGACGCGTTGACCAGGGAGGCAGCCTCGTCACGTGAAAGCGGATAGCGCATGTCAGCCCCTTCCCACGCCGATGATGCCCTGCGGGAAGTTCGCCTCGCACGTGAGGGTCGAGCCCTCGCGCTTCCACACGCCCACGAGGCTTCCCTGGGAGACGAGCGACACCAGCTCGTGCTGTGCCGGTTCGCGGAGCGCGCCCGCATGGTCGAACACGATGCCGCTCTCGATGCGACGCCCGAACGACACGTCCTCCAACTCGGATGCAGAGAGCGTCCTGAAGGGGTACCCGAGCGCCGTCACGGGATCGAGGCAGTGGTCGGCGGCGAACGGCAGGCCGCCTGCCTCGAGCTCCTCGAGGCCTACGCAGGAGGTGAGCCCCACGTCACCTGAGGAGACGCGCCTGAGAGAGACGAGATGGGCGGCGCTGCCCACCTCACGGCCGAGGTCGCGGGCCAGGGCGCGCACGTAGGTGCCCTTGGAGACATGGCAATAGAAGGTCCAGCACACGCGCTCCCCCACCTCGAGCGAGAGCAGGCGCGCGTCATGGATCGTGACGTGGCGCGCCTCGAGCTCCACCTGCTCGCCGTGGCGGGCGCGGTCATAGGCACGGCGCCCGTCGACCGAGATGGCCGAGAACGAGGGCGGCACCTGGTCGAAAGAGCCCACGAGCGCCGCGACGCTGCGGGCGGCAAACGCCTCGTCGGAGAGCTCCGCGGGCACGGCGGCCGTGCGCGTGACCTCCCCCTCGGCGTCGTCGGTGCTCGTCTCGGCCCCGAAGCAGATGGTCGCCTCATAGGCCTTCTCGTCGAGCGTGAGCATGCCGAGCAGGCGCGTGGCAAGGCCGACGCCCACGACCAACACGCCCGAGGCCGCAGGGTCGAGCGTGCCGGCATGACCAACGCGCCGCTCCCCCAGGGCGCGGCGCACGCGGTTCACCACATCATGGCTTGAAGGCCCGACCGGCTTGTCCACGGCAAGCAGGCAGTTCAGGCCGCTCTGCCCGCGCTTCACGAGGCATCAGGGGCCTTCGCCCCGTCCTCCTTGAAGAGCGCGCGCAGCTTGGGCAGCGCCACGGCGAAGACCTCGTCGACCGTGCCGTCGACCGTGAAGCCCGAGGCCGCTCGGTGCCCGCCGCCGCCCATCGCGCGGGCGACGCCCGAGATGTCGCGGCCGGACTTAGACCTCAGGTTGCCGCGGACCTTGCCGCCGGGGACCTCCTTGAGGAAAAGCGCAACCTCGGAGCCCTCGACGCTGCGCACGGTGTCGATGAGGCCCTCGCAGTCGTCGAGGCTCGCGCCGGTGCGCTCGAGGTCCGCCATGGTCGAATAGCTGTAGGCGATCTTGCCGCGCTCGAACGTGACGATGCGGCCCATGATCACGCTCTTGAGGTGCAGCGACGTAAGCATGAAGCTCTGGTAGACGTTGAGGGAGACCTCGGAGGGAGACGCCCCGCAGTTGACCAAGAGGCTCGCGACGGCGAACGACTCGGGGTTGGCGTTTTGGTACTGGAACCGGCCCGTGTCGGTCGCGATGGCGCAGAAGAGGTTCTGCGCCATGTCCGCGGAGATGGGAACGCCGAGGTACAGGGCAAACTCGCAGACGATGACGCCTGCAGCGGCCGCGTCTGGGCGGATGAGGTGGGCATCCGCCACGGGGTCGTCCGTCGGATGGTGGTCGATGATCACGGACCTGCGGGCACGGTTCAGCACTGCCTCGGCCTCGCCAAGCCTCGAGGGCATGTTGAGGTCCACGCTGATGAAGAGGTCGGGCGCCTCCGCGTAGTCAGCGACGTGGATGAGCCTGTCCGAACCCGGCAGGAACCGCAGGATGCGGGGAATCGGGCTCGGGTCGGCAAGCAGCGTGGCGACCTGCTTGTCAGGCCAGCGCACCGCGATGATCTCGGCCAGCGCGAGCACGGAGCCCAAGGCATCGCCATCTGGGTTGGTGTGCGCGCAGATGGCGATGGTCTCGGCTTCGTCAATGCAGGCCGCGATGCGCCCGAACGCGTCCTCGAAGGCTGTCAGGTCTACGGGGCCCACTACTCGGCTCGCCCCGCTTCCTCGTCCTCGAGCTCGTCGTCATCCTCGACGAGGGGATAGCCGAACTCGTCCTTCTCCACGCCGATGGTGGGAGGCACGTCCTCGAGCGCGATGGCGATGCGCTCGGCCTCGTCGGCCGTCGTGTCGATCTGGAAGGCGATCTCGGGCGTGACGCGCCAGCCGAGGGCGTGGCCCAGAAGCGAGCGCACGCGGCCCTTGGCGCGGTTGAGCGCTGCGGAGACCTCCTCGTAGCGGGAGGCCTCGCAGCTCACGTAGGCGCGCAGGAACGACTTGTCGATCGACACCTC
>CACYAX010000181.1 GCA_902772435.1 uncultured Coriobacteriaceae bacterium | reverse complement strand
CACCCCAGCTGTTCTCGACGCGCCACGCCACGGGCCTGCCGTCTGCGCCGAGCTGCACGCCCTGGAAGACCATGCAGTGCGTGAGCGATGTCTCGCGCATCTCGATGAGCCTGGCGCGGTCCATGTCGAGCTCCACGCCGAGCACGTCCTCGTAATCCATCGTGTCGAGGGCGAGCACGCCGGGGAAGTCCTCGATCTCGCGAGGGAGGTTCTGCATCACGTCGCAGGACATGATGCAGGGCTCGCCGGCGCGCAGGCTCGCCACGGCAGCGTCCTCAAGCACCTCGACAGGCATGTTGAGCATGCGGACGGGCGCGCCGCCGATCACGGTGTCCGTGAGCGTGGGATGGTAGGCCAGCTCGAACGGATAGGCGTCCAGCGGCGCGTTGATCAAGTCAACATAGTCCGAGGGATCAAAGCCCACGTAGCGCTCCAAGAACTCCTGCGGGGTCACGCCCTCGTCAACCACGAAACGCCGCGCCTTGCTGCCGGCCTCCTGCGCCTCGGCTCCGCCCGCGACGCCAAGCGGCTCATCGCCGGCGTCTACCGGGGCAGCGTCGTCCCCGCTCGCCGCCTCGCCCTGCCCAGCCCCGTCGTCCTCAGCCTCCTCGGGCTGCACGACCACGATCTTGTCCGCGGGCACCTGGGCCTTCGCCCCGATGGGCAGGCGCACGTCAAAGCGCAGCGGCGGCTCGCCGAGGCACACGCAGAGCACCTTGTGCACGTCCTCGAGCATGCCCTGTTTGGCCTCGAACAGCTCCTCCATCGAGGCGCCGTTCTTGGCCATGGCGCGCAGCACGGCGGCGCTGCGCCGCACGAGGCGCTCGAGCTGGCGGTTCATCTGTCCCGACGCCTTGCTGCACGCCGTCTCGGGCATCGCGTACTTGGGCACGGTGCCCCACTTGGCGAGCAGGTTCATCGAGAAGGGGAAGTAGCCGCCGTCGCCCATGCCCCAGTCGAGCACATATGAGAGCTCGCGGCTGTCCGTGGGCTTGAAGATCATCTCGATCACGTACTCGAGCGCGGCGTTGGCCTTCTCGAGCTTGTCGTAGAACATGCCGTAGGCCTGCGAGAGCTCGAAGTCGTCCGTGTCGAGGCGCTCGAAGGCGGCGTGGCGCACCACGTTGAGCGCGGCGAAGTTCCAGCAGCGGCCGGACTGGCGCTGGTTGGTCACCTTGCCCGTGCGCTTCACGCTGATGCCGTAGGTGTCGGAATACTCGCGCATGCGCACGGGATTGCGGGCGACCTTCTGAAGGTTCGCGCTGGTCACGGCGTTGCGTGCCACACGGTTGGCGCGGCACTGGGAGAAGGTCTCGGTCAGCTCGGCAGTGCGCTCCACGCCCACCAGCTGGTCATCGTTGTAAATCACGTAAGCCTCCTAGCGGCAGCGGGCGAGCGAGCCCATCGGGTCCCACGGCTCGAGGACCGTGGGCTCCTCGGTCTCGTAGACGGCGCGCTCCTCGTCGCTGAGGTACTTCTTGTCAACCACGACCTGGTAGACGTACTCGTCGAACCAGGGGTCGGACAGGGTGTTGAACCCGTCGCGCGCGTGGTCCTTGCCCCAGCTGTTCTCGACCTTCCAGAGCAGCGGCTGGCCCTCGCTGTCGAGCTTGACGCCCTCGAGCACCATGGCGTGGGTCATGAGCGACTCGCCGTAATCCAGGCGTTCGGCCTTGTCCATGCAGGTCTCCACGGGGAAGCCGAAGAGCTCGTCCACCTGCAGCACGTCGCGGTCCATGATGCCCTCTTCGCGCAGGTAGGACTGGTCGACGTCGCAGCCGAACCATACGGGCAGGTCGTCGCGCAGCTGCGCTATCGCCACGGCCTTGAGGCGCGCGGGCGTGAGGTTGAGGTAGCGCACGCCGCCGGCCTCGAGCACGTTGCCCTGAGCGAGACGTAGTCGTCGAGCTCCATGCCCACGGCCTCGGCGAAGAACTCCTGCGGGGTGAAGGTGCCGGAGAGCACGAGCTTGTCGTCCTTGTCGCGCAGGCGCACGTCAAAGCTTGCGGGCGGTTCGCCGAGGCAGGTCACGAGCAGGCTGTAGACCTCCTCCATCATCTGCTTCTTCATCGCGACGAGGTCATCGCCGGAGACGCCGGCAGCCGCGCTCTCGCGCAGACGCTTGGCGGCGCCGCGCAGGTAGCGCGTGAGGTACTTGTCCATCTCGCGCGTGTTCTTGGAGCACGCGGTCTCGGGCATGGCCTCCTTGGGCACCACGCCGTACTTCTTGGTGAGCGCACGGAACATGTCCCACTGGCCGCCGTCGCCGATGGGGTCCGTGAGCAGGTAGGCCACGAGGCGGCTGGCAAGCGGCTCGTCGAGCGTGTCGAGGATGTTCTCGAGGAACCAGTTGCTCTTCTCGAGCTTGTCGAAGAAGAGGGGATAGGCCTGCGAGAACTCGTAGGTCTTGAGGTTGAACCTCTTGATGGTGCGGAAGCGGAAGGTGTTCAGGCTCGCGAACATCCAGCAGCGGCCGGAGTGCTGCTGGTTGGTGCGCTCGCCCTGCGAGACCTCGATGTCCCAGCTCATGGCGTTGGCGGCGACGCCTTCGGGCCTGCGGGCTGCCGCGCGGATGCCTGCGGAGCTGACGGCGTTCTTGGCGACGACGTTGGCGCGCTCGGAGAAGAAGAGCTCGCGGGCAGCGGCGAGGTCGTCGACGGTGACGGACTTGGCTTCGTCCATGGGTGCCTCCTGATGGTTGTTGCGGATAGGTATAACCCTGCTAGCGTAGCACGTGTGAGCGCTCAAGTATCATGAGGTGAACAAGGCGTCTGAAAAGAATTGACACGGTGCGCGGCGCGGCGGAGGTAAAGGCGATGACGAGGCTGCTGGAATACCTGCTCGAGGCGGAAACTGCGGTAGTTTTTGATGTGGATGGGGTGCTTGCCATCTATGAGTTTGGCGAGCTCAGCCATACCGCCTGCCCCGACGAGGACTGGGAGACCTACGTGCGCACGCGCGAACCGTACGCGCGGGTGCCGGCCGTGCCGCAGATCCAGGACTTCGTGGCGCGCAAGGGGCCCGAGCGGGTGTTTGCCTGCACGCGCGGCGCGGCGTACGAGGCGCCGGGCAAGCGCGCCTTCGTGTGCGCTCATTACCAGATCCCCGAAAGGCACGTGGCCATCGTGGAGAAGAAGCCCGAGAAGCTCGCCTTCCTCGTGGAGCTGGCCGAAAGGCTGGGCGTGCCGCGTGCGCGCGTGGCACTCGTGGAGGACAGCGTCGATACGCTTGACCAAGCCGCCGCGGAGGGCTTCACCACCGTGCACGTCTCCTCGTTCTTCCTCTGGCAGTGAGCGGACATAAGGGATACTCCCTTTTGTCCAGGGGTGGACATTGGGGATACTCCCTTTTGTCCACGGCGCCGTGGGGTGGACAAAAGGGAGTATCCCTAATGTCCAAACATGATGACGTTCGCCGCTCCTGCGACTATTCGAAAAGGCGTTTCCGCACCCGCAAAATCCTCGTCTGCTCAGGCAAAACCTTGCACATCGTTTGCCCATCACACGACGTGAAAGCTACAAGAACGTAGGACATAACGAGCACGCCTGGCGTATAGGCTGGAATGGTATGAAGAGAACCGCGATGGCTTCGCCGACACATGGCGCCCTTGCGCCGACGAGCATGAGCGCTCTGCCCGTTCGCAGAGCGCTTTGCGTGCTCTGTCTCGTGCTGGCGATAGTCGGCATGTGCGCGGGGCAGGGGATCCGCATCGCCTTGGCGGATACGGGCGAGAGCCAGGAGAAGACCCTGGTTCCCACCCTTTCCCTGGTGGTCGGCAAAAGCGACGCGCCGACAACGGGTCTCTGGGCAAAGAGCGTGAGCGCAAGCATGGGGGACGTCGTGGCCTACCACGCGGAGGTCACGCTGCCCGACAACCTCGCATCATTTCCCAGCTACAGCCTTTGGATCAGCGGGGATCTGGCCGAGGGCCTGGCCTACGTCCCCGGTTCCGCGACATGCCGCATCCAGCATGCCGATGGGACGTCAGACCCGATCGAGCTGACCGTGTCGATGGACGGGGCCAGCCTGCGTGTGGGAAGCGACGACCTGCTTGCTGAGGTGCCGGGCATCGTCGAGGGCGACATCCTCGTACTCGAGTATCGCTGTACCGTGAAGGACGCAGCCTCCCTCGGCCTTGAGGTCGGAAACGAGAACGTGCTCGTGGCCGAGTACCGCAAAAGCCCCACGGGCGACGAGACAGAAACAACCGTCGCCGCCGTGGCCACCGTCTATTGCTTCCAGATTGACATCTACAAGGTGAACGAGTCGGGCGCGGCGCTCGCCGAGGCCGGCTTCGTGCTGCGGAGCGAGGACGGCGCCTACCGCAGCTCCGCGGGAGGCTGGACTGAAGACGCGTCCAACGCGCTCGTGGTGAAGGGTGGCAAGGACGGCGTGTCGCGCTTCGTGGGTCTGGGTGCGGGAAGCTACGAGCTTTCCGAGGCCCAGGCCCCCCATGGATACGAGGCCATCAAGGAGCCGGTCACCGTCGGGCTCTCGATCGCGCAAGACAACGCGGGGAACCAAACCCTCACGGCTTCGGCCAAGGGGAGCGGCGTGAAGGTGATCGGCGTGGATGCCGCCTCGGGCGTGGCATCGGTGCAGGTGACAGACCCGGCCTCGGGACAGTCGGAAGACGACCCGACAAAGCCGGAAGACGACCCGACGGACGAAACGGACAAGGGCGACAAGGCGGACAACCAGGCCAACAGACCCATGCCCGGCACGGGGGACCCGCTGCATATGCTGGGCGTGCGCGTGCTGCTCGTGGGGTCGGCTGCGCTCATTGTGATGGGAATGCTCATGCGGCGCACGTCAGAAGGCTCAAGCCGTGAAGACTGACGGAGCGCGAGGCGATACGAGGGTGCAGGCCTCAGGAAGGAGACCTCTCATGAAGAGGCACGGAGGAATCGCAAGGACCGCAGCGGCGGTGGCGCTGGCAGCGACGCTTGCCATCGGAGCCATCGCGCCGTGCGTGGCGTTCGCCGAAGTGGGCGACGGGACGGGCAGCATCACCATCTCCGCCGTGTCTGGCAACGAGGGCATGACGTATGACGCGTACAAGCTCTTCACCTGCGACGTGGACAAAAAAGACGGGTCGGACACCGAATACGTCGCCACGAGCATCGAATGGGCGAGCGACGCGATGAAGGCCGCGGTCGAAGGCGCCATAAGGACCTATGACGGTACCTATCAGGGCACCACCGCGCAGGATGCTGCTGACTACATCACGGCCATGATCAGCGGCGGGCAGGGGGTGCGCGTACAGGCCAACGGGCTCGCGGAGAACCTTGCCAAGGCCGTGGACGATGCATCCGCTAATGCCACCCTCACGGCGGGACAAGCGTCTGACCTGCCCGAAGGCTACTACATGATCGTCTCCCAGCCCAGCTCCGCGACAGGGACCAAGGTAGGCACCTCACCCATATGACGATGACGGTGACCTACGAGCATGAGACCGGTAAGCCGGACGCGCAGCCCGAGACCTTCGTGAACAAGTACCTGGTCTTCACGGAGCTGCCGATGGTCGGAGGCTCGGGCTTGGCGGTGCCTGCTGCCATCGCGGTCATCATGGCCACGGCGCTCGCCTCGCTCGTCGCGCGCCGCAAGCGCAAGAGGGCCTGACGTGCGTGAGACGAGCCTTTCTGTGTGGCTGCGTCGCGTATGGCCTTATATCGGCGTGGTGGTCGGCCTCGTGGTGCTTGCCTCGCCCGTGATCGCGGACCTCATCGAGACGTGGAGGGCGCGCACGACCGTCAGCGAGGTCACTGCCGTTGTCGAGACTCCATATTCCGAAGGCGCGCTTGCTGTGCAGATACTCTCGCGGCATGACAAACTGCCTGTGGTCCGCCACATCACCGAGATGCTGGCTGAGGGTGTCTATCGGTTCATCGTAATCATACACATACACCACCGAAGTGCGGGCGATGCCGTATGCCGTGCTCATGCCGGGCTGCACATCCTCGTATGCCGCCTCCAGGGTGTGGGCGACGGTGTCATAGTGGGCAAAGTCCATTTTCTCTGCCTCCGGGCTCCACAGGTACAGGCTCACCGTTGCCGTATCGCTACGGGCATTGTCCACCTGCAGGGTCGATGGGTATGACTGCCAGAAATCCTTCA
>CACYAX010000180.1 GCA_902772435.1 uncultured Coriobacteriaceae bacterium | reverse complement strand
CTGCTCGTCGTCGCGGTATCGACGGGCCTGCTCGTGGTCGGCCCCTTCTGGTATAAGGACGGTGCCCTCCAGCAGGCCACCACGAACGCCCAACCCTCCGAGAAGACCGAAGATACCACGGAGAAGGATGCGAGCACGACAGAGCCCAGCACGGAGACCACCGTGGAGGAGATCCAGGCCTTCACCGAGGTCGGCGAGGGCATCGTGACGGACGGCCACAAGGTCGCCGCGGCCGCCGTCGAGGGCGCCCGCACGCTCGAGCGCCGCATCCACGGCTTCACGCTCGACCCCGAGACCGGCCAGAGCAACGCACCCGTCATCCTCATCGGCGACTCGGTGCCCGCGGGCGCCATCGACCAGTTCTACCAGTACTTCCCCTACGGCTACATCAACGCCGAGGTGGGCCGCCAGCTCTACGTGGCCGATGACGTCTACCTCGAGGAGGTCGCCGCGGGCAACGGCAAGGACGTCGTGGTCTTCTCCTGTGGCGACAACGGCGTCGCCGACGACGATGACATGAACGCCCTGCTCGAGGCCGCATCTGGCCACCAGATCTACCTCGTGACCACGCGCGTGCCGCTGCCGCTGCAGGACATGAACAACGCGCTCTTCGCCGAGTATGCCGAGAAGTACGACAACGTGAACCTCATCGACTGGTACGCGGAGTCCGAGGGCCACGACGAGTACTTCTGGGATGACGGAACGCACCTGAGGCCCGAGGGCGCCGAGGCGTACGTCCTGATGCTGCGCCGCGCCATCGTCGGCGAGTAGACCACATAGCTCTCACATGATGAGGCCCGGTGCCAGACGGCGCCGGGCCCTTTGCGTTGTCTGTAGGCGAGCAGCCTACATGGGGTCGCTGTCCTGCCCCTTCATGCCGCGCTCGGCATACAGGTGCTCGAGGTCCTCGTGGTCCGCGAGGAACTCTGCCAGCTTCTCGCCGTACCCATCCGCGAGCAACCGCTCCTTGGCGGCCGCGTGGCGCTTGCGCTCTGCCCGCTCCCGCTTGCGCGTGTCGCGCCACGACCTGAAGCTGTCACCGAAGTTGCCTTCGATGAACCGATACAGGTACACCAGCATGTAGAACGCGAAGAGCGCAAGGGCGATGATGATTGCGTAGGCGTGCACGAGCACCATGGCGGCCTCCCTTCGGCATCAGATTCTAGCATGGGATGCGCGTCCGGGGCGTGCCGCGGAGCGCTTGCGGCACCTCGGGCGGCAGGCGGGCCTTGCACACACAAAAGCAGGCCGCGTGCACACTGCGCGCGGCCTGCCGTCTCGTTCATGGTGGGCCCTGAGGGATTCGAACCCCCAACCCAGGGATTATGAGTCCCCTGCGCTAACCGTTGCGCCAAGAGCCCATGCGGTTGTGTAGCATACCACGATTGCGCCACCACGTTTGCGGCGAATGCCGCGAGCGCATAATCGCCGTAATGTCGGATGTCCGCCTGTGGGCAGGCACGGCCTACTGCCTGCGGGCGTGGCGCTCGAAGAGCGTCTCGCGCGACGAGCAGATCTTGTCGGCAAGGGTCACGAGCCATGCCTCGCGCGAGTGGGGCACGTAGGTGAGCGTGAGCGGCCACATGTGCGAGCGGATGGCGCCCGCCGCCTTGTCCGAGATGGCGAAGTCGCGCTGGGCGTTTTCCGCGGCGATGTGCGGATGGTGGTAGCCGTGCAGCTTGTCGCCGTGCACGTGCCAGTCGTAGAGGTAGTAGTCGTGCAAAAGACCTGCCGTGACCAGCGCCTCCTCGTCCACCCGCACGTGGAGCCTGCGCGCCAGCTTGAAGGCGCAGCGTGCGACGTCCACGCAGTGGTCGTAGGTCGTGATGGTGCCATGCTGCACGTAGTCGCACATCTGGCGGACCTGCGGGTCGCGGAGCAGCTTGCCCGCGATGGCCTCGAAGTCCGCTTCCTCTGCGTCCGTGAGCCGCGTCGTGACGCCCCGCTTGCCCGAATCGCTCAACAGAACTCCCCTAGCCGCGCTTCTCGACCTGGCGGTCCTCGGGTTTGCCCAGCTTATCTTGCAGCGCGCGGAAGCGGTCCTGCAGGCGCTTGTAAACCGCCTTGGAGTCGCTTTCGGTGAAGCGCTCGATGCTGCCGAAGTGGTAGCGGTCACGTTTGGAGAGCTGCGAGATAAAGCTGTTGAACCGCTCGTTCATCTCTTCCTCGGTCGGCGCCTCAAGGCGCTCAGCAGCGGCGTCAGCGAGCTTGGACACGCCTGCGGTGGCAACGCCCGCAACGGCCGTGGCCACGGCAGCAGGCCCTTGCTGGACAAGCGCGACGCCCTGTTCGGCACGGTTGTCGAAGCTCTTCTGTGACTCCTCCATCTTGGTGAGGATGCTCGTGAGGCTTGCCACCGTAAGGGCGAAGTCAGCCGAGAGGACGAACACCGCCACGATGGTAAGCAGCTCCGCCAGAAGCGGGTTGCTGGCAGCCACCACGTCGTTCAGCCACGGGAACACGAACTTGGTGAGGAGCACGCCCGCGACGCCGAACGCGCAGGTAGCCGGCAGGCAGATGCGCCCCTGGATGTTGAACGGTATGTCGGAGTAATCCCACCACACGGCATGGAAGAAGCGCTCCAAGACCCAGCTCGTGCCGAACTCGAGCACCGCGCTGCCGAGCGCGGAGACGAGGAAGACCACCCACCAGGGGCTGTCCATGAGGCTGTTCATGGACGGCAGATACGTAGGCAGGATGCAGAAGATCAGGTAGGCGATCGCGACGCCCGAGCCGTAGATGGGGCAGACGGGCCCGTAGAGAAAGCCGCGATTCTGCCAATGGCCCGTCTTGAAGGTGCAGTACGTGCACTCATAGACCCAGCCTGCGAGGCTGAAGGCGGCAAAGATCAGGAAGATCTGGTCGACGATCACGGCGTCCCCCTCTGTGATGAACCTGTGGACGGTATGCCTCCAAGGAAGGCGTACGCGTACAGCTTCCCCATTTTGCCATAGGTCATACGGTCATGGTGGATTCGAGGTAAAAAAAGACGCCCTAGAGAGGGCGTCCGGAATAGGTGGTGGAGAATAGGGGGATCGAACCCCTGACCTCATGACTGCCAGTCATGCGCTCTCCCAGCTGAGCTAATTCCCCGTGCGTCAGTGCAGTGAATACTTTACCAAAACCAAATCCTCAGTCAAGAACTTTTTTGGCTGATTTTGTACTAATGTGGAGGGGCAGCGAATCTCGTGATTGGAGCATCATGACCAAAGACGGAAAGAACCTCAAGATCATGTGCATATCCTGCCTGTTCATCGGGCTGGCCGTTATCGCGATCGGCATCATCGAAGGCGTGACGAGCACCTTTGACGCCGACGCCCTCGCCACGCTCGGTTGTGGACTTGTCGCGGTGCCGAGCGGCGCGCAGTCCTCGCGCCTGGCCAACGTGCCCTCCAACGTCCACAAGGTGCGCCTCCTGGGCCTTGTGGTGCTCGTGGCCGCCATCGCGCTTGGCTGCGTCTCGTACTTCATGGGCAAGGCATCCGTGATCCAGTACGTGGGCCTGGCACTGCTCGCCGTGGTAGGCCTGGCCATGCTCTTCTTCGCGCAGCGCATCACCAAGGAGCTCGAGCGCGTGTAACCGGGCGGCGCACGCTCCGTGTGATGCAGGCTCCCCACCGCTTTCACACATTGCTTTTTTTCTCTTGCATGCGCGCGCGGTTTTCTGTTAGTATTGCTTCTGCTAACGGGCGATTGGCTCAGGGGTAGAGCACATCCTTCACACGGATGGGGTCGCTGGTTCGAATCCAGCATCGCCCACCAGAAAACACGAGGTCAGAGGCTATGTTCTCTGACCTTTATTTTTGTTTGCACCAAGGCCTCAGCCGGTTTGCACCAAATTTGCACCAAATTCGGCCCTCTGCTTGCACCAAACTTCGAATCGGCAAGCGGTGGGACTGTCGGACGCCGTGCATAAAACAGCTACAACGAAACACTTGGCGCGGTGAATGTTGAGGGCCCGGCTATTCGGGCGGAGCGGCATTATAGGGAAGCATGGCTCAGACCCTTATAGGGTTTTAGATTCATATTCTTGATGCGTGACGGCTGCGTCACGCCATGGGGTCAAATCGTCACGCATTTGACCTGCCCTCGTCACTGACCTCATGTCATGGGACGAATCATGGAGATGCGAACGCGTGACGATCCGGCCACACGCCGACTCCCGACCGCGTGACGGTGTCGTCACACGTCGCTATACGGAGGCCTTTTTCCGGCCTTTGGCGTGACGATCCCGTCACACGTCTCCTCCCGACCGCGTGACGGTTCCGTCACACGTCGCTATACGGAGGCCTCTTTCCGGCCTTTGGCGTGACGGTGCCGTCACACGGTATGGCCTTGCCTGACTGTCGCAGCTCCTCTGCCTCCTCCCGCGAGGCGACACTGAGAGAATCGATGCTCTCCTCGCGCGCCACGCACAGGGAATACGTCGACGGCCTGCCCCTCACCGCGTTCTTGACTATCATGAGTATCGGCATCTCGTGGCCGTCCTTTAGGAGGTACCTGCGCCTCGTGAGGCTCATGAGGGCCTGCCTCACCGAGTCCTCCGAGAGTCCTGTGAGTTCCGATATCTGGTGTGTGCCCATGTGCAGCAGTCCCAGCCTGTCCCTGTCCTGGAACCGCATGAGCGCCACCAGGACGGCCCACTCCCGTCCCGTGGCGCCGGACTGCACCATCGCCTTGACGACGGGCGCCCAGACCATGGTGAAGTTCCTCGGGCGCTCGTCGTCTTCCGGCTTTCGGTACGGGTGCCACATCAATCGAGCCCCGCCGCCTTGCGTAGGGCGCGACGGTTGATGCGCCACTGGCAGCCGATCCTCACGGCCTTGAGCTTCCCGTCCAGGCAGAGCCTGTTGACCGTCCTGGTTGAGACGTTGAGCATCCTCGCGGCCTCCGTGATCGATATGAGCTCTGGCTCCCTCGGCGTCTTCGTTGTCTGTTCTCTCATGCGTTCTCCTCCCTGTCGTAGGTGGTCGTTGCCTGACAGGGATGTTCGCGAAATTGGGGAATCGGCGCTCGTGGCGAAGGACGCTAAGTATCCCTAAGTGTCCCTAAGGAACCGAGTCATGGAATCTTCACATCTGGGCAGTAAAGGCGTTGCCCTCGGAGGATGAGAAGTCAGCCACTTCGGTGAGAAACTCGTAGCTCGAAGGAGTAAGCCCAAGCATCGCGCAGGCGCGTTCGTGGGAATCCCTGCTCGCGGGTAAGGCCTGCAGCAGCGTGTCGTGCATCCACACCGCCCTGCCCGCCATACAGCCGGAGGGGCCTTCGTGCATGAGCTCGCACATCTCGTCAAGGCGTGCGACGTCGCACAGGTCGTCGCCGACGCGAAGCCATTGGAGGCGACCGTCGAGCTCGATTGAACGCGCCCGGGAGAGCTCCTCCTTGTTGAGGAGGTGGACCCTGCAGCCGGGCATTCTGTCCGCGAGCTCTCCCGGTCTGTCTGTCGGGACCCGATACCAGCTGACAGCGGCCCATACGCCGTCTCCGATCGTCACGTGGACGTCGGTGAATGCGTTGGGGCGTCCGAGCGCGCCCTCGGTCGTGAGTGTGCCGGTGTCGAACTCCTCGACGGACCCGTCCTCGTAGCGCACGGTCATCATCATCTGTGGTCCCTCTCCCTGTGGTGGTTCTGCTGCATGCCGCGCGGCCGTGTGCCGCTCGAAGGTGGCTGCTGGCGGGTCGTTCTCTTGGAATGGCCGGACTTCTGCACCGATGCCCTGCGCGTTGCGCCAGGGCTCGTTTCGGGCAGCATGTGGTGGGAGGCGCAGTAGTCGCGCACGCGCACGAGCCTTGAGGCCGCCTTCTCCTTCCCAGGCGCCCTTCGGATTCGCTCGATCGCGCGGTCGATGTCCCGCAGGCTGGCGTATCTGCCATGAGACAGGACGCTCATAGCCTCAGAAAGCCGTGCTAGCTCGCCCAGGTCTCTGACCTCGATGGCCTGCATCGCGAGCCTTTTCGTCTCATTCGCTGTGAGAGCATCGGGCTTAGTTCTTATCGGGCTCCTCAGCCATGAGGTCACTTCACGCCTTGTGTAGGAGGCCCCGAGTCTCGATCCTGTGACCTGCCCCGAAGGCGTATCGGAGAGCGAGTACACCCAGTCGCCCTCCCTGCTGGCAGACTCGCGTACTCCCACTCCCATGCTTGCAAGCGCGGCCTCGAAGTCACCCGGGTTTCTAGCAATTCCCTTGGCGACGTCCACGCGGGCCCTTATGTCGGCGACCCACGAGTACTCTCCCCTGTTGACGAGTGAGCGCTCGGGGGACCGGACGCTTCTGCGCGCATATGGTTGCGAGTCCGGCACGATCCCGGTCTTTGGATCCATGGACTCGTCGACGTAGGAGGAGAGCCCGTGCTCCCTTGCGATCCGCTGCGCCGACCTCTTGAGCGCCCTCGGATCTGGGTCCTGGAGCCTGCGGCCCGTCTCGAGGTTCGTGTTG
>CACYAX010000179.1 GCA_902772435.1 uncultured Coriobacteriaceae bacterium | reverse complement strand
GCCTGGGACTCATTGTCAACGGTCGTGAGGCGCTTCAGAACAATGGTACGCAGGTGGCGCTCATGGCGGTGGCCATGCTCGCATACGCGCTCGTCTCGGTGAGCATCGGTTTCCTGCTGGGCCAGCTTGGCTTTAGTGAGATGGCTGCAAACGCGATTGGCAATGTCGGTGGTATGGTGTTCAGTTTTCTCGGGGGCGCCTGGATGTCGCTTGAGTATCTGGGAGAGGGCGTGTTGGCCTTCGCCCATCTGACGCCATCATACTGGACGACCCAAGCGGTAGGCGTGGCGCGCGACCTGACGAGCATCACCAGCGAGGGCGTGCTGGCATCGCTGCGCTGCACGGGCGTCGTCTTTCTCTTCGCCCTCGCCTTCACCCTGATGGCCTTCGCAGCGGGAAGGGCAAAGGCCAAATAAGAACGCGTTCGGCATGGGCGAAGGTGAGGCACGATCAGCTCTGAAGAAAAGAGGGGCGGGACCCAATCGGGTCCCGCCCCAGTCGAGCGAGTGCGGGCAGAGGGAGAAAACTGCCCAAAGGCAACTCGCTCCTGAAAGCCCACGTAATTAGGCGTTGAGCGCCCACTCCCAGATGTGCGTGCCGTTGGCATCCTCGGGGTTGTTGCGCAGGGTGAAGACCCACGACCAGTGGTCGTTGTACTTGACCTCTTCGAAGGTGCCGTCCATGTTGTAGTCCTCGGCGCACTTGATCTTGCCGCCCTGGCGCTTCTCGCCAGAGATGCCCTCGACCTCAGCCAGATCGAAGGTCTGATAGAGGGAGATCTTGTACTTGCCGTCGGCCGTCTCGATGGTGGTGAAGCCAGAGGCGATGCCCTCAGCGCCGTCATGGTTGGTCTGGGTGACATCCATGCCCTCGGTGATGATGGACCAGATGCGCTTGGAGCAGAGCTCGGGGTCGACGGAGCTGTCGGTCTCGCCCTGGACCAGCCAGATGGCGGTCTTGGAGTCGACGAGCTTCTTGAGGTCCTCATCGGTGGGGTTGGCGTCCTCGGTCTCGCTGCGCGCGTTGGCGGCGTCGAGAGCGGGGCAGTTGATCATAGCGGCCTTGAAGAGGTCGGGGTACGCGATGAGCATGCGGGTGGTCATGAAGCCGCCTGCGGAGCAGCCGGAGACGTAGACCTCGTCGGCGTTGATGCCGTTGTCAGCGATGACCTTCCGGATCTCGTTGTAGCAGGGCTCCAGCAGGCCGTCCTTGACGGCGAAGTACCACATGTTGGGAGCCTGGAACGCCATGACGCTGGCGTCGCCGAAGACAGCCTGGGCCTCCTTGGAAACCCACGCAGCGCCGCCACGGTTGGCGAGGATCTGCGCGATGTTGTTGTTGGTGTCCTTGGTCGGGAAGTCGCCCTCGCCGTTGCCGTGGAACCACACGATGAGCTTGTCGTTGGTGCCCTTGTGGAAGCGGTAGTTGATCTCGTCCTGCACGTCCTCGAACGCGGAGACCTCGGCGTCCTCGAGATCCTTGTAGGAGGTGGCGGCAGCGGTGTACTCAGCCGTGATGGGCAGCTCGCGACCGTCCTTGGTCTTGAGGGTGAGCTCGCCGGCCTGCTCGACGGTGAAGCCGAGGATTGCGGGGTAGTTGCGGCCCTCGGCCAGCCACGTGAGCGTGGGGGCCTGCGCCTGGTTGAAGTAGATGGTGGCCTTGCCGCCGTCGACCTCGGTCTTGACGACCTGCAACGGAGCGGTGGCGTCATAGTAGGCGTACGGCTGGCCCTTGGCCTCGCCGTAGTCGACCGTGGAGGTCATGGTGACGGTGAAGGTGCTCTCGTCGAGACCAGAGATCTCGCCGTCGCCGAAGTCGACCATCATGCGGTCAACGTACTGGCCAGCGTCGGTCACGGTGGCGCCGAAGGTGACCTCGTAGGAGCTCGCGGCCTCGGCGCCCTCGGTGGTCTCCGTGGTGGCGGCTTCGTCGGTCGTCTTCTCTTCGGTCTTGGTGCCGCAGGCGGCAAGCAGAGCCGTCAGCGCAGAGCCGGTGCTAACCAAAAAGGTCCTTCTCGAAACGTTCATTGCAGTGTCTCCCTTTCTCCCTGTGAGTGTTGCACGAAGAGGTCGTGCGCCCCGGGCGGCGTGCGCGCTACGGGCGTGCGTTCGCCGACCTGAGACTATACGCATATAGCCACAATTTATATGGTAGCATCCAGCAGTCAATCCCCCCATCTTGGGCGAAGGCCCTGATGCCCAAAGAGCGCATTCGTGACACCGAGCGGTCGATTCTGGGGGCTGTGTGGGAGTTGTTCATGGAGCGAGGTTTGAGTGTGACCTCGCATGCCGATTGGGTAGAGCGCATGCGTTGGAGCGCGCAAAGATCCTCCTGCTTGGTTGCGGCCTTTCCGAAGCGGAGTGGGGGCATGCGGGCAGTGGGGGAGCGGCGTCACTATGCGCACCCTTACTAATATATATGGTATGACGGGCGCGGCCGACGGCCTACGGCCTTCGGCCGCGCCTCCCGAGAGAGCTATGCCAAGATCAGCACGGCAAGCGCGACGGCAAGAACCGGCTTGAGCTCCTTGAGGTCGTGGGAGAGGAGCGCCTTAAGCAGCCCCTCGCGGTCGCCTGCTTTCTCGGTCTGGGCGTTGAGGAAGCGCCCCCTGACGAGGTTGAGCTGGTCTGCCGTGATGCGCGTCGGGTCGATGCCCGCGTCATGGATGAACTCGCCGACCTTTACTGCGGCATAGAGCGCGAGCAGCTTGCCGTCGGGCGCATTGTTGATGTGGCGATGATAAATCGACGAGGCGACGGCCCCACCAGGGAGGTTCTCGTCGGCCGTCAGCTCAAGCACCTCAGTGATGGCCCGGCGCATCTTGGTGGACAGGAACTGCTTCTTGTGGCGTCTGTCGTGAATACGCTTGACGATCAGCGCGGCGGTTCCGACGGCCACGACAGCGCCGGCAGTTGCTGAGATGAGCGCGATCTTGACGAGCCTGTGCTTCATGGGGGACCTCCCGCTACGGCGTTTGCCTGACGTTGATGACCTGATACTACCTTAGCGCATGGGAAGGCGCCTCGCCATCATCTGAAACGCTGTATGAATGGGCCGTGTATCTGGGCAGACAGCGAAACGCCGCCCCGCGTTGCAACGGGGCGGCGTCGTGTCGTCGCGCGGTGAGATGGGCGCGTGGCCTAGTCATCGACGCCAGACTCGGCCCTGAGGATGGCGCCCGATACGGGGTCGATGTCGTAGTCGTACTCGGTCGTGCCCACGTTGAAGCTGACGTCGTACGTGGTGGTGCCGGTGTCATCATCGTGGTCGAGCTCAACGGTGAGGTCGGTGATCTCCGCTTCGGTGACGCCCGCATCTGTGAGCGCGATGGCCTTGGCCTCATCAGCGGTGATCTCAGCCTGGTTTGTGGAGGGGGCGGCGGCCTCAGGTGCGGTCTCCTCCGTGGTCTCCTCGCCGGTGGTGACCTCCTTCGTGGGCGTTGGCTCCTCTGGTTTGGTGGCCCTATCCCCAGCGCTGGTCTGCTCCTGCGCGGCAGGCTCGCTCTGGGATTGCTGCTGGCCACTACATCCAACCAATGCGATTGAAAGCACCATCGCGGTTGCAACCATCATGCCGCCCATACTCTTATATATAGTCATGCCTGGTCTCCTCCAGGTTGGATTCTGAATAGTGCCTGGCTGCTACCTGTGCGTGCTACTAAGTGGTACACATGAGGCCGACCGTGCGCCTGGCTCTGGTGTTGCAGTCGGCCTCCTTGTCTTTGGCGCTGCTGAGTCTGGGGCTAAGCCTCTAGTTACGTGCGCGGCGCACGTCCATGGCGTCGATCTCGAAGCCGTGGCGGCGTGCGAAGGCGACGGTGGTGTCGACGGCGTTGGTCTCGCCAGCCTCGGCGATGCGCTCGCGAAGCTTCTGCGCAAGCTGCGGGTCGTCGCTCAGCGCGCGCTGGAACTTGTCGTATGCCCTCTTTGACATGGGATGCTCCTTTTCTGGGCCTTGGCTGGTTGCCCTGCGGTCTCGTGGCGATGTCATATCTCATCTTACACTGTACAGGATGGAGGCGTTGGAACAAGGTTTGCGACCTTGAGCAAGGAGGGCTGCCCAAGGTCGCAAAAGGCGGGCTCGGATCGCGACTTTGCGCTGCTAGCCTGTCGAAAGTCGCAGAAAACGGGCCCGAACCCTGCCGCTGGAACCGAAACTTAACGCGTTCTGAAAAAATAACCCCCAATCTCGAAATTGAGAGGTCATACCTCGTATCACTTGGCTATTATCAAAGGATGGTATAACCCCCCCTTATGCCGATGGGGGACGCACACGTCGAAGGGGAACGACATGCGAACGAACCAGAAACGCAACAGGCTGCTGTC
>CACYAX010000178.1 GCA_902772435.1 uncultured Coriobacteriaceae bacterium | reverse complement strand
TCGCGCAGGTCACGCTCGGGCTGATGGCCACGAGGTTGCGCGCGCCGTAGCGTCCGTCCGCGCGCTTGTATCCCATGAAGCTCGGCATCGCTTACGCCTCCTTCTCGAGGTCGCCACGACCCCGCATGCTATCGAGGTTATGCACGTGCACGTAGGCGCCGCGACGGATGGCGTGGGTGGCCACGCCGATCTCCTCGCCGTACTTGGTGATCTGCTCCCCCACCGCGATGTCGCTGAGGGCAAGCTTGTGGCCATAGGGGATGTCATCGATCACCGTGATGGGCGTGCGAGCGCCCGCGGCATCGAGCACCATGACCTCGGTTCCGCTCGTGATGCCGTCCGCGAAGATGGTCGCCACGTTGTCAATCGGTTTTGCCTGGATGGCAATCGCTTCCTCAGCCATATGCGCTCCCTCGCTCTCGTCGTTCGTCTTCTGGTATCGTCCGCGCCAGCGCGTCGCCGCCTACTGCGCCACGGCCATCACGCTCACGCCGTCGGGAATCACCACCACGCGCGCGTCCGCCCCTTTGAGCTGTCGGGCGATGGCGAGCGCCTCGTCAGGCGAGGCGGCGGGAATCATGTTGCAGCGTCGCACGGTCTCGGCATCGAGCTCGCTCACCAACACCATCCGGTGTTTGTGCAGGATACGGGCATAGATTTGCGGGCACCACTGCTCGGGGATGGTCTCCTTGGCGGGGATGGTCGAGAGGTAGGCATCGATCTCCTCCGGCGTGCCCATCTGGATGAGCTCGGCGAAATGGCTGCCACCCATGCCCTCGAGGCAGCTGCAGCACATGACGATGACGCCGTCCTCACCCGCGCAGGCCTCCGCCGTCGCCACGGCCTTGGGGCTCTGGTAGAGGTTCTGGTCGAGCGGGTAGCCGCCGTTGGTGGTGACCACGATGTCACCCCGCACGGGCGGGCACTGCGACCACTGGCGCACGAAGGCGACGCCCGCGGCATGGGCCTGCTCGAGGTCACCTGCCCAGGCACCAATCACCTGCTTGCGCGCGTTGAGCGCCACGTTGAGGATGAACTGCACGTTCACGCGGCGCGCGGCCACGACCATGTCCTCGTGGATGGGGTTGTGCTCGAGCACGCCCGTGAGCGCGTAGGGGCTCGCGATGGCCTTGTAGGAGTGGTTCTCCTTGACCGTCTCCTCGGCACAGGCGCCCGGCAGGATCGACTTGCGCCCACCCGAGAAGCCCGCGAAGAAATGGGGCTCGATGAAGCCCTCGCACAGGAGCAGGTCGCACTCGGCCACGACGCGGTTGACCTTGAAGCTCGCCCCCGAGGGCAGCGTGCCCAGGTCCACGAACTGCGTGGGGTCGAAGGCGTCGTTGCAGACGATGCGCTCGCGGTCCACGATCGCGTCGCCGAACATGCGGCGCTGCTCCTCCTCGGTGGTCACGCGGTGCAGGCCCGTGGCGATGAGGATGGTGATCTGGGCATCGGGGTTGCCGCGGCGGATTTCGGCGAGCTCGATGGGCAGGGTGATGCGGCTGGGCACGGCCCGCGTGTGGTCGCTCGTCACGAGCGTGACGCGGTCCTTGCCCTGGGCCAGCTCGGCGAGAGACGGCGTGCCGATGGGGTGCGCCAGGGCCTGGCGAATCAGCTCCTCCTCGCTCGGGTCAGGCTCGAGCTCGGCCATCTCGGTCTCCACCAGGGCCTCGAGATGCTCTTCTTCGATATGCAGGTCAAGCGATGTATGCCCATAGGGCAGCGCGATGGTTCTCACGTTTGCCTCCCCCAAGCCAAACATAAGAGGTGATACGTTCATTCTTGCACTGCCCTCGCTGCGCGCGTCGCGCGTTTTGGCGGGATGCCCCGTATATGGGGGCGAGCGCCGACAGATGCACGACCGCATAGACCCTTTGCTCGAGCCAAGTCTATTGATACATCGTTATAGGTCTTCCTCTGGGCAGCATACGGGCAGCATTTCGCTACTATATGGGAGCACGCAAACAACAAAGCGCAGCGAATGCCCAAGGAGACCCATGGCCGCCCTCACCACCCTGCTTCCCGTCTTTTTCATGCTCGCCCTGGGCTGGGTCTCCCGCCAGTTTGGCTGGGTCTCCCCCGAGGCCAAGGCAGGGGCCAACGCGGTCGTCTTCGACCTGCTCTTCCCCATCATGATCTTCAACCTCATGGCGAGTGCGAGCCTCGACATGGGCGTGCTCCCCATCGTGGGCTACGTGTTCGTCATGTACCTGCTGGCCATCCTGGTGATCGGGCCGCTCACGGCACGCTTCACCGGCACGGAGCGCGCACACTTTTCCAAGTACCTGCTCGCCTGCCACGAGGGCGGCAACGTTGCCCTGCCGCTCTACCTCTCCATCGTGGGCGCCTCGTCCAACACGGTCATCTTCGACCTCGCGGGCACCTTCACCTGCTTCGTCGTGATGCCCATCCTGATTGCGCGCGAATCCGCCAAAGGGGCGAGCGCTGGCCAGATCGTGCGCAGCATCGTGACGAGCCCCTTCATCATCGCGGTGGTAGCAGGCCTGACCCTCAACCTCACGGGGCTCTATGGCCTCATCCTCTCGTCGCCCTTCGGCGACGCTTGGGCCGCCACCATCTCCATGGTCACGAGCCCCATCGTGGCGCTCATCCTCTTCTGCCTGGGCTACGACCTCACCGTCGACAGGGACACCGTCGCGCCCATCCTGCGCCTCGGCGCGGTGCGCTTCGCGTGGTACGCCCTCACCATCCTGGGTTTCTTCATCCTCTTCCACAGCCGCATGGCCGACCGCGAGTTCCTGATGGCCGTGCTCATCTACTTCACCTGCCCGACGGGATTCGGCATGACGCCGCTGCTGTACCCGCTGTACCGAAACGACCGCGAGGCGGGCTTCACCTCGGCTTTCATGTCGCTCTACATCGTCGTGACGCTCGTTGTCTACACGCTCGTGGTGCTGTTCCTCACGTAGCTTCCGCAACAGCGAACAATCCATGAACCCTGTGGGGCCCGCGATTTTCGTGGCTTCCCGCTTGCCGCAAATCAGGCAGAGCCGTTTGGCACATGCGCACGCCGTCCCTACAGACAATTTGGTCTCGAAGCTCGGTGAGAGTTGGACGCGATTATGCCGTACCGCGTTTTAACGTTGCGATGCCATAAATTCGAGGATTTTTGCTAATAGCAGGTCTTCTTTCCCCGTATACGGAGAAAGAGCACCCGAAAGAGCGCAGGTAAAACGGCATAGTTTTTGGTCGTATCTCAGTAGGATGCTGCAAAGACCAAAAATCCTCGAATTTATGGCATCGAGACGTCAAAAGCTGGTACGGATTTCTCCAGGCTGCCATTCGCTTGCCATTTGCAACGCTTTCAGCCCCAGAACGTCCACGTAAAAACGCGGCGGCCCCATCGGCCACCGCGCATTAAGCAATTCAAAGCTAGAAACAAAGAACGCTACACCTGTCTACGGCATCGTTCCTTACTTGCCCGAAAGCTGACGCGCGAGGTCAAGCACGTTCTTCCCGTTGACCGTGCCGTAGTCGCGCATGGGAATGAACTCCATCGGCACGCCATGGGCGGTGCACATCATCTTGGCCTGATCGGCCATGAAGCGGACCTGGGGCCCCAAAAGCGCGACATCGATGCCATCAAGATTGTCAGACATCTCGTTGACGGGGCGCGCGATGATGTCTACCTCAATCCCCTGCTCGGCAGCAGCCTCCCGCATTCGCCTCTCGAGGAGGCTCGTGGACATGCCGGCAGCACAGAACAGGCGAATCTTGAGCATGGTGAGTCCTTTCCCTTTTTGATACCTCCATGCTACCAGCACGGAACAGGCCCGCGCCCAGCTTTCTGGCGAGCGCCGCCAGCCGATGCACACGTATTCACCAGAACAGAGGGGGCGACCCCGCATGGCATCGCCCCCCTCGTACTCTTAAGGTTTGTGCTCGTCAACGCCCTATTGCTGGAAGAGCCACTCCATGACCGCGATGCAGCGATACGCATAGTCGAAGGAGGCCATGTGGTAGGCGGCACCACCCATCATGCCGCCCGAGCTGGCGTCGATGGTGCCCGTAGCCCACGACACGAAGTTGGCGCTCTCCCCTGCCGCAAACAGCTCGTTTGCCGCCGTGGAAAGCTGGTCGGGCGACCACGTGCCGTCCCACTGCGCGGTGGCATAGCTCACGGCATCCGCGTCGAACATGCCCTTGACCTCGGTCATGCCCGCGAAGGCGTTCTCGTCGTCCTCTGCCGCGAAGTACACGAAGGTCTGGCCCTCGAGCCCGGAGAGCGTGGTCACGTCCCACTGGCCATCGACGAACATGCAGGCAGCGTAGAGGTCGGGGTACTCGGACGCAAGGATCAGTGTGGTC
>CACYAX010000177.1:648-4987 GCA_902772435.1 uncultured Coriobacteriaceae bacterium | reverse complement strand
TCGGGGAGACGAGGCCGACGTTGTCGTAGCCGTTGTCCACGATCTGATAGATGCCGTCGTGCAGGAAGTTGATGCCGATGGTGCACTCGCCGATGCCGATGGACTTGGACGGGCCGCCGCCGGACTTGGTGTACTGGGCGATGTTCTTGTCGAGGTCGACCAGGAACTGGATGCCCTCGTCATGGCCGTACTTCTGGATGACGGTGTTGATGATCAGCTCAGCCGTGGAGGAGGTGTTGTAGTTGGAGCTCCAGATGAGGCCCTTGTACTTCTCGTCGGTCAGGTCTGCCCAGTCCTTCGGGCCCTCGATGCCCTTCTTCTCCAGCTCCTCGTTGTTGGTGAGGAAGCCCAGGATGCCGGTGTAGATGCCGACCCAGGTGCCGTCCGTGGAGGTGAAGTTGGGGTTGGTGATGTGGCTCAGGTTGGCCGGAGAGGCCTTGGCGAGCAGGCCGTCGTTGGCAGCCTGGACGTAAGAGGTGCAGCCGCCGCCGAACCAGACGTCCGCGGAGGGGTTGCCGTTCTCTTCCTGGATCTTGGCGAGGACCTCGCCGCCGCCGAGGCGCTGCCAGCTGGTCTTGATGCCAAAGAGCTCGGTGAACTTGTCGCAAGCGGCGATGATGTAGGGCTCCTCGCAGGTGCCGTACACAACCAGCTCGCCCTCGGCCTGAGCGGCCTTGACGAGCTCGGCGTCATAGCCCTCGACGCCAGCAGCGTCGCCGCTGGTGCCGGAGTCGCCACCAGAGCTGGAGCCGCCACCGCACGCGGTGAGAGCGAGGCTCGCGGCACCGGCTACGCCCAAGAAATTCCTACGGGTAAGGTTCTGCATAGTTCTCTCCCTTGTCTTAGGCACGGTCGATGCCGTGCAATGAACAACCATGTATTTCATAGTCGCTATTGCTTAATTGATCGAATGGAAAAAATCGACAAGCGGTACCAACATATCGTTCGGTAGCAGGGCTTGACATAGTTCCATACATCATGACGAATTAGCCGTCAATCAAAGTTGTTTTAAGGGCGATTCTATGCGCGAATTTGAATACCTCTAGGCGAGGTCGCGCGCCAGCCAGCACTCGGCATTCTTCCAGCATATGCGCTCGTAATCGGCTGCGGAAAAGCCCAGCGACGTGAAGTCCTGGAGCTCCTCACCTGGGTTCCACATGGGGAAATCCGAGCCGAACATCATGCGCTCGCTGCCGTAGATCTCGACGAGCTCGCGCGTGCGGCGCAGGCCCAGGAGGCGCATGGAGCTTGACATGTCGAGGAGGCACGTCTCGTCCTCCAGATACTCGAGCGCGAGGTCGTAGATCGACCAGCCCCCGAAGTGCGCCGCACATATCCTGAGCTGGGGAAACTCATGTAGAACGCGCTTGAGGCGACGAGGGTGGGAATAGTCGTAGCGGTAGTCGCCACAGTGCATCAGAAGCGCCAGGCCGCGCCTCTCGCAGAGCTCGTAGATAGCCATCAGGCGCTCGTCGTCCATGTTCACCCGCTGGGTGTCGGGATGGATCTTTACGCCCACGAGGCCCAGCTCCTGCGCATGGTCGAGCTCCTCCTCCACGTTGGTGAGGTCCTGGTGCATGGCGGCGAGCCCAACGAAGCGCGAATCGGCAGCGCACGAGGCCCCTATGAAATCGTTGATGGGACGCACGTTGCGGTCGTGCACGGCAACCGAACACACCACGCAGCGCTCGATGGGGGTATGCTCGGTCACCTCGCACAGCTGGCCGACAGATCCTGCGTCCTCGCTCATCTCGAGGTTGTAGAAGGCGCCCACGCTCTGCGTCGCCTTGCGCGCGATCTTGTCGGGATAGATGTGCACGTGCATATCTATGACGGACATGGGGCCTCCTCTGTTTTTGAACTGCACACAGGGAAGTAGTATATGCCCCGCTCTTTTCGCCGAGGTTAACCTTTTGAGCTCACGGAAACTACCGCGCCGGGGCAGGCGGAAGGGTCATCTTAATTACGCATTCGGCGTGCGTTTTGAAATTGGGCGTACATATGCTCTAGAATCGCAAGAACCACAGTTTAAACGCGGCTGCTCGAAACACGGGAGGACAAGCGCATGGTGGAAGAGGTCGTCATAGCTCCAGCATGGTATGCCGCCATACCCTTCTTGGGGTTTGCCATCCTCACCACGCTCAGCATCGCCAAGCCCTCAGACGACGGAACCTCCCGTACCAAGGTCTGGCCCGCGTTCCCCGCCATATACCTGCTGTTTGCCGCCGTCATGACGCTGCTCGGCAACTTCGAGGGCGGGCTCAACGTGCTCATCATCTTCACCGTCGCGCTCTTTGCGATGGGCTTCGTGGCGATCAAGCACGACTGGATCAGGCAGCGCGTGAGTGACGCCGGACCCGTGGCGATCGTCATCCGCGACGTGGTCTGCTTCGTGGGCATCGTGGTCTGCTGCCTGCTGGCCCTCGAGCTGCCCTGGAACACGACCTTCCCCGCGCTCACGACCGCCGGCATGCTCATCGAGCTCGCGCTCATCGCGGGAATCCAGCTCTCCCTCTACTTCCTCGGGCTGCGCACGGGCAACCTCATGGCCGCGGGCATCCTGCTGGCGGGCCTCGCCGGTATCTCGCAGTCGTTCCTCATCAAGTTCAAGGGCGTGTCGCTGCTGCCGAGCGACCTGCTCGCTATGGGCACCGCGTTCTCCGTGAGCGAGGGCTACAGCTACGTCTTCGGCGCGAGCCACGTCTGGGGCACCCTCGCGGTCAACGCGGGCCTCATGCTCGCCTCCCTGCTGGGAAAGGTCCCGCAGCCTAAGCCCTCTCGCGAGGAGCGTGTCGTCAGGCGCCAAGCGGCGCTCCTCTCCGACCGGGTCAGCGAGGAGGCGCCGGCCGATCAGCGCAAGGGCACCCTCAAGCGCGTGCTCCTCATAGTGCTGCAGCTCCTGCTGGGCGCGGGCTGTGCCACCGGCGTGTACTTCGGCATCACGCGGCTCAACTACACGCGCAACTTCGGCATCGAGTTCGACTACTGGCACACGGTGGAGCAGTACAGCGAGAACGGGTTCCTCACCTCGTTCGTGACCGCCTTCCAGGACTTCCCCATCAAGCGCCCGGTCGGCTATACCAAGACGAAGGCCCAGGACGCCCTCGAGGAGCTCTCCGCGCGCTATGAGAAGGAGCTCGCGCACAACGAGGCGCGCGACGCGGCCGTCGCGCAGTTCGAGGAGGAGAAGCCCACGATCATCGTGGTCATGAACGAGACGTTCGCGGACCTCTCCGTCTTCGACCAGCTGCGCTGCGGATACGAGGGACCGACCTACTTCAAGTCGGTCTCCGACGCCCTGACGCGCGGCAACCTGGCCGTCTCCGTGATCGGCGGCGGCACCTGCAACACCGAGTTCGAGTTCCTCACCGGCAACTCCTACGCTTTCGTCGGCGCGGGCAAGTACCCCTACGTGACCTACGACCTCGCCCCCTACGAGAACCTCGCGCGCATCCTCGGGGAGCAGGGGTACATCACCCACGCAATCCATCCCAACGAGCCCAGCAACTGGGGTCGTGAAGAGGTCTACACGTCCATGGGCTTTGACGAGATGCACTTCATCGACGAGTTCGAAGGCGCACCCGAGCTGCACATGGGCGTGACCGACGCGGCGACCTACGACAAGATCCTCGAGATCTTGCAGCTCGACACCCACCCGCAGTTCGTCTTCGACGTGACGATGCAGAACCACAGCAGCTACAACCTCGGCAACATCCCCGAGGACAAGCTCGTGAACTACCAGCCCGAGGGCGACATCGCCGAGGCCGACGTGGCGCAGCTGAACGAGTACCTGAGCTGCATCCAGGCCTCGGACCAAGACCTCGAGGCATTCATGGGCAAGCTGAAGGAGCTCGACCGCAAGGTGGTGCTCGTCTTCTTCGGCGACCACCAGCCGGCGTTCACGCCCGTCTTCAACGACCTCTACTTCCCCGACGAGGACGACGTCATCCACCAGGAGCGCACGCACCAGTCCTGCTACTACGTGTGGGCCAACTACGACGTGGCGGGCGTCGAGCAGAAGAGCGCGGTCGACGACAGCAGCGCTGACGTGCTGGGCGCCCAGACGCTGTACATGATCGGCGCCCCGCTCACCACCTACCAGAAGGCACGACTCGCAGCGCGCGCCGACGTGCCCGCGCTCAACCTGTATGGCTACCTCGGGGCCGACCTCAACTGGTACGGGTTCAAGGCGGAGAGCGCATACCAGGACACGTTCAGCAAGGTCTCGTGGATTAACCATCTCAACTTCGGCTCGAAGGTGCAACCGTGAGCGACGTAGCGTCCTCGGCTTGGATCGCGCCGGGCGCCCACGTGGGCGGTGCGGTGCGTTTGGGCGACG
>CACYAX010000177.1:0-601 GCA_902772435.1 uncultured Coriobacteriaceae bacterium | reverse complement strand
GGCCGAGATCGTGATCGGCGCACGCTCGAACGTGCAGGACAACGCCGTCATCCACGTGGACGAGGGCTTTGGCGTGCAGCTGGGCGAAGACGTGACCATCGGGCACGGGGCCATCGTGCACGGCTGCTCGGTCGGCGCCAATACGGTGATCGGCATGGGGTCCATCGTGCTGAACGGCGCCAAGGTCGGCGAGAACTGCATCGTGGGCGCAGGCGCGCTCGTGACACAGGGGATGGTGATTCCCGCTGGTTCGGTGGCGTTCGGGAGCCCGGCGCGCGTCGTGCGCGCGATACGGCCCGAGGAGATCGAGGCCAACCGCAGGAACGCCGACCACTACGTGGAGCTGGCGCGCGCCCAGCGGTAGGTGGGGTCCCCGAGGACTTTTCCGACAGGACTGGCCCCGTTTCTGTCGGGTTCGTGCAACAGCCGGACTTTTCCGACAGGACCGGCCCCGTTTCTGTCGGGTTTGTCCCTCCGTGGGACTTTTCCGACAGGACTGGCCCCGTTTCTGTCGGGTTCGTCCGCCCGTGGGACTCTTCCGACAGCTCTGGCCCCGTTCCTGTCGGGTTCGTGCAACAGCCGGACTTTTCCGACAGGACTG
>CACYAX010000176.1:7884-9339 GCA_902772435.1 uncultured Coriobacteriaceae bacterium | reverse complement strand
CTCGACCTTTGCCACCCGCGTGCTCTCCTCTTCGGGCACCGACGCCTATTCCGCCTACGCGGCGGCGCTCGGCTCGCTCAAGGGGCCCAAGCACGGCGGTGCCAACTACAAGGCCAACGAGATGATCGATGACATCGCGGCCCACGTTGCCGACTGGAGTAACGAGGACGAGGTCGCGGGTTACCTGCAGAAGATCCTCCACCGTGATGCCTTCGATCGCTCGGGCCTCATCTATGGCCTCGGCCACGCGGTCTATACGGTGACCGACCCGCGCGCCGAGATCGTGAAGCAGTATGCCGCTAAGCTCGCCAGCGAGAAGGGCGAGCTCGAGAAGCTCGAGCTCATCAAGCTCGTCGAGCGCCTTGGCCCTGAGCTCATGCGCGACGTGCGCGGCATCAAGAAGCCCATCTCCACCAACATCGACATGTACACGGGCTTCGTGTACACCATGCTGGGCATCCCGCGCGAGCTCTTCACGCCCATCTTCGCCATCGCGCGCATGGCCGGCTGGGCCGCGCACCGCATGGAGGAGCTCTACGGCCCGGCGCGCATCATCAGGCCCGCGTATCGCTCCATCATGAGCAACCTCACCTACACGCCCCTTGCGGAGCGCAAATGACGGGGGAGCGCGCGGTCAAGCTGGTCTTCGCCGACCTTGACGACAGCTTCCTCGCACGGGACAAGTCGATCCCGGCGGCAAATCTCGCCGCGCTTGACCTGCTTGCCGCGCGGGGCGGCTGCTTCGTGCCCTGCACGGGGCGCAAGGTCGAGGGCGTGCCGGCTGAGCTGATGGCGCATCCCGCAACCCGCTTTGCTGTCGGGTCGAACGGTGGCATCGTGATGGACGCGCGCACGGGCGAGGTTCTGCATCGCTCGCTCATGAGCGTGGAGACCGTCTGCCGCGTCTACGAGCAGATACGCGACCTCAACGTGAGCTTCGACGCCTTCGTGGACGGGCACGTGTATGCCGAGCGGGCGCGCTACGACGCGATGGCGGGCTACGGGATCGACGAGGTGAACCTGCGGGTCATCCGCTCCCTGCGCGAGCCGTTTGAGGTGACCATTCCCGAGCTCATCGCGGGCTACGACGGGGTGGAGAAGGTCACGCTCTACTGTGCCGACGGGCCGACGCGCGAGGCCGCGCGCGAGATCCTGGCAACGTTTGACGAGATCGGCGTCACTACCTCGCATCCCAAGAACTTCGAGTTCATGGCCAAGAACACCTCGAAGGGGAGTGCGCTCACCTGGCTCTGCGCGCACCTGGGCATCGACCAAAGCGCCACCGTGGCGTTTGGCGACTCGTCGAACGACGTGCCCATGCTTATGGCCGCGGGCGATGGCGTAGCAGTGGGCAACGCCGCTCCCGAGATCAAGGCTGCTGCCGACCACGTGTGCGCCAGCTGCGACGACGGTGGCCCTGGCCTCTACCTGCGTGCGCTGCTCGACGCGTAAACG
>CACYAX010000176.1:0-7867 GCA_902772435.1 uncultured Coriobacteriaceae bacterium | reverse complement strand
CGTCGAGGTCTGCGCCCATCTGCGCGAGCGTGGGCTCGTACACATAGGCCATGTGGCCGCAGCCGTAGCGGTGATATTCCACGCGCCCCTTCAGCTGGTCGGACAGGAACAGGATCGACATGTCGTGGACCACGTTCCACCAGGTGGTGGCGGCATCGTAGCGACCACCGAGGATGCAGAGCTTCATGCGCGGGTTGCGCCTGAGCGCCACGCCGATGTCGTAGACGAAGTTGGGCGCAGAGGCCTCGTACTCAAAGCCCGGCTGCTGGTGGCTCCAGACCCAGTTCTTGCCCACGTTCTCGTAGTTGCTGATGAGGTAGCGGGCGGGGCCGCTGTAGCCCAGCTCGTGCTTGAGGAAGGTGCGGAAGGCCATGGTCCAGCTGGGGCAGGTGGCGTCGTCGGCAGCGTCCTCGGCCTCGAGCCAGCCCGAGGAGGCCTGGACGGCGCACGGGGCGTCGGAGACGAAGCGCATGTCGAGGCGGCCGCAGACCTTGTCCTCGTCGGCGAGGATGTGCGTGCGGAAGTCGTCGAGCACGATGCGCAGATGCTTGGCGCGGACGTGCTCGGCGGGAAGCCCGATGAAGCCGGCGAGCTGCTCGGCCACCTCGGCCTCGCGTGCGGGGGAGAGGCGGTCGCCGCGCAGGAGGGCGGGGGCGAGCACGTCCTCCGTGAAGTCCATGGCCTTGTCGAACCATGCATCCTCGTCGACGCCCTGGCCCGCACGGCCGAAGAACTGCGCGGCTGCGGCCATCGTGGGCGTCATGCCCAGGTGGTAGAGGTCCTCGCCCTCCTGGGTCTGCACCCAGTCGAAGATGGCCGAGAGCATGGTCACGCCCGTGAGCAGCACGCCGCGCTCGGCGAGCAGGCGCATGAGCACGGCGTTGCGCACCGTGCCGTAGCTCTCGCCAAAGAGATAGACCGGCGAGCCCCAGCGGTCGTGTTCCTCGAGCCAGCTCGTGATGGCGCGGCAGAACGCGTCGGCGTCGCCGTCCACGCCGAAGACCTTCTTCGGGTCGGCGTCAGCAGCAAGGGTCGACCATCCCGTGCCCGGCGCGTCGAGGAAGACGAGGTCGCTCTCGCGCAGCAGGGTGTAGGGGTTGTCCTCCACGATCGTGGGACGGCCGAGGTGGTTGGTGCCGTCGGTCTTCACGCGCTTGGGGCCGATGCCGCCCATGTTGACGAGCACCGACGCGCTGCCCGGGCCGCCGTTGAAGGCGAAGGTCACGGGGCGCTCCACATCGGGCTTGCCCTCACCGTTGAGGGCAAGGTAGGAGACGGAGAACATCTTGGCGAGCAGCTTGCCCGTGTCGCTGCGTACGTCGAGGTGGGCGGCGCGCGCGAGGTATGCGATGGTGTTGGTGCCGTCGGTCCAGCTGAACGTGGCCTCGGCGGGTTCGGGGGTGGTGCTGAGTGCGTCGGCCGGGGTGGTCGAGAAGCTCTCGGCGATCTTCGATGCCTTCTCTTCGGGTTCTGCCATGGATGCTCCTTGGTCGGCTGTGCGGATGCTATAGCCTCCCCATCATAGCGCCAACCCGCGCAGGCGACGGTGCCCGAGCGTGGGAACGTGATGGTGTCCCCGCGGGGGTCATTCGGGCGAGGCCATGCGAGGCTATACTCAAGCTATTGCTGTTTTCACGGGCGAAAGGTGTCCCGCATGGAGTTCTTTGCGACGTGCCCCAAGGGGTTTGAGCGACTGTTGGCCGACGAGCTTGCCGCGCTGGGATGCTCGCAGGTCCGCCCCCTCAAGGGCCAGGTGAGCTTTGTGGGCGAGGCGGCTGACGCCTACCGTGCCTGCCTCTGGACGCGGCTCGCCTCGCGCGTGATGCTCGTGCTCGGTCGTGTGGACGCGACGAGCTCCGACACGCTCTATGAGGGACTCCGTGCACTCGATTGGGACGCGCACGTGGGACAGGGCGCCACGCTCGTGGTTGACGCGCACGGCACCAACGAGGCCCTGCGCAACACGCAGTTCGTGGCCCTGCGCTCGAAAGACGCCATCATGGACAGCCTGATGGCCCGCCGCGGCGTGCGGCCCATGGTTGATACCAGAAATCCCGACCTCACCATCGCCGTGCGTGTGACGCGCCAGCGGGCGACGGTGGCCCTCGACCTCTCGGGCGAGCCGCTCTTCCGGCGTGGCTATGAGTCCGCGCCCGGCAGGCGTGCGCCCATCGCGCCGCTCAGGCCTGACTATGCGGCAGCCCTCCTGGCTGCGGGTGGCTGGACGGCTGCCTGCCGACGCCCGGAGGGCTCCCTGAAGCTGGTCGCGCTCCATGCGGGCGCGGGCACCGTGCTTGCGGAAGGCGCCGCCGTGGCGCTCGACCGCGCCCCGGGCCTCGCACGCCAGCGCTGGGGCTTCGCGGGTTGGGCGGCCCATGACGAGACGGCATGGGATGTGCTTCTGGCTGATGCGCGTGAGCGCGCGGAGGCGGGGGAGCGTGAGCTCGAGCTCGTCGCCTACGAAGGCCGTCGCGGCTCGGCGACCGCGGTGCGCCAGCTGCTGCGTGCGGCGGGCATGGACGTGGACGTCAGCTTCGTGGAGGGCCCCGAGGAGCTGGGTGCCGCCGACCTCGTGGTCTCGGACCTCTCGTGGCTTCCCGCCGACGAGCCAGTGGTGCAGGTGGACGTGCTCACCGCGACGCGCGCCCTGCTCGATGCGACCTATGCGGCGCCGCTGGTCACGCTGACGCGGGCTAACGTGGATGACGGGGCCGCGGGGCGCGCGCTGGGGGCCACGCTCGAGCTCTTCGTGGGACAGGACGACGCGGTGGCGCGGGTGTACGAGGCTGCCGAAGAACTTCCCGAGCGCCCGGCCGTGCAGGTCGGAGGCGAGAGGGTGGCCGTGCAGGTCGCCGCGAGCGACCAGTTCGCCGCGCGCCTTGCCAAGGTGGCCAAGCTGCGCGCGAAGTGGGCGCGCCGCGAGGACGTGAGCTGCTATCGCGTGTACGACGCCGACCTGCCCGATTACGCGGTGACCATCGACCTCTTCGAGGAGTCCGTCGAGACGGTGCGGGAGCGTCCGCGCAGGTGGCTGCAGGTCTATGAGTACGCGCCGCCCCGCAACGTGGATCCCGCGCTTGCCCAAGGACGTCTGCTCGACGTGCTGGCCATCGCGCCGCGTGTGCTGGGCGTGGACCCGCGCGACGTGTTCGTGCGCACGCGCCAGAAAGCAAAGGGCGGCTCGCAGTATGCCGACGAGGCGAAGGCCGCCCGTCCCGGTCGCGGCCGTATGGTGGCGGGTGCCGAGCTTGTCCCTGGCGCGCACCTCATCGACGAGGGCGGGCTCGTGTTCGAGGTCAACTTCTCAACGCGGCTCGACTGCGGCATCTTCCTCGACCACCGCGACACCCGCGCCATGCTGCGCGAGATGGCCAAGCAGACGCTCGGTTCCAAACGTTTCCTCAACCTCTTCGCCTATACGGGCACGGGCACCTGCTATGCCGCCGACGGCGGCATGCGCCACACGACCACGGTGGACCTCTCGGGTCCCTCGCTTGCCTGGGCGCGCCGCAACATGGCACGCAACGGCTTCACGGGTCCCGAGCACGAGTTCGTGCAGGCCGACGTGATTGCGTGGATCAGCGAGCAGCGCCGCACGGCCAACCGCTGGGACCTCGTGTTCTGCGACGTGCCCACGTTCTCCAACTCCGCGCGCATGCGCTCGGCGTCGTTTGACGTGCAGCGCGACCATGCCGAGCTGCTCATCGGCGTGTCGCGCCTGCTCACGCGCCCGCGCGACGGCCACGAGGGCGGCGTCTGCGTGTTCTCGTGCAACCTGCGCGGCTTCAAGCCCGACGTGGAGAAGCTCGCCAAGGCGGGCGTGCAGATCGAGGACATAACCGAGCGCACCATCCCCGAGGACTTCGCGCGCAACAAGCGCGTGCACCACTGCTATCTGGTGCGCCGCGTCTAGGACAGCGCGCTTCCACGTCCCCTCGCCGCCCCTCGCCGCCCGCATACCTATCAGCAAGATTTTTGCTGGCACCAATTGACTACTATGGTTAACAGGTATGTGTGTCAAGCCGCCGACACATGTCGGCACCGAGCGAAGGGAACTGCCCATGGATGCTGCTATTCAGAAGACCATTGATGTTTGGCAGGAGAAGGTCGCCTATGCAGACCTCAAGGAAGAGCTGGACGCTCTTCGCCGACTACCTGAACGCCCACTACGAGAACCCGACGCTGGCCCTCGCCCGCGACTCCCGCCTGAAGGGTGAGAACTTCCAGAAGGTCGCCGCCGGCATCCTCGCCGCCAACGGCGTCAAGGTGTTCCTGTTCCCGCGCATCGAGCCGGTCCCCACGCTGTCGTTCGCCGTCCGTCACCTCGGCACCTCCGCGGGCATCGTCCTCACCGCCTCCCACAACCCCGCAGCCTATAACGGCTACAAGGTCTACAACGACAACGGTGGCCAGATCACCGACGAGGCCGCTGCCGAGATCAGCGCCAACATCGCCGCCGCCGACTTCTTCGGCCTCGAGTGCATGGACTTCGACGAGGGCCTTGCCAACGGCATGATCAACTGGATCGACGACGAGGTCGTCGACGCCTTCATCCAGGCCGTCAAGAAGGTCTCCGTTCCGGGCTTCAAGGCTGACGAGTCCTACTCCGTCGTCTACACGCCGCTCAACGGCACCGGCATGGAGTGCGTCACCAAGATCCTCAAGGAGATCGGCGTCGACAAGGTGTCGGTCGTTCCCGAGCAGGCTGAGCCCGACGGCAACTTCCCGACCTGCACCTATCCCAACCCCGAGTTCCGCGCCGCCCTCGAGCTCGCCCTCAAGCTGGCCGAGGAGGTCAAGCCCAACCTGGTCGTCGCTACCGACCCGGACGCCGACCGCATGGGCACCGCCATCCCGCATGACGGCGAGTACAAGCTGCTCTCCGGCAACGAGATGGGCGTCCTGCTGATGGACTGGCTCATCAAGATGGCCGAGGCCAACGGCGAGGATCCCAAGGAGAAGGTCGCCGTCACCTCCATCGTCTCCTCCACCATGCCTGACGCGCTTGCCAAGGACAAGGGCTTCGAGCTCCGCCGCGTCCTCACCGGCTTCAAGTACATTGGCGACCAGATCGACCAGCTCAAGGACGCTGGCGAGGAGGATCGCTACCTGATGGGCTTCGAGGAGTCCTACGGCTACCTGGTCGGCACCCACGCCCGCGACAAGGACGCCATCGTGGCCGTCGAGATGTGCGTCGAGATGGCTTCCGACTACGCCTCCAAGGGCATGGACCTCTATGAGGCCATGGACGCCCTGTACCAGAAGTACGGCTACTACATCAACGGCATCGTCAACGCCTCGTTCCCGGGCGCTGCTGGTGCTGACAAGATGGCAGCCCTCATGAAGAGCCTGCGCGAGGAGCCCCTCGCCGAGATCGGTGGCCTGAAGGTCATCGGCATGACCGACTTCGCGACCGGCCCCGAGATGCCGCGCGTCTCCGGCCTGCAGAAGGAAGCCCCGCAGGTCCTGCCGCCCGCCAACGTTATCGAGTACCAGCTCGAGAACGACAACAAGATCATCTTCCGTCCGTCCGGCACCGAGCCCAAGATCAAGGCCTACCTGTTCGCCAAGGGCGCTACCCGCGCTGACGCCGAGGCCATCGAGGCCAAGCTGCGCGCCGCCGCCGAGGAGATCTTCGCCTAAGTCTCTGTGCACGAGATCCAGAGGGGGCGCCCATCAGGGCGCCCCTTTTTGGTATGCAGACACTGCGAGCAGCAAGCGTATCCCTAGGGCTGTGTCCCGGCTGGAGTGCGGGGCCCACCTGTCCCAACATGACCTATCTGACCCACAACAAAACGGTGCCCCCAGCCAAAGCCGGGGGCACCGCCAAGGGAGCTGCCGCATCGGTCCTATTCGGACGTTTCCGACGTCTCGGCCTCGGCCTGCCTCAGGGAAATGAAGGTCTCTGAGCAGCCAGCAACCGTATCGGGATCCCACGGATGAGCGGTGTTGGAGGTCGAGCTCGGGTCGTACAGGTTGATCGACCCATCGAGGTTCTCGCTTACGGCAAGCACCCAGTGCCCGCGCTCACCGAACGTGCCCTCCTTGACTTGGGCCAGCACGACGACGCCGCTGTCGAGCACGTCATTGAGGTCCTCGCCGGCGGGAGTGAACTCGGTGGCCTTGAGGCCGACGGTCTCGGCGGTCTCGGTGAAGAAGGCGGCCGTGGTGCCATAGGTCTCGCTCGTCTTGCCGCTCTGGGTTGCCATGGCCGCGAAGTCAGCGGGGGTCTTGTCGTTTTTGCCCACGAGGCCCATATACGCCATGCTGAAGCAGGTAGGGCCAGAGCCGGTGACGCCCAGCACGCTGTTTCCGTAGGTTACATATCCCCAGCGCGTGTCCCAGTTATAGAGGGTGGGGTAGATGCCCTTGGTGGCATCCTCGCCGTAAGCCTGCGAGCTGGTGGGCGGATTGTCCGACGCCATTCCCGCCACGAACTCGATCGCGGTCGGCTCCTCGAGGGCGAGGGTGAGCAGACGGTCGTCGCTGACCTTGTCAGCGTGTGCGGCGATGGTCTCGAGGTCATCACCACGGTCGAGTGCCGTGGTGAACAGGTCGGTCATCTCGTCGGAGATGCCGCCAGCGACCCTGCTGTCCAGCTGGTTTGCGGGGGTCTCGGCCTGGCGCTCGGCCACGCAGCTGCGTACGAGGTTGGTGATGCCGAAAGCGCAGATGACGATGAGTACCACGCTGGTCACAAGGGCCAGAAGCATGCGTGGATTGCGCGAGGCCTCGTTGAGAAGGCCGTGACGGCGGCCGTCAAGCCTCAGGCCATTCGCGCGCGAATTGAGCTTCGTTTGCCGGCCATTGAACGAGGCGAAACCGCGCGAGCTGCGGTACTGCGAGGCGCTGCCGCCGCGCGCACGGGCTGGACGCGACCCCTGGCTCGTCACCGAGCCCTGGGAGCCGCGGCTCTCGCCGACGCGACCCTGGGAGCGTCGAGGGACGCCAGAACGTCTTCCGTCGTTGGAATAGGCCATGGGAACCTCCTGCTGCTGCTTCTAAATTGCGTTCTCTGTAGACATACTATGGCAAAACAGGGTAATGAATGCCAGAAAAGAGGGGAATGGTTACATAAGCTGTGAAACATGCCTCATACATGCCTGTCGCATGAGAAGCCTGTTTTATGCGAACACGCTGCGCGTGAAACGCTCATCATGACTGTGTTACCTCTTATCGATTAGTTGGAATACCTGCAGAGCAGTCTTTTACAATGCAAGTGCTTGGTGCATATTGCCATGCTGATATGCATGGTTGTTCCTTTTGGGGGAAACGATGGTGAAGCGACGGAACAATCGTCAGGATGCAATCAGGGATATCGTGCGGAGCCAGTCCATCCATACGCAGCGCGAACTTGTGGAGCAGCTGCAGGAGCTCGGCTATGACTGCACGCAGGCAACCGTCTCGCGTGACATCGGTGATATGGGCCTGCGCAAGCTCTCCGAAGGCATCTACGTGCTCGCCGAAGACCTTCACCTGCAGCGCATGGTAGCCGAGTTCGTGAACACCGTCGAGGCTGCCGAGAACCTCGTGATCGTGAAGACCCAGCCGGGGACCGCGCCCGGCGTGGCTGCCGCCGTCGACGCCGCGAGCCTTCCCGAGATCAAGGGCTCAGTCGCGGGCAACGACACGGTGCTGGTGGTGTCGGGCGACCGGGAGGGTGCCTCCTCCATCGTGGCCCTCATCGAGAAGCTCCGCACGTCCCGCCACTAGGAGTTCCCGCGTGCCGAAGAGTTGGTCGGCAGCGCGTTCCATCACATGCTTTGCCAAAGACGATATGAGCAGGACATAAAACTTTGAAGCCCCTCCTGCATGCATATCCGCGGATTAGGCCGACAATGTTGAGTGTCTAATTCACCGTGGCGGC
>CACYAX010000175.1 GCA_902772435.1 uncultured Coriobacteriaceae bacterium | reverse complement strand
GGCGATGACGATGGCGCCTTCGCCCTTGTCGTTGATGAGGCCGGTAGGCTGTCCCCAGAAATCCTCGCGGATCCACACGAGGTCTTCGGGACTCTGTTCCGTGAGCACGCGCGCGACCTCGTCGAAGTCGGTCGAGCCGCAGGGCATCTGCTCAAGCGGCATGATGCCCGCGTGCACGAGCACGTACATGCGCTCCCCCACCGTGGTGATCTGCCATTCCGGGAGGTCAGCGACCCAGTCCAGAAGCTCGTTGCGCTCGAGCATGGCGAGCTCCGTCAGGCCCTCGGCCGTGGTCACGCCCCCGTTGAGCACCCAGTTGTAATGGGCCAGCGGGTCTTGGGGATGGGCGAGGAAATCGAGCATGAGGTCCTCGTGGTTGCCCTTGAGTACACAGCAGTTGTCGAGCTCGTGGCAGATCTTCATCACGCGCACGGGGTCAGGTCCGCGGTCGATCATGTCGCCGAGCATGTAGATGCTGTCGGAGGAGCTGGGAGAGATGCGGCTGAGCAGACGGTCCAGCGTCGCCGCATGGCCGTGCACATCCGAGAACACATACGTCGCCATGCTCGCCTCCTCCCCGTGCCGCCCATAAGGCACCGCATTACTTGCATTCCTATTGTAAGCGCTCGCGCCCGATGCCGCGCATGAGGAGCGTGAGAACGCTCAGAGCATGCATAACCCCCTGCGTGGCGGGCCGGCGGTCAATGCCGCGCGTTGCGGCGGCGCACTGCCGCCATGCGCCCGTGCGCCCGCGCCAAATGCCACGCCTCGGGCGCGCAGAGCTCCACCACGCGCCCCGCGAGCGGCTCGTGAGACGCCGCCTCGGCGCTGCGCACGCCCAGTTCCTCGACGAGGGCCGCGAGGGTGGCCGAAGCGCGCCCGTGCTTGAGACGGCATTCCCGCACCACCACGACGTCCCATCCGGCGCCGCTCAGGAGCTCCTGGTCGCGCTGGTCACGGGCCTGGTTGCGCGCGAACTTGTTCTCCCAGAACGCCACGTTGGTCTTGGGGGACGTGCCCGTGCAGTACGGGCAGCGGTGCCAGTAGCAGCCGTTCACGAAGATGGCCAGCTTGCGCCCCGGAAAGCAGATGTCGGGATGGCCCGGAGCCTTCTTCCAGTGCAGGCGGTAGCCTGGATAGCCCGCCGCGCGCAGGGCGGTGCGCACCAAAAGCTCAGGACCGGTGTCCTTGCTCTTGTTTGCCTGCATGACGTGTCTGATGGCAAGCGCGCGCTCTACGGCCACCTTATGCCTCGTCGTCCGTGAGGCCATCAGCGTCGAGCGGCTGGCCGTCGAAGTTGAGGTCGCCCGAGAGCTCGCGCGCCCGCTCCTGGTCGAAGCCCTCAGAGAAGAACAGGCGCTCCGCGTCGAAGACGCGTGCCTGTGCCTCCTCGTAGAGGTCCCAGAAGCTCTCCGTGGTGTGCGCCCCGGTGAAGGGGTTCTCCCAGTCGAGGTGCTCATGGTTGTCGAAGGCGGAGACGGTCTCCCTGCGCACGCTGTGGGCCATGGCGTCGTACTGCGAGTAGCCGCCCTTGCCCACGAGCCCCTCGATGCCCACCCACACGCGCCGCTTGGCCGCTCCAGGCGCGTAGAAGACGCGCTGCATGAGCCGGAACGCCTTGGTCGCCTGCGTGAAGACGTCGAGGTCGACGCTCTGGTCATAGGTCCAGAGGTTCGCGTAGAAGTACAGCTTGTCGATGGTCGCGAGCACCTTGTCCGATGCTCGGAGCACCTTGCGGTAGGGCTTGTACGTGGCGATGGTCTCACCCGTCTTGGTGAAGAGCACCATCTCGTCGAAGTCCTTCTCGATCTCCTGGTGCACCCGGCTGCCGTCGGCGCGCGTGAGGCCATCGACGCCCGCATCACAGAGCGCGTACTGCTGGCCGAACACGAGCGGATGCATCGTGGAGTCAAGCAGGTAGTGGCAGAGGAAGCCGGCCGCGTAGGCGACGGCCACGCCACGCTCGCTCGTCGGGACCGTCTCCACGGCCTCGCGCAGGGACGCGAGGAGCTTCGGCGTCTGCTCGTGGTGCATGCGCCCGCCCATGCGGTTTTGGGAGCCGACCCACGGCGCGGCCACCAAGTAGAAGAGCGGGTCGGGGCCCTGGTTTCCCAGCAGGAAGGCATCGCGCTCGTCCGAGGTCGTAAGACCCAGCTCGGCGGCCACCATATCGAAGGCGTCACGGCCAAAGAAGTCATGGGTGAGCACAGCGGGCATGGCTCGCTCCTTTCACGCGCTCAAGTTGGCGATACGCGGCTCGTGCCTACTCGGTCTCGGCCTTGGTGTCGGGGACCTTCGACATGAGGAAGAAGCCCACGATGAAGAGCATGGCGATGGAGAGCACGCCGAGCTCGGGCTTGCCCGTGAGGAAGGTGAAGGCGGAGACGAGGCCCGTGCCGAGGATGGCGGCATACTTGCCGAAGATGTCAAAGAAGCCGAAGTACTCGTTGGCGTGCTCCTTGGGGCAGAGCTTGCCGAACTCGGAACGCGACAGCGCCTGGATGCCGCCCTGGAAGAGGCCGACGCAGATGGCGAGGATCCAGAAGTCACGCGCCGTGCGCAGGAAGAAGGCGGCGTAGAGCGTGATGCAGAAGTAGCCCAGGATGCCCACGAGGATCATCTTCTTGGTGCCCACCTTGTGGCCGAGCTTGCCGTAGATGATGGAGGCGGGCCACGCCACGAACTGCGTCACGAGCAGCGCGAGCACGAGCTGCGTGCCCTCGATGCCGAGGTTGGAGCCGTAGGAGGTGGACATCTTGATGATGGTGTGCACGCCGTCGATATAGAAGAAGTACGCGAGGATGAACCAGCGCAGACCTTCGTCGGCCCAGATGTTCTTGAGGGTGGTGCCGATGCCCGTGATGGCCTTGCCGAGCGCGTTGGGCTCATAGGGCTTGTAGCTCTTCTGCTCGACGTTCTTGAGCATGGGGATGGTGAAGGCCACCCACCAGACGGTGGTGATGACGAAGGCGATGAGCATGGCGGTCTGCATGGTCAGGCCCAGCTTCTCGGCGTTGAGCACCACGAGCAGGCAGACGATGAAGGGGATGCACGAGCCCACATAGCCCCAGGCGAAGCCTTGGGAGGAGACCTCGTCCATGCGCTCGTCGGTGGTGGCGTCCACCAGCAGCGCGTCGTAGAACACGAAGGACGAGTTGAGCATGACGGCCGAGACCACGTAGATGATGAGGAACGGCAGCCAGTTGGTGGGGAAGCCCATGGCGATGGTTGCCACCGCACCGGTGCCCACCGTGCCGATGATGAACTTCTTGCGCATGCCCTGCATGTCGGCGACGGAGCCGAGCACGGGCATGAGCAGGGCGATGATGAGCGAGGCGATGGTCTCGGCGAGGCCCCAGGCACCCACGGCCACCTGCTCGACCGCCGGGTCCTTGGCGGCGAGGTAGTTGAAGTAGATGGGGATGACGCTCGTAGCCAGGAGCACGAGCGCGGAGTTGCCCACGTCGTAGAGAATCCAGCTGATTTCCGCCTTGGTGAATTTGGTACGTGCCATGCTGATGCACCCCTCTCGCAACGATGAATCCGCACCATTCTATATCTCTCCGAGGGCGCTCCGCACCGCAGGGGGCATGCGTTCGGTAAGCGAAGCGACGGCCGCTAGTCCACGGACTTGAGCGACTCGACCATGTCCACCCGGTCGAGCTTCCTGCGCATGAAGGACATGACGAGCACCGTGAAGACCATCGTGAGCACGAACGCATAGCAGTAGCTGGGGACATGGATGCTCCTGCCGAACATCACGTAGTCCACCTCGGCAGTCACGACCACGAAGCGCTCGAGGTAGGTACCCAGCAGCATGCCCAACGCGTCGCCCAGAAGCGACAGCAGCGCGATCTCGCGGAAGATGTAGGCGTACACCTCGCCCCTCGTGAAGCCGAGCACCTTGAGGCTCGCGATCTCGCGCACGCGCTCGTCCACGTTGATGTTGGTGAGGTTGTAGAGCACGATGAACGCGAGGGCCGCCGCCGACACGATGAGCACCACGACGACGAGGTCCACGACCGAGAGCATGTCACGGTACTTCTTCACGGTCTCGTCGCGATAGAGCACGGTGGAGACGTCATCGCGGGCGAGCAGGCGCTGGCTCAGGCTCTCGCGCAGGCTGGCGTCCTCCTCCACCTTGGCCACGATCGTCGAGAAGACGGGCTCCTCCCCGTCCACCTGGCCCCAGGCATCGCGCCCCACGTAGACGAGGTTGTCCACGTAGTACTCCGCCACGCCCGTCACGGTGAGCGGGTGGCCCTCCCCGATGGCATTGCCCACGTCATCCTGTTCGAAGAGCAGTATCTGGTCTCCCGGGGAAACGCCGAACTTCATGGCGGCCTTCTCGGTGAGCACG
>CACYAX010000174.1 GCA_902772435.1 uncultured Coriobacteriaceae bacterium | reverse complement strand
CCTGGGTCACGCCGCTGCCGAAGCCGTAGGGCTCTCCCTCCAGCGTCCAGCCGAGGAACTGGTAGCCCGCGCGCGTCGGGTCGGCCGGGCGCGCCGCCTTGTCGCCGTACTCGAGGCCGGCCTGGGCCGCGACCTCGGAGCCGCCGTTGGAGTCGAAGGTGACCGTGTAGGTGACCGGCTCCCATTTGGCGTAGAGGTTCACGTCGTAGGCGGGCATCGTGATGTCGAAGCTCTCGAACTTGGAGTCCTCAGTCAGCGCCGCATCGGTGTACCAGCCCTTGAAGACGAACGCCCTGCCGTCCGCGTCCGTGCGCGTGGTCTCGCCTTCAACATAGTTCGCGGGCTCGAACTCGGCAAGCCTCTTCTCGTAATAGAGCACCTTGTCCTCGAGCTCCTCACCGCCGTTCTCGTGGAAGTCGAGGTTGTACTGATTGCGGAAGTAGTAGACGTCGAGGTAGCCGTCAGTCTCATAGTAGACATCGAAACTGAACGTTCTCGAAGTGTACGCTTCGTACTGCAATTCCGGCTGCTCGACGGAAGTCCGCCTGTTGTAGAGGTTGTAGTAGGTCCAGTTGTCTACTGCGGGTACATGCGCATGGAACCAGATCATCGTGTAGCCGGGATACCTTTCATACGTATCCTTGTATTTGACGTAGTTACCGTCCGAATAGTCTCCACGGCACGTGAATCCAGGAGTTCCGTCGGGGGAAGCTGAGGTGGCGCCGTTGGCTCCGGCATAGAACGAATACTCTCCTTTGAGGTAATACGTCCTCTCATCAGTTACCGTGCCGAGTTTGACGCGGGCGGACTGGTTCGCTACACCCGGGTTGCCGTCTGGGTCGACACCGTCCAAGGTCTCCAGCCAGGTGCGGTAGAACAGGTTGTCAGCGCCCCTCGAACCGATTTTCCATACCTGGTCGGTTGGCTGGCTCATCGTAGGATGCTCCGCGCGGTCCTCGATGAACTGGGAGCCAGGATCATAGGTCCACACAAACCTGCGGTTGGGCGCCAGGACCTCATAGCCGTCCTTGTTGTAGCTGTAGATCGTGTCCCACATGTAGTCGATGTTTGCTCCGTACTTGACCGTGTCGGTCACGGTGACGTCGTTCACGATATTCGGGCGGGCGACGCTGGGGAACAAAAAGGTGAGGGTGAAGGCCTTGGCGTCGTAGTAGACGTCCATGACCGTGGAGCCGTCAGCCGCGATGGTCTTCGCGACCGTCTTCCCGGCGTTCAGCTCGAACGCCGCGCTCTGCTGGTTATACGGGGCCTCGAAGATGAGGTCCGCGTCGTAGGTGGTCTGGTCGCCCGTGAGGCCCGTGGCGGACTTCCTGGCGACCATCTTGTAGTCCCAGGTGCCCGCGGTTCCCGAGCTGTAGGTCCAGGTCTTCGTGGCATCGTCGTAGGACGCGGTCCTCTCGGGGTCCTTAGAGGTCTGCACCTCAATCCAGTAGCGGACCAGGTAGGGGGCCTCACCAGGCTCGTAGCCAGCATAGAGAGTGACGTTCTTAGTCACCTTGGTGGAGAAGTCGTACTCCTTGGTGCACGCCTCGTCGGTGTACCACTTGGTGAACGTGTAGCCCTGCTTGGTGGGGGTGCCCGGGTTGGTGGCGGTGCCAGGCTTGGTGCCCTCCTGGATGAACTGGGCGCTGTAGGCCGTGCCGCCGTTGCTCTCGAAGGAGACCCAGAAGCCGTCGACCACGATGGGGTAGAGCGTGACGCTCTCGGAGCCGAGCGTGAGCTCGCCAGATACCTTCTCGCTCGAGCCCTTCGTGAGGGTCCAGCCATCGAGCTTGGAGGTCAGCGAGCCGGTGTTGATCGAGGGGTAGTCGTCGCGCACCTCGACGGTCTCGCCGGAAGCGGCCTCCTGGGTGTAGATGACGTTGCCGTCGAGGTCGAGGTAGAACACGGCGAGCTTCTCGCCGAAGCGCGCGTAGAGGTGGACCTCGCCGTCAGCGGCGACCTCGCCAATCGCACCGAAGCCGTCGAAGGGAGCGTCGGAGCCCTCCTCGAACCAGCCGGCGAAGGCCTCGGAGTCGCTGGGTGCCTCGGGCACCTCGGGCTCGTAGAGCTCGTCGCCCTCCTTCACATACTGCGTGGCGCCGTCGATGATCTCGCCGGAGGCGTCGTGGAAGTAGTAGGTGAGGGTGGGCGGCAGCTCGTCCTCGGTGCCGATGACCGCGTAGATCGTGAAGCTGTCGGCCTCGAAGCTCGCGAAGTCGGCGTCGACGGCCTCTACTGCTTCGACCTGCTCGGCCTCGCCGTCGTCAAGCACGTGGATGACGGTATGGTCATCGCCTGCGAGCTCTTCGGCGGGGGTAATCGTGACGGAGACCGTGTGGCCCTCGGCAGGCTCGATCTCGGAGCCTGTGGCGCTGCGGAAGACGATGTCAACCGCGACCGCGTCGACGACCGTACCCTCGACGGTGCCCTCGGCTGCCTCGATGGCCTCCTGCTTGGCGACGTCGGTGGCCTCGACCGTGGTGCCCTCAGGGAAGGCTCCCTCATCAGCGGCGACCGTGACCGTTACGCCTGCGGGGGTGACCAGCGTCTCGGCGAGCGCAGGCATGGCCGGCGCCTCCTCGGGTGCGGCCTCCTGCGCGGGTGCGGCCTCCTGCGCGAGCTCGGCGGGGATTTCCTCCTGGGCGGGCGCGGCCTCCTGAGCAGGCGCGGCAAGCGTCTCCTCGGATGCGGCCTCCTCGGCGAACGAGGCTACGGGCCAGCGCCCGAGCCCCGACAGCGCGAGGGCGAGCGCGAGCAGGAGCGCGATGGGGCGCAGCTTCTCTCTTCTCATGTGTCCTCCAAACGTGTTGCGGTCCGCGACCTTGCGGGCCCTCGGGGCGGGCGAGGCAGGGCGGAGTTTCTTACACTGCTCAATTGTAATCCGCTATCGGAAAAATAGGAGTTACATAGATAGTTTTTTATGGTGAAAGGGGTAGTTTGTAACTTTTCTGACATAATTTATGTTGGTCTCTGATGGCGGCTCAGGTTGTGGTGTGAGGGTGCGGTGCACTCCGAGGTGGGAGAGCTGCGACGTGCATCTGTTCTGGCTGAATGTCGCCAGTTCGGGCTGCGGAACCGCTGCGTCCGGCGGGGGACTTGCCGTTCGCATCAGTTTGGGCCTCGTTTCTGCTGCGTCTGGCGGGAGGGCTGCCGTTCGCATCAGTTTGGGGCCCGTTTCTGCTGCGTTCGGCGGGAGGATGCGGCGCGCAAAGCAACGGAGAATGCGCGAGAATGGGGGAGAGCGAGCGGCGCGAGTCGGGCGAGGAGGTGTGGGAGCATGGACGAGCTGCATGAGGCGGCGGAGCGCAACAGGTTCGCGTTCGAGCGCGCGCTCGCCAAGCACGTGCGCCTCAAGCTGACAAACACGCTCGAGCGGCACGACGGCAGCAAGCGCGCAGGCTGGTTCGACGCCACGGGCTGCGTGTGGTGCCTCTTCGACGACGAGGCGTTTGCAAGATCAGGCACTGCCGGCCGTGAGGCACAAGCCGCGGCAGGCAATGCCTTTGACCTGCAACTCTTCTGGAGCGTCGAGGACGTGCTCATGCCCGTGGGCTGCGACGAGCGCTGGGTTGCCGAGCGCATCGCAGCAGAGGCAACGCGCCAGCTCGAAGCGCAAGGCTTCCTCTGCAAGCCAGAGGAGCGCGAGCCCGACAAAGGCCTGCATCTCGGCGTGGCATACCGTCGCCCGCGCGGGCTGGAGCGAATCTGGTCGCGCAACAGATAGCGGCGCCCGCTAGTCGCACGGACAACTCCCTACAAACACGCATGCCAAAACGAATTAATGTCCCGCTCGTGCGCTACACTAGCAACCGCGTATTGACAGCCGAATAAGGAGGTAACCTACGAGTAGACGTCGAGGATTGCACGGTTGCGAGCAGAGCCAAGACGACGAGAAGGACGGAAGCAGCTTCCAGAAGCTACGGGACGGAGACTACACGAACGATTTCTCAGATGCCGTCCTCGCCGGTGACAAACGATCGGTGAGCATGTGCTTCGTGAAAGGGCAGTACTTCTCAAGGAAAGAGGCTTTGAAGGTGGCTAGGCGCCGCGAGGTTAAGATCGGAAGGTCTCTGAGGTGCTACGTGTGCCCCTATTGCGGGTGCTGGCACCTCACCAGCAAGACTGAGGAGTACGAGCCTCAGGCTGCGTAGGGTATCGGTTGGCATACGAGTACGGGGCGCCCTGGTAAGGCGCCCCGTTTTTGTTCGTGAGACATGCGTGGTTGCAGGCGCCCCCGGCCTGCCGTTTGTCGCCGGTTGGGAACCGATCCGGCGACATCTCGCCCCCGTGCCTGCCGTTTGTCGCCAGTTCGGGCGTGAACCGGCGACATCTCGCCCGCGGGGCTGCCGTTTGTCGCCAGTTGGGCCCCGATCCGGCGACATCTCGCCCGAGGGCCT
>CACYAX010000173.1 GCA_902772435.1 uncultured Coriobacteriaceae bacterium | reverse complement strand
GACCGTGGGATCGAGGCGCTTGATGGGAAGCGAGATGGTGTCCGTCATTGTGAGAGGCTCCGGATCTCTTCGGTGAACTCGTCAACGTCTTTGAAGTCGCGGTATACCGACGCGAAACGCACGTAGGCAACCTTGTCGATCTCGGCGAGACGCTTGAGGATGGCCTTGCCGATCTCCTCGGACGTGACCTCGGTCTTGCCGCTGTCACGCTGCTCACTCTCGATGCTCTCGATAACGCCCTCGAGGACCTCGAGCGGGATGTCGCGCTTCACGGCAGCCGTGATGAGGCCGCGCATGGGCTTCTGGCGATCGAAGGGCTCCCGGTGGCCGTCCTTCTTGACCACGACCAGGGGAAGCTCTTCACGACGCTCGTAGGTCGTGAAGCGGAATCCGCACTCAATGCACTCACGGCGCCTGCGGATCGCATCATTGTTCTCAGATGGACGAGAATCGACCACTTTAGATTCATCACAGCCACATTTTGGACAGCGCATCGTTCCCCCTCATGAATTGGTCACAAGGAAGATAACATACCTAGCCCTTATGCGGCAGTAATAAGACACCAGAAATTGCAGTTACATAATCAAATGAAAAAGGTCAAACCATTTGGGCATGCCGTTATGCGGGCACGATGAGGGTCTCTCCCGGCTGAAGCGTCGCGGTCTGGAGACCGTTGGCCTCCTTGATCCACGAGACGACATCGACGGTCTCATAGCCAGAAATGCCGTGCCCTTCCGCGATGCTCCACAGCGAGTCGCCAGGGCTCACCACGAGGGTGGTCTTTGCAGCAAAAGAGATCGCGTCGGCACGCCTGGTGGCGACCGATTGGTCGCTCAGGAGCCAACTGGCAGATACCATAACGACCAGAAGGACGCTTGCCACCGCGGCGAAGAGGCACTGAAGGCGCATCGTCGTGGAGGCTTGGTGATGCCGGGAAGAACGAACACGCTGTGCCGCGGACTTCGAAAGATCGTGGGACTCAGTGGGACGGGCGTTCGATTCCTTTGAGAGGCCACCCTGTACGACGCCCATGTTCACGAGGCAGACGGGCTTGAGGGCAACAGAGCCAGAGTACGGGTAGACCATCTCATATGCGCTGGTAACGGTGGTGTTCATGGTATCTCTTCTTCCTATCCGCGGTTGTTGTTTTAGGTATATCGGATGCGGCGGACATAAATCAGATGTGAATCACCGAACATGTGTATCCGAACGGTTGTTTTCTATTATGTTCGTACTTTCGTTCGTGTCAAGTAACAATTCTGAGAACGTTCGTTTGCAATCTAGCCCGAAATACGATATGATGCTTCCAGCGAGAAGGAGGAGACATGTCAAAGGACAAGCTCAGCAAGCGCCAAGAGGCTATCTACGCCTTCATCTGTGACTACACGCGCGAGAGAGGGTTCCCGCCCTCTGTCCGTGAGATCGGCACGGCGGTCGGCCTTGCATCCCCCTCCACGGTCCACATGCACCTCAAGGTGCTTCAGGAGCGTGGCCTTATCCGTCGAGACTCCAAGAAGCCCCGCACCATCGAGGTCGTCTCGGGCAAGGAGTCCGAGGAGAGCCAGCTTGCCTCCATCACGCAGGACCTCGACAACAACTTCATCACGCTGCCCATCGTCGGCCGCGTTGCCGCTGGTGTCCCCATACTGGCAGAGCAGAACATCGAGGAACACCTCACGCTTCCCACGAGCATCGTGGGCGATGCCAGTTCCTTCGTCCTGCGTGTCCGTGGCCAGTCCATGATCAACGCCGGCATCTATGACGGCGACTACGTGGTCGTCAAGGAGCAGAAGGATGCCCATGATGGCGAGATCGTCGTCGCCATGATTGACGAGTCCTGCACCGTCAAAACGTTCTATCGCGAGAAGGACCAGATCCGCCTTCAGCCCGAGAATGACAACATGACGCCCATCTATGTCAAGGATCCCGTCATCGTTGGCCGTGTCACGGCGCTCATCCGTTCGATCTCCTAGAACCGTGGCAGCTCAGGAGCAATCTCCCCATAGCCAGGCCCAGACCCGCGTGCACGTCTTCGACGTCGTGCGCGGGTTCTCCGTCATATCGATGGTCCTCTTTCATCTGTGCTATGACCTCAAGTTCATCTCAGGTGTCCCGCTCGCTTGGTTCGCGCCGCCTCTGCAAGACATCTGGCGTGCGAGCATCTCGTGGGCGTTCGTGAGCGTCGCCGGATGCATGTTCGCCTATTCTCGCGACAATCTGCGCCGCAGCCTCAAATACCTTGCAGTTGCCGCCCTCGTGTTCGTCGTGACCACGTTTGCCGCCGTGGACACGCCCATCAATTTCGGCATCATCTACTGCATGGGGGCTTGCACGCTTACGTGCGTGCTTTTGGACAGGCTGGGGTTCAGGCCCTGTGGGCCCGCGGCCGCCGCGGTGCTCTTCGTGCTGTTCCTGGTGTTGTTGCCCCTCGCGCAGGGTCGGATAGGCATCGGGGGCCTCACGTTCGCCTTGCCGCGGGAGCTCTATGCGACCCCGTATCTCTCGTGGCTCGGCCTTCCCGGCCCTACGTTCGCATCGGGGGACTACTATCCGCTTCTCCCCTATCTGCTCCTGTATCTCGCGGGAAGCGCTCTGGGCCGCTACTTCAAGCAGGGGAACCTCCCCGCCCAGGTGGCCAACATCAGCTGTCCGCCCCTTGAGACCGTCGGCAAGCTCGCACTGCCCATCTACGTGCTGCACCAGCCGCTTCTGCTTCTGGTCACGAGCTTCCTGATACCGGCATAGGCCTTTGCCTAGAGCTGCTCGCCCTCTTCGGCGTCTGAGTCTTCGCAGCGATACGGTTCGAGCGTCATGGCCATGCGCTCCGAGGCCCGTACCGTGGCAAGCAGGCCACCCTCAACATAGCGCTCGCTCAGGATCTGGCAGCGTTCGTGGACCATCTTCATGAGCATGCCCTTGTCGTAGGGAACGAGCACCGTCATTGTCACGTCGCCTTGGCTTGCCTCGCTGGCGATGCGGTAGAGCAGCCCGCGCAGGCCGCTCCCGTCAAGTGCGGAAATGCTGACGGCCTCGGGGTTAGTGACGAGCAGCGCCCTGCGCTCCTCCTCAGACAGGAGGTCGCATTTGTTGAAGACCAGGACGCTCTTGGTGTCCTTGACGCCGATGTCAGACAGCACGCCTTCGACGGCAGCGATCTCTTTGTCGGCGTTGGGGTCACTCGCATCGACCACGTGCAGGATCAGGTCAGCTGCGGCAACCTCCGCCAGGGTCGATTTGAAGGCCTCGACGAGCATGGTGGGAAGCTTCTGGATGAAGCCCACGGTGTCCGTGAGCGTGATCTTGCGCCCTTCTTCGAGGTCGAGCGAGCGCGTGGTCGGGTCAAGGGTGGCGAAGAGCTCGTCGCGCGCGTAGACCTCCGAGCCCGTAAGCTTGTTGAGCAGCGTCGATTTGCCGGCGTTGGTGTAGCCTACGAGGGCGACGCGGTAGACGCCAGAGTCCCAACGAGCCTTCGATTGAACCTTCCGGCGTTTGTCAAGTTCCTTCAACTCGTGCTTGAGGCTTGCGATGCGGTCGCGCACGAGGCGACGGTCGACCTCGAGCTGGCTCTCGCCCTGGCCGAAACGGCTTCCGATCCCGCCGCGCGTCTGCTCGCCCACGAGGTGACTCCACATGCCCCTCAGGCGTGGGAGCAGGTACTGCAGCTGGGCGAGCTGCACCTGCAGGCGCCCTTCGCGCGTCTTCGCATGGTTGCCGAAGATGTCGAGGATGAGCGCGGTGCGGTCGATGACCTTCACGGGCTCCTTGACGGCCTTCTCGAGGTTGGCCTGCTGCGAGGGCGTGAGCTCGTCATCGAAGATGACCACGTCGGCATCGAGCGCCTTCACGAGCTGCACGAGCTCCTCGACCTTGCCAGAACCGATGAAGGTCTTGGGTACGGGCTTGTCGAGGCGCTGGATGAGCGTGCCGACCACGACGGCGCCATCGGTCTCAGAAAGGCGGCCCAGCTCGGCGAGCGACTCCTCGATAGGCCAATCGGACTTCCCGAGGTCAGCACCCACGAGAATGGCGCGCTCGGGCACGGGGGCAGTGGACTGGGGCGTGAAACGAGCCATCTAGAGCCCTTTCTGCTGCGGTGAGTCGTTGGTAGCTTCGAGTACCAGGCGAACGGCTTCGTCCTCATCTATCGTATCGTAATCGAGCCATCGTGCGCGCCCATCGCGGCGCAGCCATGAGAGCTGGCGCTTCGCGTAGTGCCGCGTGCGCCGTTTGACGAGGTCACGGGCTTCGTCCATGCTGATCTCACCCGCGAGTGCCTGCAGCACTTCCTTGTAGCCGATGGCCTGCCCCGCGGTCGACTGGGCATTCAGCCCCCGCTCGGCAAGGGCGCGGACCTTATCCACGAGCCCAGCTTCGAACATCTGGTCCACGCGGAGGTCGATGCGCGCATACAGGCG
>CACYAX010000172.1 GCA_902772435.1 uncultured Coriobacteriaceae bacterium | reverse complement strand
CTCAGGATCTGCGCTACGGATGGCGTGACCCGATCGACTGAGCCCATGGCCACGGTGGAATAGCCAATCACCTTGTGCGTACTGTCCAGGCACAATAGCCCGACGACCTCCGTGTTCATACGCCCAAGTGTCGACGTGAAGACCCTGCTGGCAGTCTCGACTCCGTATGAGAATGGAGTTTCCGCAACCCAGCTTAATGCCCTTGGCTAGGCGCTCGGTGTTGGTGACGAACAGGTCGTCGCCCACCAGCTGCACCTTGTCGCCAAGTCGGTCCGTCAGCCTCTTCCAGCCGTCCCATCCTCCAGCCAGACTTCCGCCTCGACCGTGGGATTCCCGCGAGAGTCGATGATCTCCCGTCCGATTACCCTGACAATACTCGTACGCATGGCTTTTCCTCCTTCTTTTAAGCCTTCTCTATGGCACCAACGGTGCAATCCTCCTTGGCTACAGCGGCAGTGTCCATCGCTTCTTCCGGTATTTCGCCCTCAATGGTCGGGCAACGCCCGCGTCGCTCATGGAAAAGACCATGGGGGCAGGTTTCCTCGCACAGGCCGCAGCACACGAAAGCTTCGTTTGCGATGAGCTTTCATGGTCAAGCCCCCTCAGAAGCACCTCTCCTTCCGTTCCTTGCGGCACCGCTCGATGTTGCCGCAGCGGTAGCACAGCTCGTTGTCGCAGATGCCGTCGCGCTCGAAGTACGACAGGATGTTGCCCACCGTCGTCTCCGCGATGTTGTCCAGCGCCTCTGCCGTCAGGAACGCCTGGTGGGAGGTGACGATCACGTTGGGCATGGAGATCAGGCGCGACAGCAGGTCGTCGTTCAGGATGTGGCCGGAGCGGTCCTCGAAGAAGACGTCAGCCTCCTCCTCGTACACGTCCAGGCAGGCCGCGCCGACCTTGCGCGCCTTGATGCCCTCGAGGAGCGCCTCCGCGTCGACGAGCCCGCCTCGGGACGTGTTGACGATCACGACCCCCTTCCTCATCTGGGCAATGGCATCCGCATCGATCATGTGCCTGGTCTCCTCCGTCAGGGGGCAGTGCAGGGAGATGATGTCGCTGCGGGCGAACAGCTCGTCCAGGGAGACGTACTCGATGCCGCCGTCCTGGGCGGGGAAGCGGTCGTAGGCTATGACGTGCATCCCGAACCCGCGGCAGATGTCGATGAAGATCCTCCCGATCTTGCCCGTGCCGATGACCCCCACGGTCTTCCCGTGGAGGTCGAACCCCGTCAGTCCGCTCAGCGAGAAGTTGAAGTCCCGCGTGCGGTTGTATGCCTTGTGGGGTGCGGCGCACGGATGTGAGCAGCAGCGCGATGGCGTGCTCCGCCACGGCATAGGGCGAGTAGGCGGGCACGTGGACGACGTGGACCTTGCCGAAGGCCGCCCGCACGTCCACGTTGTTGTAGCCGGCGGAGCGCAGGGCGATCAGCTTGACGCCGTATTCGTGCAGCCTCTCGATCACAGCGGCGTTGACCGTGTCGTTCACGAACACGCACACCGCGTCGCAGCCCCTGGCCAGCTCCACCGTGTCCTCGTTCAGCTTGGTCTCCAGGAAGCGGAACTGCACGCCATGCTGGCTGCCATACTGTTCGAAGGAAGGCTTGTCATATTCCTTCGTGTCATAGAAGGCGACCTGGATCATCTGTGCCACTCTCCTTAAGAGTTTGATGCGTGCGGTATGGCTGCTCACTCAAGCGTGAGCAGCAGCGCCATCTTGAACCTCTTCGTTGCCCTCACGGAATGGAGCCCCGCCTTGGCGAAGTGGAAGCTCTCCCCGGCCTTGATGGGGTGGTCCTTGCCCTCGTACCCGATGACGCCCTCGCCGTCCAGGGCGAAGACCAGCGCCTCGCCGGGGGCGGCGTGCTCGGAGAGGGCGGTGCCCTCGTCGAAGGCCATGACGACGAACTTCATCTTGCCGTTGTGTGCCACGTCCATGTTGACGATCTTGCCGTCCGCGTAGGGCACGAGCCCCGCCAGCTCGAACACCTCGCCTGCCTTGATTGCCTCGTTCATGGTGTCGTTCCTCCTTATCGTGATTTCCGTATAGACTGCCGATTCCGACGTGCGCATGCCCACAGGCGTGTCCGTTGGGGTGACGATGCACTCGCCTGCGTCGAGCCTCCGCACGAAGCCGCCCCTTCCGTAGACCTCCATGCTGCCGCCCGCGACGAGGATCAGCTTGTGGTACGGGAAGATCTCCGCGCTGATGTCCGTGTTCGGTGCCATGGAGAAGTAGATGACGTCGTTTGCCCCGCTGTGGACGGCCTTGGAGACCGTGCAGCCGGGGACCGGCGCGTTGTCCGCCGCGATGGCAAACACCTCTCCTACCTTCTCGTTCATCCCATCACCTTCACATCTGGGTTCTTCTCGCCGAACCGCTCCTTCAGCGCCTCGCAGATCTCGCTGCGGTCTGCGCCCCGCCTCTCCATGCTCTTGATGGCCTTGTAGGCGGCAAAGAGGGTGGACGGGCCAATCTCAGAGCTGAAGTACCCGATGCCCTGGTTCCACGCCAGCAGCTCGAACACGTCGTCCAACGCCGCGCTGTCCAGGCCGTGGATGTAGGCCTTCACGAGCTCCCGTGTGGCCTGACGCATCCGCCCGGCTCCCACCGCGTTGGTCAGGGAGAGCAGCAGGCGGATCTCGTAGGGCAGGTGGCGGCGCCCGTCATTCCATGTCAGGTCCCAGAACTCCACCGCGACCTTGCCGAGGCCCTCGTCGATCAGCGGCATGTTGGTCAGTGCGGCCGGACGCATGGGGATGTCCTTCTCCTCCTGCTTTGCCTCTGTGCGATAGAACCAGGCGTGGAACTCCGCGTCTGCCACCTGCTCGGTGTGATGTTCGAAGCCCAGGCCCTCCATGACCTCGTACAGCGGGATGGGGTCGAAGCTCTGGATGATCTCCAGCCCGCCGCCCACGGGCAGCGCCATGGCCTGCTTCCTCAGTCCCTGAAAGAAGTTGCCCTGGATGCCGCGCACGTCGATGGTCTTGAAGCCGAAGACCTGGTCCTTCCAATCCGCATAGCTCATGTCGTTTCCTCCAACCTTGTGTCAAAACCTGCGTTAGTCCAGGATCCTGCCGTCACGCGAGATGGTCACGACCTGCCAGGGGATGAACTTTCCGCTGGCTTGCAGGGCGTTCTGCACCGCCTGCTGCAGGCCGCCGCAGCAGGGCACCTCCATCCGCACGATGGTCACGCTCTGGATGTCGTTGTCCCGGATGATGGCCGTCAGCTTGTCGGCGTAGTCCACGTCGTCGAGCTTGGGGCAGCCGATGATGGTGACCTTGCCCCGCATGAACTCCTCGTGCATGTTGGCGTAGGCGTAGGCGGTGCAGTCCGCCGCAATGAGCAGCTTTGCGCCGTCGAAGAAGGGAGCCTGGGTGGGCACCAGCTTGATCTGGCAGGGCCACTGCGCCAGGCGGGAGACGGGCCTGCCGTACGTGGCAGGGGCCGTCGCCTCCTCGGCGTGCGCAAACTGCATCATCCGGGACCCGGGGCAGCCGCCCTGGTGGTGTGCATGGTTCGTCGATTCCATCCTCTGTGCCTCCTGTGCTTGTTTGACAGCTTGCTCGTCGTATGCCGGGGCCTCGCGCTCCTCGAAGGTGATGGCGCCCGTCGGGCAGCCGGGCAGGCAGTCGCCAAAGCCGTCGCAGAAGCTCTCCCTGACCAGCTTTGCCTTGCCGCCGACCATGTCGATCGCGCCCTCGTGGCAGGCGCTGGCGCACAGCCCGCAGCCGTTGCACTTCTCTTCGTCGATGTGGATGATCTTGCGGATCATGGTTGCCTCTCTCCTCTAGGGTACGACGATAGTGTAGACGGGAAAAAGCAAAGAATCTGTATCTGGAGATACAGCTAGAAAAGATTTTTGGCGTATGATAGATGGCAGCATTCGCGAGGAGGAGATCGTGCCATGGACTATTCCGTACTTGAGGCCAGTACGCTCTTCAGGGGGATTCCCGCACGGGAGCTGCGGGAGGACCTGGAGAGGACGCCCCACCACATCCAGTGCTACGACAAGGGCGAGACGGTCTTCTTCCTGATGGAGGAGGCCTCGCGCGTCGGCGTCGTGCTGGAAGGCCACGTGCAGGCGCAGAAGACCTTCCCCAATGGAAGCCAAGTGAACGTCTCGCTGCGAGGGCCCGGGGAGCTGGTCGGGCCTGCCGCCGTCTTCTCTGCGCACAAGACCTATCCCTGCGACGTGGTTGCCGTGGAGCCTTCCACCGTGATGATGTTTCGGCGCACCGACCTGCTCGGCCTCATGCAGAGGGATGTCCGCATCCTGGAGAACCTGATGACGGAGATCGCCTCCGCCACCTACATGCTCCAGCAGCGGCTGGAGCTGCTGTCCTACAGCGGCATAGCGCAGAAGGCGGCCTTCTGGCTGCTGACGCAGGCAAGGCAGACGGGCAAGGCCGAGGTCAGGATACCGGGGTC
>CACYAX010000171.1 GCA_902772435.1 uncultured Coriobacteriaceae bacterium | reverse complement strand
TTCGTGGGCGGCATCAACTCCGAGGTCATGCAGGCCTTCGAGCAGGGCTACTACGCGGGCATCGAGTATGCCAACAAGGAGCAGGGCCTTTCCGTCACCTACACCGGCCAGTGGGCCGAGTCCTTCGGCGATGCCGCCAAGGGCAAGTCCATCGCTCAGAAGATGATCTCCGACGGCGCTGACGTCCTCTATCACGCCGCTGGCGGCACCGGCGTCGGCATGATCGAGGCTTGCTCTGAGGCTGGCGTCTACGCCATCGGCGTTGACCAGGACCAGGCTCACCTCGCCCCCGAGACCGTCATCACCTCCGCCCTCAAGCGCGTTGACCAGGCCATCGTCAAGATCTCCCAGCAGCTCATCTCCGGCGAGCTCGCGGGTGGCACCAACATCACCCTCGGCGCTGCCGACGACGCCGTGGGCATCGCCCCCACGCACGACCTGCTCCCCGACGAGGTCTACAACGACGCCCTCGCCCTCATCGAGAAGATCGCTGCCGGCGAGATCACCGTTCCCGCCAACGCTGACGACCTCAAGACCTACATCGCTTCCCTCTAAGCCTTACGCGACAGAGCAGCAGCTGGGGCGCCCTTCGGGGCGCCCCTTTTTCATGCCGCACCCGCGCGGCACCCCTCCCAACTCGGAAACTCTTTGATATGTGGGCGCTCATGCAGCCATTTGCGCCCGCCCCTTACTCCCCCGCGCTTCGCGTCAATCAAATTCATCGGCTTTCACGCATACCAGCACACCATTTCTCCACTATCATTAAGGCATCACTGCAACATAGGGAGGTGGCGCGTGGAAGTCAGTTCGGAGTACGCCGTGCAGATGCATGGCATTCTCAAGAAGTTCGGAGTGTTCACGGCGCTCGACCACGTTGACCTGGACGTCAAGAAGCAGACCGTCCATGCCATCCTGGGCGAAAACGGCGCCGGCAAGACAACGCTCATGAACATCCTCTATGGCCTGTACCAAGCCGATGAGGGCGGCATTTACCTCAACGGCGAGGAGGTCAAGATCGCGACCCCGACCGATGCCATCAAGCACGGCATCGGCATGGTCCACCAGCACTTCATGCTCGTGGAGAACTTCACCGTCACCGAGAACATCATCCTCGGCGACGAGGTGTGCGGGGCAGCGGGCGTCCTCGACATGAAGAAGGCCCGCCAAGAGGTGCAGGCCCTCGTCGAGGAGTACGGCTTCGACGTCGATCCCGACGCCGTCATCGAGGACATCACCGTCGGCATGCAGCAGCGCGTCGAGATCCTCAAGGCACTCTACCGTGGTGCCGAGATCCTCATTCTCGACGAGCCCACGGCCGTCCTCACGCCGCAGGAGATCGAGAAGCTCATCGAGATCATGCATGACCTCATCGCCAAGGGCAAGACGATCATCATCATCACCCACAAGCTCAAGGAGATCATGCAGTCCTCCGACGAGTGCTCCATCATCCGCCGCGGCGTGTACATGGGCACCGTCAACGTGAAGGAGACCAACGAGACCGACCTCGCCTCCAAGATGGTCGGCCGCAACGTCAACCTCACGGTCGAGAAGACCAAGGCCCACCCCGGCGAGCCCGTGCTCTCCATCCAGGGCCTCACGGTCAAGGACGAGCGCGGCATCGACCAGGTGCGCGACCTCAACCTCGAGGTGCGCGCGGGCGAGATCGTGGGCATCGCCGGCATCGACGGCAACGGCCAGCAGGAGCTCGTCGACGCCATCACCAACATAGTCAAGGCCCAGGCGGGCACTATCAAGATCAACGGCGAGGAAGTCCAAAACACCACCCCGCGCAACACCTACACGCACTCGGTGGCCACGATTCCCTCCGACCGTCATCGCTGGGGCCTCGTGCTTCCCTTTGCGGTGAGCGAGAACACCGTGCTCGAGCGCCACGTGGACGAGGAGTTCGGCGCGGGCATCACGCTCGACTACGACAAGCTGAAGTCCTACACCACCGAGCTCATCGAGAAGTTCGACATCCGCCCGTCCGGCTGCGAGGACGAGCGCATGAGCGGGCTTTCGGGCGGCAACCAGCAGAAGGCGATCATCGCCCGCATGGTCTCGGCTGCCCCCAACCTCCTCATCGCCTTCCAGCCGACCCGCGGCCTCGACGTGGGCGCCATCGAGTTCGTGCACAAGACGCTCATCGCCGAGCGTGACCGCGGCGCGGCCATCCTGCTCATCTCCTTCGAGCTCGACGAGGTCATGGACGTCTCCGACACCATCGCGGTCATCTACCACGGCCAGATCGTGGGCACGTACGAGCAGGGCACGGTCGACGAGAACGAGCTCGGCCTGCTCATGGCAGGAGGTGGTGCCAAGTGAAGGCCCTCATCAAGTTCCTGAGGAAGCCCATCGCCTCCTCCATCGTCGCCATCCTTCTCGGCTTCCTCGTGGCTGCCGTGGTCCTCGCGGTCGCCGGCTACGACCCGCTGGGCTCCTTCGGGGCGCTCTTCTCCGGCGCGCTCGGCAGGCCCAAGTACATCGCCAACGTCATCATCAAGGCCACGCCGATCCTGCTCACGGGCGTGGGCGTCGCGTTCGCCTTCCAGACCGGCCTCTTCAACATCGGCGCCGAGGGCCAGTACATCCTCGGCACCATCCTCACGTCCATCGTGGGCGTCATGGTCGACCTGCCGCCCGTCCTCGAAATCCCGCTGCTCATCTGCTGCGGCATCTTCGGCGGCGCGCTCCTGGGAGCCTTCATCGGCTTCCTCAAGGCCAAGTTCGGCATCCATGAGGTCATCACCTCGATCATGACCAACTGGATCATGCTCTACCTCTGCAACTTCGTGGTCATGAGCGACACCTTCCACAAGGAGAACTCCACGAGCGCCTTGCCCATCAACACGAGCGGCTACACCACCATCCTCTACAACTGGAAGAAGTCCGACGCGGGCATCGAGTTCCTGAACGGTATCCCCTGGCTCAAGGAGGTCCTGCTCAAGACCGACCTCAACATCGGCTTCATCGTGGGCATCCTGGTCGCCATCTTCGCGGGCTGGCTGCTCTCCCGCACCAAGCTCGGCTATGAGCTCCGTGCCGTGGGCTACAACCGCGACGCCGCCCGCTTCTCGGGCATCAACGTCGACCGCTCCATCATCCTGTGCATGGTCATCTCCGGCGCCTTCTGCGGCCTCGCCGGCTCCCTCAACATCACGGGCATCTCCCCGCACGCCATCACCCAGCTCGCCGCCCAGGAAGGCTACGGCTTCAACGGCCTCTCGGTCGCCTTCATCGCCGGCTGCTCCACGGTGGGCTGCATACCGTCGAGCCTGCTCTTCGCCGGCCTCATCTACGGCGGCATGTCGGTCCAGCAGGTCATGGGCGCCCCGTCCGACATCATCAACATCATGATCGGCACCATCGTGTTCTTCATCGCGCTGCCGGGCATCACCAACGCCCTCGCCGACTGGATCGAGCGCAGGCACAAGGAACCCGATCCAAACGAAGTACCCGTTGCTAAGGACGGCACTCCGCTGCCGAAGAGGGAGGCATAAGCATGGACAGCATCATCCTTCTCATCGGCATCACCCTCATGTACTCCACGCCGCTTATCTTCGGCGCCCTCGGCGGCGTCATCTCCGAGCGCTCGGGCGTCACCAACATCGGCATCGAGGGCATGATGGTCATCGGCGCCGTCGCCGGTGCCTCCGCGAGCTACTTCACCAACAACCCCTGGATCGCCTTCCTCGTTGCGGGCATCTGCGGCGGCCTTGTGGCCCTACTCCACGCCATCGCCTCCGTCAGCTTCGCGGCTGACCAGACGGTCTCCGGCGTGGCCATCAACCTGCTCGCTCCCGGCCTCGCCCTCTTCCTCTGCCGCTACTTTTTCGACGGCGCGGCCATGAGCCCCATCGTCGAGAAGATGCCCAAGGTCTTCGGTGACAGCTGGATGGCCGGCACGGTCTACTCCAACCTCAACGTCAACGTGACCACCATCATCGCCCTTCTGCTCACCATCGCCACCTGGTTCGTGCTCTACCGCACCAAGTGGGGCCTGCGCGTGCGCGCCGTGGGCGAGCACCCCGCAGCGGCCGACACCCTCGGCATCGACGTCTACAAGGTGCGCTACGTCTGCGTCATCCTCTCGGGCGTCTTCGCCGGCTTCGGCGGTGCCTCGATGACCATCGGCATCATCTCGCAGTTCACCCAGACCGCCATCTCCGGCCACGGCTTCATCGCCATGGCGGCGGTCATCTTTGGCAAGTGGACGCCGTTCGGCGCCTACGGTGCGTGCCTGCTTTTCGGCGGCACCCAGGCCCTCACGGTCCTGCTGGGCGGCGGGTCCTTCCCCATCCCCTCGCAGATCCTCGCCATGCTGCCCTACGCCATGACCATCATCGTGCTCGTGCTCTTCGTGGGCCGCTCCGTGGCCCCCAAGGCTGACGGCGTCCCCTACATCAAGGGCAGCCGCTAGGCACGCTTGGCGAGAGCCAAGGGGAGTTTTTTTATCCCTCCCCTGATGAGGCATGGCTGCCGCGCACGGCGCCTCGCCGAAGAACCGAAAGAGAGGCCCGCCATGGATGACAAGACGCTCGTCGAACACGCGCTCAAGGCGCGTTCGCATGCCTACACGCCCTACTCCCACTACGCCGTGGGTGCGGCGCTGCTCACCTCCGATGGCGGGGTCTACGGTGGCTGCAACATCGAGAACGCTGCCTACACGCCGAGCAACTGCGCCGAGCGCACCGCGTTCTTCCGCGCGCTCTTCGACGGCCATCGCGACTTCGTGGCCATCGCCGTGGTGGGCGGCTCGGCCGACAAGCCGGCCAGCGACTGGTGCGCGCCCTGCGGCGTCTGCCGCCAGGTGATGCGCGAGTTCTGCGACCCCAACAGCTTCCGCGTCATCATGGGACGCGCCGAGGGTGAGCCCAAGAGCTACCTGCTGCGCGAGCTGCTGCCCGAGAGCTTCGGTCCCCAGGACCTGGGCAAGCCCGACCCGCAGGCCTGCTAGCCCGCGCGCGGCAACGTCCTTCGCCCCCAAGCTACCGTTCATCGAGAGGTCGCGCTATGTGGCTCATTTAATCACATAGCTGCGCTATTGTTTCCATTTTATTACGTGAAGGAGGCACACCATGAGGATGTTCGACGTCATCAAGCACAAGCGCGACGGTCTTGAGCTGACCGACGAGGAGATCGAGTTCTTCGTGAAGGGCTACGTCGCAGGAGACATCCCCGACTACCAGGCCTCCGCGCTCGCCATGGCCATCTTCTACAAGGGCATGAACGCCCGCGAGACGGGCACGCTCACCTGGCAGATGGCCATCTCGGGCGACACCTGCGACCTCTCCCCCATCCCGGGCATCAAGGTCGACAAGCACTCCACGGGCGGCGTGGGCGACAAGACCTCGCTCGCCGTCGTGCCCATCGTGGCTGCCGCGGGTTGCCCCGTAGCGAAGATGAGCGGGCGCGGCCTCGGCCACACGGGCGGCACGCTCGACAAGCTCGAGTCCATCCCCGGTTTCTCCGTGGGCATCGAACAGGAGCGCTTCTTCGAGATCGTGAACAGCGTGGGCTGTGCCATCATCGGCCAGACGGGCAACCTCGTGCCGGCCGATAAGAAGCTCTACGCCCTGCGCGACGTCACCGCCACCATCGACAGCATTCCGCTCATCGCCTCGAGCATCATGAGCAAGAAGATCGCCGCGGGTGCGGACGCCATCCTGCTCGACGTGAAGTGCGGCAGCGGCGCCTTCATGAAGACCGACCTGCAGGCCGCCGAGCTCGCCAAGGCCATGGTCGCCATCGGCGAGGAGGTAGGCCGCACGACCGTGGCGCTCATCTCCGACATGGACCGCCCGCTCGGCCTCAAGATCGGCAACTCGCTCGAGGTCATGGAGGCCTGCGAGGTGCTCAAGGGCATGGCACCTGAGGACATCTCCGCCACCTGCCTCGAACTAGCCGCCAACATGCTCTTCCTCGCGGGGCGCGGCGAGCTCGCGCTCTGCCGCAAGATCGCGAAGGAGCAGGTGGACAGCGGGGCCGCCTTCGAGAAGCTCTGCGAGATGGCCGAGGCCCAGGGCGGCGACAGCTCGGTGCTGCGCGACTTCTCGCGCTTCCCGCAGGCCGCCTGCACGCGCGAGGTGCGCGCCACGCAGAGCGGCTACCTCTTCTCGATGAACACCGAGCAGGTGGGCACGTCCTCCGCGGCGCTCGGCGCGGGGCGCGAGACCATCGACGCCGGCGTGGACTTCTCGGCGGGCATCGCTCTCGCGAAGAAGACGGGCGACTACGTGGAGGAGGGCGACCTGCTGGCCACGCTCTACTCCTCGAGCGAGGCGCGCCTCGACGAGGGCGAGCGCATCCTGCGTGAGGCCATCACCACATCGGAGCGCGCCCCGGTCATCCCGCCGCACTTCTACGCCCGCGTCGACGCCAACGGCGTCCACTGGCTGCACTAACCCACGTGCACGGCAACAGAACTACCCGCAGGCGTCCCCTTCCGCACGCACGGGAGGGGACGCCTCTTGTGGACAAAAGGGATACTCCCCTTCGTCCACCCCGGGCGTCCGTGGACATTAGGGATACTCCCCTTCGTACCAAAGCGTTTGCTGGCAGCGGACTACCGCGCCGCGTCGACCTGTGAGGACGGCATCATGGCCGAGGTGTTGAGCGAGCTCATCGAGCCCCAGCACTGCTAATCTGTAGCTACCATTTCGCGCACGTCCCCAGAGAGGACCCCTATGCCCCGTCAGCTCTACCTCCTGCGTCACGCCGAGACGCTCTTCAACCGCCAGAACAAGACCCAGGGCTGGTGCGACTCCCCGCTCACCGAGCGCGGCATCGAGCAGGCGAAGATCGCCGGCCGCATCCTCGCCGACCGCGGGCTCAGCTTCACGCACGCCTACAGCTCCACCTCGGAGCGCTGCTGCGACACGCTCGAGATCGCGACCACCGAAGCCTACGGCGCCCCGCTGCCCTATGAGCGCTGCAAGGGCCTGCGCGAGTTCGGCTTCGGCGCCTTCGAGGGCAAGGACAACTTCCTCGAGCCCGGCTTCCCGCGCGGCGACTTCTACCTCCGCTACGGCGGCGAGAGCGAGGAGCTCGTCACCGAGCGCATGGTCTCCACGCTGACCGACATCATGGAGCGCCCCGGCCACGACTCGGTGCTCGCCGTCACCTCGGGCGGCGCGGCGCGCATCTTCCTCGTCTCGCAGCTCGCCACGGCCAAGGACAAGCCGCGCTTCTTCTGCAACTGCATGGCCTACCTCTACGAATACGACAACGGCGTCTTCACCTGCCTGGAGTGCATCATCCCCGACCTCTCACCGCTCGAGGAGCCCAGCCTGCCCAAGCAGATCAGGCCCATCAACCCTGACATCGCCCGACCCTGGACGCACTACTGATGGCCGCGCTCGAGATTCGCCACACCGCGCCCGCTGACCTGCCGCGCCTGCTCGAGATCTACGAGGCGGCGCGGGCCTTCATGGTGCGCACGGGCAACCCGCACCAGTGGGCCGAGAAGGGCTGGCCGCCCGCAGACATCATCGAAGAGGACATCGTCGCAGGTAGAAGCTATGTCTGCACGGCTGACGGACGGCCCGTGGCCTGCTTCCTCTACCTGTATGGCCAAGACGTCGAGCCCACCTACGCGCATATCGAGGGCGCGTGGATCTCGGACGAACCGTATGGCGTGGTGCACCGCATCGCCGCTGACGGCTCGGTGCCCG
>CACYAX010000170.1 GCA_902772435.1 uncultured Coriobacteriaceae bacterium | reverse complement strand
GTACAACGAGGAACTCGCGACGAACGTCGCGAACGGCGAGGTGCTTCCCTACGAGCAGCAGCTCGCATGGGATGCCTCCCGCATCATGTGCTATGTCGAGATTCCCCGCATCGACGTAAGGCTTGCCGTGTACCACGGAACGAGCGAAGCGGACCTCATGGTGGGCGCGGGCCATATCGAGGGAACGTCGTTGCCGGTGGGTGGGGCGTCCACGCACTGCGCCATCTCGGCGCACTCGGGCATGCCCACAGCCCGCATGTTCGACGACATCCACGACCTCGTGCCAGGCGACCTGTTCGTGGTATGGACGCTGGGGGAGCCACACGCCTACCGCGTGACAGGCAGCGAGACCGTCAAGCCAGATGACGTGGCATCCCTTGCCATAGAGCAGGGGAGCGACCTCTGCACGCTCGTGACCTGCACGCCGTACGGAGTCAACTCATTGCGGCTCTTGGTGCGGGGCGAGCGGTGCCCCTACGAGGAGGCCGAGCAGGAGACTCCGCCCGTGATGTACGTGAGCCCTCGCGCGTGGCCCTTGGTTATCGGCCTCATGCTCTCGGGCGGCGCCCTTGTGCTCAGCTCCTGGCGCACCCTGACCACGCGGCGCAGGGACGGCAGGCATTATGCCCGCGCGAGCGGGAGGCACAGCAGCGCGGCGCGGCGCCCCGATGCGGGAACGGTGCGCTCCTCGCGTATCGTGCGGATCTTGCCGCACCTCGGCGTGTTGGTGGGCCTGCTCATCATTGCGGTACCGTTGGTATGCGATCGCCTCGAAGCCTGGCACGCTGCCAATGACATATCGACCCTCTCGTCTACGATCGCCGCCCTGCCTGCCGACGAGAAGGAATACCTGCTTGAGCAAGCACAACGATATAACGAGCAGCTTGCGGGAGACGTGGCGCTCACCGATGACCAAGACGGCGCACCCGAAGGAGAGCTTTTAGCCTACGAGCAGCAGCTCTGTGCGGATTCCACGTCGATCATGGCGTGGCTGGAGGTGCCGAGCATCGAGCTGCGTCTCCCGGTCTACCACGGGACCGCAGATCCTGAGCTTGCTGCGGGTGTCGGCCATATGGAGGGATCGAGCCTGCCCGTGGGAGGACCTTCGACGCATTGCGTGCTCACCGCCCATTCGGGGATGCCATCTGCGCGCATGTTCGACGACATCCGCCTGCTCGTGCCAGGGGACGTCTTCGTGATCTGGACGTTGGGTAGCCCGTACGCCTACGAGGTGACGGGGAGCGAGACGGTGCTGCCTGACGAAGTCGCAACGCTGGGCATCAGGCTCGACGAGGACCTCTGCACGCTTGTCACCTGCACCCCCTACGGCGTGAACTCGCATCGTCTGCTCGTGCATGCACGGCGCTGTGCCTGGGAGCCCGAAGAGGTGGCCGAGGCGCCGCAGCACGTGACGTCGCGCAACCTGCCCCTGATGATGGCGCTCGTGGCGGTTGTTGCCGTTGTCTGCATAGTCGCATGCGTGCTGTGGATGCGGGCTCGGCGCAGGGCCCGCGCGGATCGCCCGTCCTCATGACCCAGTACGGCACGGCCAGCTAAGCCCGTGGACAAAAGGGAGTATCCCCAACGTACCACGTGGACAAAAGGGAGTATCCCCAATGTCCAGGCGGCGCGGCAGAATCTGCCAAAAAGTTCTGCCCAACCGTGCGCATGCAGGTATACTCAGTATCAATCATTTCTCCAGACGAAAGGGCGAGCGCGTGTCATTTGCCTCGTACGGCCTCGCATATGACCTGCCGAGCCATGCCCTGAGCGTGCTGAGCGCACTCGAGGGCGCTGGCTACGAGGCGTGGGCCGTGGGCGGCTGGGTGCGCGACGCGCTCGCGGGCGCGCCTGCCCATGACGTGGACGTCACCACTTCGGCTCCTTGGCAGGAGAGCGAGCGCGTGCTCAAGGCCGCCGGCTTCGCCGTGCACGAGACGGGCACGGCCCACGGCACCGTTACGGCGGTGGTCGGCGGTGAGCCCATCGAGGTCACCACCTACCGCGTGGAGGGAACCTACTCGGACCACCGCCATCCCGACGAGGTGCGTTTCGTCACCGACGTGCGCGAAGACCTCGCGCGCCGCGACTTCACCATCAACGCCATGGCCTACCATCCCGAGCGCGGCCTGCTCGACCCCTTCGGCGGCAAGGAGGACCTTGCCCGCCACGTGATCCGCGCGGTGGGGGAGCCTGCCGCCCGCTTCGAGGAGGACGCCCTGCGCGTGCTGCGCGCCGTGCGCTTCGCCGCGCGCATGGGCTTCACGGTGGAGGAGCGCACGCACGAGGCACTCATCGCCGCAGCTCCCAGCCTTGCCAACATTGCCCAGGAGCGCATCGGGCAAGAGCTCGACGGGATCATCGCCTCGGGCCGCATGGCGTGGGCGCTCCTCGCCGAGACCGAGGTGCTCTGCGCCGCCGTGCCGGAGATCACCGCCATGGTGGGCTTCGACCAGCACAGTCCCTTCCACGCCTATACCGTGCTCGAGCATACGGCGCGCGTCTGCCGGGCCGTGGAGGAGTTCACGGCGGGCGTGCCCGCGCATGCGCTGCGCTGGGCGGCCCTGCTGCACGACATCGCCAAGCCCGTCACCTTCACGCTCGACGACAAGGGGCGCGGGCACTTCTACGGCCACCCGCGCGAGGGCGCCAAGATGGCGGAGACGATCATGCGCCGGCTGGCCCTGCCCAAGGAGCTCATCTCCCAGACGGTGGTGCTCGTGCGCCTGCACGACCACTACATGATGCCGACCGCGCGCTCGATCCGCCGCACGCTCGTGAAGCTCGAGAAGGCCTGCCCAGGGCACGCCTACGCGCTCATCTACCAGCTGATCGACCTCAAGCGCAGCGACGCGGTCTCCAAGGTGCCCTCGGCGGCGCACTATGCCGTGGAGGTCGACGCGCTCACCTCCGCCGCCCGCCGCGAGATCAGGCATCGCGCGCCCGTGAAGGTCTCGCAGCTGGCCATCAGTGGCCGCGACGTGCTCGAGACGACGGGCATGGCGCCTGGCCCCGACGTGGGCATGGTGCTCGACTCGCTGCTCAACGCCGTGATGAACGGCGAGGTCGACAACGAGCGCGAGGCCCTGCTGCGGGAGATCAGCTTCCCCGACGAGTAGGCCGCGAAGTTTGCGAGCGCATTTCGACGCGCGACTCCGCAGGTTACGGGCGCATTGCTACGGACGACGTCGCCCTTCAGCACGTAAACGCTGCGTAAAACCTCAAATCTCGTAATACGGTCGCATACAAGCAATGGAAGAATTCCCACCGTACGCGCTGCCGTCGGCAGCCTGAACAGAGGGAGAAACACCATGCAGAACCTGAGCAAGCGCATCATGTCTGTGGCTGCGGCCGCCGCGCTCGCCGTGGGCCTCGTTGCCTGTGGCGGCTCGTCGACCAGCGAGACCAAGACTGACGACGCCACCGCCTCGAGCGATGCCGTCGTCTACAAGATCGCGACCGACACCACCTTCGCGCCCTTCGAGTTCGCTGATGCCAGCGGCACCTACGTGGGCATCGACGTCGAGCTCCTCGCCGCCATCGCCGAGGACCAGGGCTTCCAGTACGAGCTCGAGCCGCTTGGCTTTGACGCCGCGCTCCAGGCCGTCCAGTCCAACCAGTCCGACGCCGTCATCGCCGGCATGTCCATCACGGACGCCCGCAAGGAGGTCTTCGACTTCTCCGAGCCCTACTATGACTCCACCGTCTGCGCTGCCGTCTCCGACGCCTCCATCACCAAGCTTGAGGACCTGAAGGGCAAGACCGTCGCCGTCAAGACCGGCACCATGAGCGAGTCCTGGGCAGAGAGCATCAAGGACCAGTACGGCTTCACCACCGTGCAGTTTGACACCTCCGACGTCATGTACCAGGACGTCCTCGCCGGCAACACCGCCGCCTGCTTCGAGGACACCCCCGTCATGGGCTATGCCATCTCCACCGGCAACGTGGCTCTGACCATCATCGCTGAGGCCGCCTCCGACTCCGAGTTCGCGACCCCGTACGGCTTCGCCGTCAACAAGGGCCAGAACGCCGAGCTGCTCTCCATGTTCGACGCCGGCCTGGCCAACATCAAGGCCAACGGCACCTACGACGCCATCGTCGACAAGTACGTCAAGTCCAAGTAAGGTCGTCTCGCACTGACTGGGGGCGCCCTGCGCAGGCGGGGCGCCCCCTGAACTGGGGAATGAGACTGCTTTGCTCGCCAAAGCCGCCTCATTTTTTTAGTTCAACGACCAACGGTCACTACAGAAAAGGGGGTTGCCCATGAGCTTTTTCGAGCTGATGCAGGAATCGCTGCCCATCTTGTTGCAAGGACTGGTGCTTACGCTCGAGCTCGCCGGCCTGTCGCTTGCCATCGCCATGGTGATCGGCGTGTTCGCGGCCCTGATGGGGCTTTCCAAGCACCGTATCCTGCGCCTCATCAACCAGGCCTTCGTGGCCATCATCCGCTGCTCGCTCGGCGTGACAGGTGCGCTCGGCATCCGCATGAGTGCCTTCACGGCCGGCGTGATCGCGCTCTCGCTGAACGCGGGCGGCTACCTCTCCGAGATCTTCCGAGGCGGCATCCAGGCCGTTGACCCAGGTCAGACCGAGGCAGCCCGTTCGCTCGGCCTTTCCGCACGTCAGACCACGTGGCGCATCATCCTGCCGCAGGCCATCCGCATCTGCCTGCCCTCCGTCGTCAACCAGTGGTGCATCACGATCAAAGACACCTCGATCATCTGTGTCATCGGCCTGGCGGAGCTCACGCGCATGGGCCAGCAGATCATCGCCCGCACGTACCGCTCCTTCGAGGTGTGGCTCATGGTCTTCGTGCTGTACTTCGTGGTGATCTACGCGATCACCGTTGTCTCGCGCATCGTTGAGAGGAAGGTGTCGCTCGATGGCTAAGGTAGAGATCAAGGGCCTGCACAAATCGTTCGGCGACAACGAGGTGCTCAAGGGCATCGACTGCGAAATCGAGGCCGGCGAGGTCGTCTGCATCATCGGCGCCTCCGGCTCGGGCAAGTCCACCTTCCTGCGCTGCATCAACTGCCTCGAGGACCCCACGAGCGGCACGGTCGTGGTCGACGGCAACCTCATGCGGGCCAACTCGCCCAACATCGACAGCTACCGCGAGGACGTGGGCATGGTGTTCCAGCACTTCAACCTGTTCCCGCATCTCACGGTGCTCGAGAACGTGACCATCGCGCCCGTGCTGCGCAAGCGCATGACCAAGGAGGAGGCCAACAAGGTCGGGCACGAGCTGCTCGCGCGCGTGGGCCTCGACGAGAAGTCCGACGCCATGCCCAACAGCCTCTCGGGCGGGCAGAAGCAGCGCGTCGCCATCGCCCGCGCGCTCGCGATGCGTCCGGGTCTCATGCTCTTCGACGAGCCGACCAGCGCGCTCGATCCCGAGATGGTGGGGGAGGTCCTCGACGTCATGCGCCAGCTGGCCAACGAGGGTATGACCATGGTCGTAGTGACCCACGAGATGGGTTTCGCGCGCCAGGTGGCCGACCGCGTGCTCTTCGTGGACAACGGCGTGATAGCCGAGGAGGGCACGCCCGACGAGGTCTTCGGCAACCCGCAGAACCCGCGCACCCAGGCCTTCCTGAACAAGGTGCTCGATTCGGACCCCGCGGCGATGCTTGGTGCATGCCGCGGGGTCCAATCATGCCGAAAGCGCTATTTGGCGGCGGTTTTCAACGGTTTGGACCGCGTCTGTAGAGTTTCGCCCGCGTTAAGGGCGGATATATGTATCCCAAATGGGGCCAAAGCCAGTTTTGTCCGATTCGAGCTGCGTTTTCCCAGTTGGCGAGAAGCCTTTCCGTGGCGTGTAGTTATGAGATACATATATCCGCCCTTAACGCGGGCGAACTTCCGAGGGGTCGCGTATTGCGGCAGCGACGCCCTTCCTAGTCTCGCGATTCATACATATATCCGCCTGCAACTCGGGCGAGGCCACGATGGACTGCAAAACGAGCGTACGTCTATTGGCTGCCTCGCAATTAACGGGAAAGGCACCCTTCTCGGCCTCGCGATTGATACATATACCCGCCCGCAACTCGGGTGGTGCCTCGCGAATCACTCAATGCTGAACGCGGCGTATCCCCATGGTCAGCGACCTTGCCGCTCAGCGGCGGGACGCGTCCTTCCAAACGAAAACGGGCCGCCCGATGGGCGGCCCGTTCGCATGCCAGTACGTATACCGCGCAGCTTACGCCATGAGCTCCTCGACCAGCGCGTCGATTTGGGCGCGGGAGTCGTCGTTCAGCGCGCTCATGATGGTCACGCCGTTCTCGCAGAACGTGAGGCCCTTGGCGGCCTCGAGCTTGGCGCGCATGACGCGGGCGGCCGTCGGTGCCCAGGTGCCGTTCTCGATGATGGCGACCTTGCGGTTGGTGTAGCCGTGGTCCACGAGGCGCTCGATGAAGTCGCTCATGAACGGGAAGACGCCCATGTTGTAGGTGGTGCTGGCGAGCACGAGCGTGCCATAGCGGAAGGCGTCCTCGAGGGCCTCGGCCATGTCGTCGCGCGCGAGGTCGTTCACGGCGACCTTGGGGCAACCGGCAGCCTCGAGCTTGGCGGCAAGCTCCTCGACGGCCTCCTTGGTGTGCCCGTAGACGCTGGTATAGGCGATGCAGATGCCCTCGGACTCAACGCCGTAGCTGCTCCAGGTGTTGTAGAGGTCGAGGTAGTAGCCCAGGTTCTCGTCGAGGATGGGGCCGTGCAGCGGGCAGATGCGCGCGATGTCGAGCTTGGCGGCCTTCTTGAGCAGCGCCTGCACCTGCTTGCCGTACTTGCCCACGATGCCGAAGTAGTAGCGGCGGGCCTCACACGCCCAGTCCTCCTCGACGTCGAGCGCGCCGAACTTGCCGAAGGCGTCGGCCGTGAAGAAGGTCTTGCTCGCGTCGTCGTAGGTCATCATGACCTCAGGCCAGTGCACCATGGGCGCGGCCAGGAAGGTGAGGGTGTGCGTGCCCAGCTCGAGGGTGCTGCGCTCCTTGATGACGATCTTGCGGCCCTCGTAGGTGCTGCCGTAGAACTGGCCCATCATGTCGAAGGCCTTGGCGGAGGCGACCACCGTTGCCTCGGGGTAGGCCTCGGTGAAGCGGCCGATGTTGGCGGAGTGGTCGGGCTCCATGTGCTGGACCACGAGGTAGTCGGGCGTGCGGCCCTCGAGGGCGTCGGCCAGCTTCTCCATCCACTCCTCGCCGAACTTGGCGTCGACGGAATCCATGACGGCGATCTTCTCGTCGAGGATCACGTAGGAGTTGTAGGCCATGCCGTTGGGCACGATGTACTGGCCCTCGAAGAGGTCGAGGATGTGGTCGTTCACGCCAACGTAGCGAATGTCGTCGGTAATAGAGACGCTCATGCGGGCTCCTATCAGTCGCGGTCACGCGGAATGTACTCCTAGTGATTGTACGGGATTCGCGCCCGCTTGGGGAGGGGTGACACGCGAGCGCACGGGCTTCCACGCTCCCGTCACGAGCGGCGGGCCGCCGGTGCCGCGCTATCCTGCGAGCGGCGGGCCGTTGGTGCCGCGCCATCCTGCGAGCGGCGGACCGTTGGTGCCGCGTGCCCTCCTGCGTTCCTGCCGCGAGGGGCCGGCCGCTGGTGCCGTGTCCTCCTGCGAGGGGCCGGCCGCTGGTGCCGCACCGCGAAAGGCACGCGTCTCCATTGCCACCGCGTCCCGCGCAGTGCGGTATTCTAAAGCCCTCAGCGAAGAAGGCGGAAGGACCAAGATGGTCAAGATGGAACTCAAAAGCAGCGGCCCGTGGAGCAATCCCAACAGGATCATGTTCTATCTGGGCATGCTGTTCGTGGTGCTGGGCGCGCTCACGGGCGGCATCGGCGTTGTCATCGCCGCGCTCACGCACGAAGCGGGCATGCTCATCTTCGGTGTGATGTTCTTGGCGATCTTCGGTGGCATAGGCGGGTTCTTCGCCCTGATCGGCTACAAGAACCTGCACGTACATGACGAGGTGCTCGAGCAGGGCGTCGTCTACCTCGGCAAGATCTTCGACCTCGAGCCCGATTACGAGGTGCTGATGAACGGCCAGCCGTGCATCACGCTCGTGGTGCGCTTCCTCATGCGCGGGCAGATTCGCGAGGCGCGGGTGAACACGGGCGACGCCGACGTGTCCTTCTATCCGATCGGCGCCACGGTGGCCATCTCCATCCACAACGGGCTGGCGGCGTTCGTGCCGGGCTCGGTGAGCGACCAGCGCCTCGAGCGGGAAAGCGACCTGATGAACCCGGACTTCGACCCCAGCGGCGTCGAGTCGTCGCTCGGCGTCACGTGCCCCAACTGCGGTGCGAACGTGGCCGTGCCGGTGGGCATGTCGCGCTTCTGCCCGTACTGCGACACCAAGCTCACACTGACCGACGAGGGCGAGCTCGTGCGCGTGAGGTAGGGGAGCGGCGGGCGCGCGTGGGTCGCGGTTGTCTGCCTGCGGGGTCGGTGCGACAGGGGTCTCCACCGCCGTCGCGACTGTCTGCTGGCAGGACCGTCGCGACAGAAACCTCCCACGTGCGCCGCAGCCATCCGTCGACGGGGGGGTGCGACAGGAACCGCTCGTATGCCTCGCAAACTCTCTCACTCGGAGCCAATGCGACAGGGGCTGCCCGCGTGGTCGCGACCGTCCGCCAGTGGGAGCGTCGCGACAAAAGCAGCCCACTTCCGTCGCGACCGTCCGCGCAGCGGCAAAGCCCCAGCCCGCGCTTACTCCTCGCCGCGGAGCAGCCTTCCCAGGTTGCGCACGAAGCGCTCGCGGTCCTCGTCCGTGAAGGCGCTCGGCCCCTGCGTGCGCCCGCCCGCGCGGCGCACCTTCTTCTCCTCATGGCGGATGAACAGCATGGAATCGATGGTGGCGGGGCTGTAGATGCGCCCGCGCACCCCGATGGCCTTGGCGCCGCGCCCGAGCGCGATGGACGCGAGGCCGATGTCCTGCGTGACGAGGATGTCACCGGCTTTGAGCTCGGCCGCGATGGCGAAGTCGGCGGAATCGGCTCCCACGCTGGCCGTGAGGGTGCTCACCCAGAAGCCGTCGCGCGGCTCGGTGGGGTCGTCGCGGCGGATGTGGCGCGCGAGGTTCTGCGTGGTGTTGCCCGCGATGACGCAGGGCGCCTTGGCCTTGCGCGCGGCGGCGAGCGCCTCGCGGGTCACGGGACAGGCATCGGCATCGATGAAGATAGTGGGCATGGTGCTCCTCGGGCGGTCGGGTTGGTAGGTCTACCTTACGCCTTTTCGCGCGGCGTGGCGAGGGAGCGGCTTGTGCGGGAGGGGATGGGAGTGCGTCGTGACGGGGCGGCCGCGCGGCAGAAGCTGGCTGCGCGGCGTGGCGAGGGTGTGGCCCGTGCGAGAGGGTCCGACCGCGCGACGTGGCGCGGGCGGCCCATGCGGCAGAATCTGGCTGCGCGCCAGCGCGAGGGT
>CACYAX010000169.1 GCA_902772435.1 uncultured Coriobacteriaceae bacterium | reverse complement strand
AGAAGCTGCGGGCGCTGCGGTCGAGCAAGAGGATGTCGCCCGGGCCCCGCTTGATCTTGGCGCGCATGCCGCGCAGGCCCTCCCCCATCGGCTGGCCGTCGGCAAAGAAGAGCCGGTCGGCGTGGCGCTCGGGGTTGATGCGCAGCTCGACGACGTCGGACGGCGAGGTGAGGAACGCGCGAGCTGTGATGGTGTGGCACGCCACCGGCACGCAGACCATGCCGGCGAACTCGGGCGTGACGATGGGGCCGCCCGCCGCGAGCGCGTAGCCCGTCGAGCCCGTGGACGTGGAGACCACGAAGCCGTCGCCACGCAGGCGGTCGACGTGATGGCCCGACACCGAGACGTCGAAGACGATCATGTCGCCCCGCACGCCATGGGTGAGCGAGAGGTCGTTCAGGGCGAAGCTCTTCTCGGTGACGATCGAGCCGTCGGGACGCTCGAAGTCGACCTCCACGTCGAGTGTCGCGCGGTGCGACGCATGCAGCTCGCCCGAAAGGGCGTCGGAGACCGTCTCGATGAGGTTCTCGGGCGCGCCACAGGTGAGGAAGCCCAGGTGGCCATACGAGAGGCCCAGCAAGGGCGTCTCGGAGTACTCCACGATGTGCGCCGCGCGCAGGAGCGTGCCGTCGCCGCCCAGGGAGACCACGAGGTCGATGTCGGAGATGTCAATGACCTTGTCGGGGAAGATCTTCTTGTCGTGTGCCCATGTCACGTCGAGGCCCTCATGCTCGAGCCAATCGGTGAGGCGACGCGCGCCATCAACAGCCTCTGGCTTGGAATAGTTGGGCACGACAAGGATTTTCATGGAAGGCCCCCTCGGCACGAATGTTCGCTCTCTCAAGTGTAGCATTCGCGCACGAATTGCATCCCCTCGCTTTGGGGAGCAGGAAGTGCCGCGCGGGGCATGGCGTCGCTAGCTGGGCTCGAGGACGCCCGCCAGGAGATACTCGACGTTGCCCTTATGGCCCGTGATCGGGCTCTCGCACACGCCCAGCACGCGGAAGCCCGCCGCCTCGAAGGCCGTGCGGACCTTCTCGATGGCCGCCGCGCGCACGGCGTCGCTGCGCACGATGCCACCCTCCCCCACGTCCGCGCGCGGGGCCTCGAACTGGGGCTTCACGAGCGTGACGAACATCCCGCCCGGAGCGAGCATGGCGACGACCGCGGGGAGGATGGTGGTCACCGAGGTGAACGAGACGTCGCAGACCGCAAGGTCAAAGCGGTCGTCTATCAGTTCGGGGAGGTCGACGACGTTCGTGCGCTCGTACAGCGCGACGCGCGCGTCCTGGCGCAGCGACCAGTCGAACTGCGCGCGGCCCACGTCGACGGCGACCACGCGGGCCGCACCGTGCCTGAGCAGGCAGTCCGTGAAGCCACCCGTCGAACAGCCCACGTCGAGGCAAGTCGTGCCCCGCACGTCCACCTCGAACTCCTCGAGGGCCCGCTCGAGCTTGAACCCGCCGCGGCTCACGTAGGGGATCCGCCCCCGCACGTGCAGCTCGATGCCCGGAGGCACCTGCTCCCCCGGGGAGGTCAGCCTGCGGTCGGTCGTGGAGACCTCGCCTGCCAGCACAGAGCGCAGGGCCTCCTCCACGTTCGGGAAGAGACCCTGGTCAACGAGTTCTTGGTCTAGTCGGTGCTTGCGAGCCACGCGGGTACCCTACTGCGCCGCCACGACGCCCTGGTCGGACTGCTCCGCCTCAAGCAGGCGGGCCTCCTCCTCGGGCGTGAAGTCGGTCGTGTCAACGAGGTCGACCGCGGCCGAGCCCAGCGCGATGGCCTCGTCGAAGAGGTCGAGGGAGCGCTCGAGCGAGGTGTCCTTGTCCTTCACCTGGTCGATGATCTGGTCAAGGCGGCCGCTGATCTGGTCGAAGGTCTTGAACTGGGAGATGTCGGGCTTCTTGGCCATCGAGCTCCTCCCTCGCCCAGCTCGGGAGCTCGTCGTCGGCGTCGGCATAGCCGTCGGAATCGAGTTCGTCGCCAAGCTCGTCTTCGGCATAGCCGTCATCGTAGCCGTCACCATAGCCGTCGTCGTAGCCGTCGTCGCCATACGCGTCGGACTCGTCGTCGTAGTCGCCCTCGGCGTCCTCGTACTCGTCGTAGTACTCGTCGTCGCCTTCGTCCTCGTCGTCGTAGTCGTCATAGGCGCCCTGGTAGTCGTAGGCGTCGGCGACGTCGAGGTCGTCGTTGTCGAGCGCGGCAGGCGCTTCGACCTCAGCGTCGGGCTCGAGGTTGACCTCGCCCGCCTCGAGCATGCGTGCGATGCGGCCCAGCAGGCCGTTCACGAAGCGCGAGGACTCGTCGGTGCCGTAGGCCTTGGCGATGTCGACGTACTCGTTGATGGAGACGGGCACGTCCACGTCGTCGACCATCGCCATCTCATACACCGCGAGGCGCAGGAGGGTGCGGTCGACGGAGGTCATGCGCGAAACGCCCCAGTTGGTGGACGCCTCGTCGAGCACGCGGTCGAGCGCGTGGAGCATGCCGTCGGCACCCTGGGCCAGGTCGCGGGCGAAATCGCCCAGCGGGCCGTCGTAATAGACGCACTCACCATCGGGGGCGAGGTCGCTCACGAGCACGTAGTCGCCGCTGGCGAGCACGTCAGACACGAGCCGGCCCGTCATCTGGGCTTGAAAGAGTAGTTGGAGCGCCTGGCTTCTCGCCTCGGTACGCTCCCCGAAACGCTTACCTGGCAAAACTACTCCTTGGGAAAGACGAGGCTATCGATGCAGATGTCGACAGCGCCCACGTTGACGCCCACCTGCTCGGCAACGCCCTTGGCCACGGCCTCGCGCACGGCGGCGGCGAGCTTGGTGAAGGTGTAGCCGTAGAACACGGCGAGATGCAGCGTGAGATGCAGCTGGTCATCCTCGACCACGGACTCGACGGCGCTCTCGGGAGAGACGTTGCGCGCGGTGAAGACCGACACGAGGCTCGAGGCGATGACGTTGCCGCCGACCGACGCGACGCCTTCGACCTTCTCCGCCGTCAGCTTGACGATCGTCGAGATGACGCTCTTGGAGATGCCGATGCCGGAGATGAAAAGCTCTGTATCCTCCATGGCTGTCCCTTTCAGTGGGATGGACTGGTGAATGCGAAACGAACTAGATGCGCTGGACGAACTTGCCGTCGCGGGTGTCGACCTTGATGCGCTCGCCCACGTTGAGGTACATGGGAATCTGGATGACCGCACCGGTCTCGATGGTTGCGGGCTTGGTGCCGCCCTGCACGGTGTCGCCCTTGAAGCCGGGGTCGGTCTCGGTGATCTCGACCTCGATGAACATGGGCGGCTGCACGGCGTAGAGGACGCCGTTGGCATAGTTGAGCAGGCAGATGTCGTTGTCCTTGAGCCACTTCTCGTTGTCGGCGATCAGCTCCCGGTCGACGGGGATCTGCTCGTAGGTCTCCATGTCCATGAACCAGAAGGTGTCACCGTCGCTGTAGAGGTACTGCATCTCGCGCGTCTGCATGTTGACGCTCTCGAAGTGCGCGGACTGCTGGAAGTTCTCCTGGTTCACGCGGCCCGTGCGGATGTCGCGATACTTGGTGCGGACATAGGTGTTGCCCTTGCCAGGCTTGACGTGCTGAGCCTCGAGAATGACGCAGTCCTTGCCGTTGATGTTGACGCCGAGGCCCGCCTTGAGATCGGTGATGCCGAGAGTTGCCATATATCGAAACCTTTCAATCCAGCCCGCAACCTGCGGGCCCTTCGCATACGTCTAACCAGTATAGCGCAGCGTGCGACCTCCTGACGAAGGTCGCACGAGAGATACAAAGATGGACGTGCGCAGGCCCCGATATCGCGCCGGGAGCCTATGCGTCGAGCGCGGTGCGCCAGGCGCTCATGTTGGCGAGCTTGACGTCGAAGTTGCGCGTGCTCAGGTCGCCTGTCTCGACGACTTCCTCGCTCTCGATCTTCCTCACGCGGAAGACGTAGTTGACCGCGCCCGCGCTGTTGAACGCAAGCTCGGGGCAGTATTCCTCGATGAAGTTGCGGTCGTTGATGGAGAAGCGCAGCAGCTGGGCGGGACCCGGCTGGATGTCGCCACAGATGAACGGCGCGCCCGACTCGACGAAGCCGAAGGAGCGCTCATAGGCCGCACGACCCGCGAAGACCACGCGGTCGCCCTCGGTGATGCTCACCTCGACGCGGTCGCCGTATGCGAAGCCGCACACGTGCTGGAAGACCTCGTTGCGGATGTTCACCCGCGCGCTCCCGTAGCCGAGGTCGAAGTTGTAGATGCCGCCCTCGGCAAAGCCCTCTTTGCACACCGGCTTGATGTTGGTGAGCGGCACGCGCACGAGGTCGCTCACCTCGTAGGCCTCGCCCACCTCCTCGAAGGTGATGACGTCGGCCGCCAGCTTTCCCGCCGTGTAGGCGTAGACGTCGCGCCCGTTGAAGATGTGCACGTTCTCGGTTCCCGGCATGCGGTGCTCGGGCGAGATCTCGCGCACCTCGGCGATCTTCTCGGCAAGGGCCGTGAGGGTCCCGTTGTCAGGCGTGACCACGTAGCAGCCGTTGTCGAGCAGGGCCACGCAGGAGCGGCGCT
>CACYAX010000168.1 GCA_902772435.1 uncultured Coriobacteriaceae bacterium | reverse complement strand
ACGAGGACTTCATATTCGGCTCGTTCACCAACAAGGTCTACCTGTTCGATGACTGCATGCTCGCCGTCTTCAACTATCGCGACGAGGTGGGCGACCTGGCCGAGGTTCGCGTGGCGCTGGGCGAGCATATGAAAAAAGCGGGAGCCCGCAAGGGGTTCCCGCATCTTTCGTCTGGTGTCGGAGGCGGGACTTGAACCCGCACGCCCTTTTAATTAGGCACTAGCACCTCAAGCTAGCGCGTCTGCCAATTCCGCCACTCCGACAGTGGTTAGCGCAAGGGATATATTAGCAAACTCCGCACCCGTTGCAAGCGAGAATCTCAAAATCTTTGAGAGAGCGTGGAGGGAGGGCGTTCATACGACTCGGTCCCGGGCGACCAAATCGGGCAGAAGCGGCGCCTCGTATGAAGCCGGGCGGGAGGCGACCTGTGGAAACGCCCATCGGGCTTCATACGACTCGGGTCCGGGCGGCCGAAACCATGCGAGATCGGCACTTCGTATGAAGCCGGCCAAGCGGCCACCTGCGCAAATGCCCATCGGGCTTCATACGACCGGGCCCCGAACGGCCAAATCGCGCGAAATCGGCGCCTCGTATGAAGCCGGGTGGGAGGCGACCTGCGGAAACGCCGGGAGGGCTTCATACGACTCGGGCCCGGGCGGCGAAAAACGGGCAGAAACGACGCCTCGTATGAAGCCGGCCAGGCGGCGACCTGCGGAAACGCCGGGCACCCCGCACGCCGCAGCCAGCCCCACCCGCAAGACGTCCCAACCCCTACTGGTCGCACCTCCGCAGGTAGCCAAACGCGGCCGCCGCCACGGCCATCAGCGCCACGTAGGCAACCACGGCCCACACGCTCCCCTGCGAGGCGACCACCTGGGCCCCTTCATAGCTGTTGGGCAGCGCGAGCCCGAAGATCAGCACGTGCAGGGTCTCCCCCACCGCCGTCATCACGCTCGCGACCAGCCCCAAGATCGCGCAGGTCTTGAGCCGCGGCACGAGCCGGCGCTTTCCCTTCTGGATGGCACGGGCGCTACGGGCTTCGTCGCCCAGCAGCGCGAATCCGCACAGCGCTGCCGCCACGGTCGCAACCGCGTACGGGAGCAGCACGTACACCGTGTTGTACGCCCCCGGCGCAGGCAGGCAGCCGGCGCCGACCAGCGCCGCGAAGGCGACAGCCAGCGGTAACCAAGGGCGGACGGGAACCTTCCCGTCCGCCGCCTTGCGTCTCTTTGCGCGCGAATCAGCCACGCGACCTCCTAGCACCACAGGTACAGCAGCAATGCGATGAACAAGCCGAACACCACGACGTAGACGAGCCCTACGGAGAGCGCGGCCTTGAGCGAACCCAAGATTACCATGAGCCGCTCGTCGGGGTCGCCAAGTTCCTCCCGCACGTCGCGCGTGGAGTCCGGCAGCACGTCTTCCTCACGGTTCGCGCGATGCAGCGTGAAGGGTACGGCACTCCGCACGTCGCTCATGTCAGCGATCGTTCGGCCGTCGTCCTCGTCCTCGAAATGCTCGCGTTCGCGGGCCATCGTCACCTCGCCAATCCTCGCGTGCTGCCGAGCACGCGTACCTGCCAATCCCGCAGGGCACGCCCCCGCGGGCCATCGTCACCTCGCCGCGCCGGGCGTCTGCCAACCGGCGTCCGCAGCCCTGCCTTTCCGTGCCGGGCGTCTGCCAACCGGCGTCCGCAGCCCCACCTCGCCACGCCGGGCGTCTGCCAACCGGCGTCCGCAGCCCCACCTCGCCACGCCGAGCGTCTGCCACTCGGCGTCCGCAGCCCTGCCTCGCAGCCCCGCAGCCGCTACTCGGCGTCCGCAACCGCGGAAGCGCCTGCCGCAGCACCCGTGCTCGAGACCGCCGGCACGTCGTCGAACAGGTGGCACACCACGTAATGCCCCGGCTCGATCTCCTTCTGCTCGGGTGCCACGTGCTTGCAGCACTCCATGCAGTGCTTGCAGCGCGTGTGGAACTTGCAGCCCTCGGGCGGGTTCGCGGGCGACGGGATGGAGCCCTCCAGCACGATGCGGTTCATCTTGGCATCCGGGTCAGGAATCGGGATGGCCGAGAAGAGCGCCTGCGTGTAGGGATGCAGCGGGTTGGCGAAGATGTCCTTCTTCTCGCCGTATTCCACGAGGTTGCCGAGGTACATGACGCCCACGGTGTCGGAGATGTGCTCCACAACCGAGAGGTCGTGGCTGATGAACAGGTAGGTGAGCTTGCGCTGCTCCTGCAGGTCCTTCAGCAGGTTGATGATCTGCGCCTGGATGGACACGTCGAGCGCCGAGACGGGCTCGTCGCAGACCACGAACTCGGGGTTGAGCGCGAGGGCGCGCGCGATACAGATGCGCTGGCGCTGTCCGCCGGAGAACTCGTGCGGGTAGCGCTCCTTCTGGAACGGCTGCAGGCCGCACTGGTCCATGACCTCGTCCACGTAGTCATCGAACTCGTCCTTGGGCACGAGCTTGTGCTCACGCACGGCCTCACCGATGATCTCGCCGATGGGCAGGCGCGGGGAGAGGCTCGAGAACGGGTCCTGGAAGATGATCTGCATCTTGGTGCGCAGGTGGCGCAGCTCCTCGTGGGAGAGGTCGTAGACCTCCTGGCCATTGAAGAGCACGTCGCCCGCGGTCTTGTCGCTCGAGAGGCGCAGGATGGTGCGGCCCGTGGTGGTCTTGCCACAGCCGGACTCGCCCACGAGGCCCATGGTGGTGCCGCGCTTGAGGTTGAAGGTCACGCCGTCGACGGCCTTCACGGCGCCGATCTCGCGGTTGAAGAACCCGCCCTTGATGGGGAAGTACTTCTTGAGGCCACGCACCATGAGGATGTAGTTCGGGTCGTAGACCAGCGGCTCCGCCGCCTGCGCCCCGGTCAGGTTCTGTTGCTTGCTCATGCGCTGACACCTCCCATGCCGAACGCCGACATGTCGTCCTTGCCGTCGGCCGCGGCCTCGGCCTTGTGCTCCTCGTAGAAGCGGTAGCAGCTGACCTTGTGGGTCTCGGAGAGCGAGATCTCGCAGGGATACTCGCCGTCGCAGCAGCCCAGGCGCCGGTCGCAGCGGTCGCGGAAGTAGCAGTAGTCGGGCATGTTGATGGGGTTGGGCACCTTGCCCGGGATGGAGAAGAGCTTCTCCACCTCGCGGCCCACGACGGGCTTGGAGGCCATGAGGCCGATGGTGTAGGGGTGCGCCGGATGATGGAAGATGTCCGCGGCCGTACCCTTCTCCACGATGCGGCCCGCGTACATGACCACCACGTAGTCGGCCATCTCGGCAATGACGCCGAGGTCGTGCGTGATGAGCATGATCGACGAGTTGATGCGGTCCTTGAGGTTGCGCAGCAGGTCGAGGATCTGGGCCTGGATGGTCACGTCGAGGGCGGTGGTGGGCTCGTCGGCGATGATGATCTTGGGGTTGCAGGCGAGCGCCATGGCGATCATGATGCGCTGGCGCATGCCGCCGGAGAGCTCGTGCGGGAACATCTCGCAGACGCCCTCGGCGTTGGCGATGCCGACCATCTGCACGGCCTCGATGGTGCGCTGGCGGATCTCCTCGGGGGTCTTGCCCTCGCCGTCGTGTAGGGCGATGACCTCGTCCACCTGGTCGCCGATGCGGAAGACCGGGTTGAGCGACGTCATGGGCTCCTGGAAGATCATCGAGATCATGTTGCCGCGCAGGTGCTGCATGTGCTCCTGCGTGATCTTGGTGATGTCATACGCCTTGTCACCGAGGTTCAGGCGGATCGCGCCGGAGACGATCTGGCCCTGCGGGCGCTGCAGGAGCTGCATGAGCGAGAGCGAGGTGACCGACTTGCCGCAGCCAGACTCCCCCACCACGCCGACGACCTTGCCCTGCGGCACCTCGAAGCTCACGCCGTCGACGCTGCGCACGGTGCCGCTGTCGGTGAAGAAGTAGGTGTGCAGGTCGTCGAACTCCACGGCGTTTGCCGGGTCGCGCATCGTGGTCAGAAACTCCGACTCGGGAACGTTCTTGCGCTTCCACTTCTTCTCGAGCTCGCCCGTGATCTTGCGGTTCGCACGCGAGATAGCCCGTGATTCGCGGGCGCTGAGGTAACCGGTGCCTTTGTCCTTAGTTGCCATCTTCGCCCCCTTAGCGCTTCATCTTCGGGTCGAAGGCGTCGCGCAGACCGTCGCCGACCAGGTTGAATGCGAGTACGGTCGCCAGCAGGCAGACGCCCGCCGGGATCCAGATGAACCAGTAGTTGGTGAGCACGAACGTGTCGTTGACGTCGTTGATGATGTTGCCCCACGACGCGAACGGGAACTTGACGCCGAGACCGAGGAACGAGAGCGTCGCTTCGGTCAGAATCGTCGAGCCGAGGTCCATCGTACAAATCACGATCAGCTGCGGAATCACATTCGGGATCAGGTGGTAGAAGATCCGGCGGCGGACACTGATACCGCACGCCTCGGTCGCGGTCATGAACTCCTGCTCACGCAGCGACAGGATCTGGCCGCGGATCAGACGGGCGATGCCCGGCCAGCTGAGGAAGCCGAGGATCAGCATCAGATAGAGCATACGGATCCGCGGT
>CACYAX010000167.1 GCA_902772435.1 uncultured Coriobacteriaceae bacterium | reverse complement strand
AGGCCCTCACGCGCCTGGTCGACATACGACAACACGACGGTGTCGCCCAGCTCAAGCGTGCCGGAATCGAGCGGCTCGAGGCCTACGATCGCCTTCAGCAGCGTGGTCTTGCCCACGCCGTTCGGCCCGATGATGCCGACGATGCCGTTGCGCGGCAGCTCGAAGGACAGGTCGTCGATAAGCACGCGGTCGCCGTAGGCCTTGTGCAGATGCTCAGCCACGAGCACCTTGTTGCCCAGACGCGGCCCCACGGGAATGCGGATGTCGGTGTAATCGAGCTTCTTCGCCGCTTCGGCTTCGGCAACCATCTGCTCGTAGCGCTCGAGGCGGGCCTTGTTCTTCGCCTGGCGCGCCTTCGGGCTCGAACGCACCCACTCGAGTTCGCTTTGCATGCGCTTCGCGAGCTTCGCGCGCTGCTTGCCCTGCATGGCCACGCGCGCGGCCTTGGTCTCGAGATACGTGGAGTAGTTGCCCTTGTAGGGGAACAGCTGCCCGCGGTCGACCTCGCAAATCCACTCGGCCACGTTGTCGAGGAAGTAGCGGTCGTGGGTTACAGCCAGCACCGCACCGGGATAGTTCTTCAGGAACTGCTCGAGCCACAGCACCGATTCGGCATCCAGGTGGTTGGTGGGCTCGTCGAGCAGCAGCAGGTCGGGCGCCTCGAGCAGCAGGCGGCACAGCGCCACGCGACGGCGTTCGCCACCGGAAAGCACGTTCACCGGCATGTCGGGGTCGGGGCACTGCAACGCGTCCATAGCCTGGGAGAGCTGGCTTTCCAAGTCCCAGCCGTTCGCAGCGTCGATCTCGGTCTGTAACTTGCCCATCTCGTCCATCAGCGCATCGAAGTCCGCATCCGGATCGCCCATCTCCTCGCCAATCTGGTTGAATCGCGCCACCTTGGCGAGCACATCCGCGAACGCAAGCTCGACGTTCTGCTGCACGGTCTTGTCCTCTTCCAGCGGCGGCTCCTGCTGCAAGATACCCACGGTGTAGCCGGGCGTCAGGCGCGCTTCACCGGCCGAGCATTCCTCCAGGCCGGCCATCACCTTCAGCAGCGTGGACTTGCCCATGCCGTTCGGGCCCACCACGCCGATCTTCGCCCCGGGGAAGAAGCTCAACGTCACGTCGTCGAGAATGACCTTGTCGCCCACGGCCTTGCGGGCTCGATACATCTGGTACACGAATTCAGCCATGGTTCAACCTGCACTTTCCTTACTAGTTGGATTCCAAGGCGCAATTGTGCCATGAAATGCGCCAGCGTGCGCCCGGTTCACCATATATGCCGATTCGCACCCGGGGCATCAGCTCCCCCAAGCAGGGTAACAATAGGGAAATAATGTGGCATACCGCTATTATGTATCGCGCACGATTTATTCGGTTTATAATGAGCTTGCTGACAAGCAACGTGCAGAGAGGGGAACCATTATGAAATATATCGCGAACATCGCTTTGGGAATCTGCGCCGGAACCGTTGTGTGCTGGGCTGTCATCCATCGCCGCGCCATCATCGCCACGGTGAAGGGCGAGCCGCTCCCCCAGCAGCCGAGCTGGCATCCGGGACATGGCTGCTGCTGCAAGAAGGAGTCGTAAGAAGGCTTCGTGCATAGACGAAAGAAGGGGGTCAACTTGACCCCCTTCTTCTTGATGAGACGTTAAGTCCGACCCCCTGTCTCGGGGTTATAGGACAAAAAGTGTGTCTGGGACCTAGTCGACGGCATAGGGATACGGGGTCCTGTTGTGCAGCTCTTCCCACACCAGGCCGTCGCCCCACGCGGGCCCTTCCCCCTCTCCCGGATTCGACGCGTAGAGCCCGTACAGGCGGTCGATGTCGGCGTCCGTCGGCATGCTCCTGAGGGCCTCCGCGAAGCCCTTCGGGCACTCCGTGTGCATGTAGCACCACCAGTAGACCGCCTTTATGCGCCTCATCAGGCTCAGCCCCCTGTGGTTGCGCAGCACCGCGCGCAGCTGCGCGTTCACCCCTCCCTCGATGCGGTTGTTGGTGGCCGGCAGGGGCCCCTCGGCGCAGAGCGCGGGGGCCAGGTAGGTGAACAGGGTCCCCTTGTTGACGAGCGCGACGAGGCCGCGGCGGGCCTTGCGCAGGCGCTCGTGGGTGTACTCCCAGCGGCCGTCCACCCTGGTCCGCTCCTCGAGGAAGTCCGACCAGAACCCGCACCACTGCATGAAGCGCTCGGCCCACCAGTCCGCCTGCCTGAGCGTCCGTATGTCCAGCAGCTCCTTGGCCAGGGCGTACAGCTCGATGCCGGCCTGGAGCTTCGGGCGCGTCGTGGTGCAGCGCCTGACCTGGCAGAACGCGTGGAACGTGCAGCGCTGGACCCTGGTGCGCGGCCACTCCTCGGCCACCGCCCTGGCGAACCCGCTCCCGCCGTCGGTCACCCGGGAAGAAGCCCGCAACGCGGTCATCGACTACATCGAGCGCCGCTACAACCGCAACCGCCCCCACTCCACGATCGGCTACCAGGTCCCCGCGAAGGCGATGGAAGCGTTCTTCGAGAGGACGAAGCCCGCAGCCGAAGACGCCGCCGCGAAGCCGGCTTGCGCGGAGAGGATGGCCGCCTAGCGAAGGAGCGGCGTTTTGTGTCCGAAACCTTGACACAGCTCAGGGGTCCCAGCGGCGCACCTACTCGCACGGGTCCGCCAGGACGCCGGCGTCCTGGCCGGGACGGACCGCCGGCGACAGCAACGACGACCACGCGAGGGAGAGGACCGAACCCCAGAAGACGACGAGGGAGGAGAGGTAGCATGGAGCTGAAGATGCTTTACGACAGCATGCGCATCGAGGTGTTCAGCGCCAGCGAGCTCACCGAGAAGAAGGCCCTCGGCGACAGGAACCTGCTGACGAACTTCGAGCTGCGCATGGACCAGGTCGACGGCGACAGGCTCTGGCTGGAGATGCTCTGGTACGACGCCTCTCCCGCCGTGCGCGCCGAGAGCCCGGAAGGGCCGATGGCGACCGCGCGCAGGACGGCGGGCTGGCGCTTCCTCCTGGCCGACCCCGAGGACATGGAGCACCTCGTTGCGGTCTATCTCGACGGCTCGCTCGTGATTTGGCGCGAATCGGGGCAGCTCGTGTTCGGCGCCCTGTTCAGCCTGAAGGAATCGCTCTACTACTCGGACGACAAGGCGGCCTCGATAAGCCGGCGCGCAGTGTTCCTGCATGACTACATGGCCAGGAAGCGCCCCGAGATCGCCGACGACCCGGCTGCCGTCTGCGCGGAGATCGGCTACCCGCCCGACGCCTACAGCGCGATGGCGGGGATAGAGGCCCGCGATATAAGGAAGACCAGGGATTCAGAGGAAGGAGCGTTGAGATGAGGTACGTGCTCAGGTTCTTCAAGTGGCTTTTCAGGGCCGTCGCGAGGTTCATGTGATCCCGGGCGCACCGAGCCGGGAAGGGGGCTTCTGGCTGCCGTCCCTTGCGCGGGGCCGTCACGCCCGTGCTGTGCCAAGCGGGGCTAGGCCCCGGTTGGGCCGCCCCTTCCCCTCGCGCAGAAACCCGGTCAGAGCCTCCTCCCAAGGTACGCCTGCAGGACGCGCGCGAACTCCTGCGGGCGCTCCTTCTGGGGCCAGTGCTTGCATCCCTCCATCAGGTACACTTCGCAGTCTGGGATCTTCTCGCCGGCAAGGATGGCGCCTTCCACGGGAACCGCCCGGTCGAGCGCGCCGTGCACGAGGAGCGTGGGCGCAGCGATTTCCTGGAGCCTCCCGAACAGGTCGGTGGCGAGGCCCGTGGGCGTGATCTCGCTTCGCTGGAAGGACGCGAAAGGCCTGCCCGCGCCGGGCTCCCGGATTGTCTCCAGTATCTCGTCGACCAGGCCGTCGCCCACCCTGGACTTGTCGCCGAACAGGCTGTATTCCAGGGAGAACCTGATGACGGACGGATGCTTGCCCGCCCATGCGTACAGGTTGTCGTTTATCCTGGAGTGGACGAACCAATGGGTCAGCCGGTGCCAGGGCAGCCTGTCGAACAGACCCCACGCGTCGACCGGCACGAGGGCCCTGACGAGCTCCGGGTAGGCCAGCGCCATGTTCAGGCATATGCCGCCGCCCAAGGACAGCCCGACCAGGACGACCGGCTCGCCGCCGAACGCCTCGACCACGCCCTTCACCGCCTCGGTGTAGAACGCCAGCGTATACTCGCCGTCTATTCGGTCGCTCGTCCCGTATCCCGGCAGGTCGGGCGCGATGACCCGGTACCGCCCGGACAGCAGCGGGATCACCTCCCCCCAGGAGAGCATCGCCGAGTCCACGCCGGCGCCGTGCAGCAGCACGATGGCGTCGTCGCCGCCCCCGGCGCAGTGGCACGTCACGCCCACCCCGTTCGCGCGGATGCACATTTTCTGGATCCGGCCGCCCATCCAGGCTACCCTCCTTCTCCTCCGGCAATCACGGCTGCGCCTCGCCCGAGCCGGTCCGCGCGTGCGGGCGGGTTAACGCATGCGCTCCCCCAAGCCGGGTCAGCAACCCCTAGATGGCGCGTCCCCCGCCACGAATTCGGGAATGAGCGCAGCACCAGCGAAAACGCCGTCACGAACCCCAGAGAGGGGCTGCGCGCACGTAAACCTCGGCATCGGGCCCACCTCTTCGAAGAGGGTAAAATACGGTATTCGCGCAACCGATGCGTTCAGCGATGCGGGAACGTTGCATATCGTATACATTAAGGCACTGTTTATCTAACATCGCTACAACCGCAACCACCCTCACTCGACGATCGACTACAAGGTCCCTGCGCAGGCGATGGACGAGTTCTTCGAGAGGACAAAGCCGGTTCAAAACACCCCCGAGAGGCAGGAAGGCGAGATGAAGATGGCAGCTTAGTGAAGTAGCGGCATTTTGTGTCCGAAATCTTGACACAGCTCAGCACCAACTGCGTCGGAATCGGGCCGTACACAACCGACGAGCGCATGGACCCCGGCGACAACGGCATCTACGTCATCGAGGGCTGGAAGATCGTCGAGCGCGCCGGCCTCTACGACGGGTTCGTGGAGCAGCAGGAGTACGACTTCGACGAGATGCTGCGCGACTTCGACCGCTCGATGCCCGAGGGCGAGCGCCTCGGCGAGTTCCTGGACTCCATGGAGATCCCAGTGGGCGAGCTTCAGATCGGCGACGAGGTCTGGATGTTCTCGCACTACGACGACTGGAAGGCCTACCCGGTCGTGGGCTTCGGGCAGCCCGAGTTCAACCGCATCTCGGTGTGGGTGGAGACCGAGGACGGCAAGACCGACGTCACCTACCCGGACCTGCCGTACGTCGCATGGATGGACCATGACGGCGACTTCAGCTGGAACTCCAACAACTACGTCCACGGACCGACGGCTCGCATCAATCCGCGCAAGTAACCGCAGCGACGAAGGCGCGGGTCTCCGGGCCCGCGCCGGAAAGGACATGTCCCAGCAGCAGCTGG
>CACYAX010000166.1:2799-9098 GCA_902772435.1 uncultured Coriobacteriaceae bacterium | reverse complement strand
GGAGAAGGCCTTCATCAACGCCGCGAAGCGCATGGACCAGGACGAGATCGTGATCATCCTCGACCGCGGCGCCAACGACAACCAGGGGTACATGACGCCCGAGGGCTGGCAGGCCACGCTCAAGGAGTACGGCACCACGCGCGAGGAGCTCTATGCCCGCTACGACGCCGTCTTCCACCTCGTGACCGCCGGCAAGGGCGCGCGCGAGGCCTACACCCTCGAGAACAACAAGGCCCGCGCCGAGACGCCCGAGCAGGCCGCCTCGGTCGACGACCGCCTCATCGAGGCCTGGAGCTCCCACCCGCGCTTCCGCGTGATCGGCAACACGGTCGTCTTCGCCGATAAGCTGAACAACCTGCTCAACGAGATCATCGCGTTCCTCGAAAGCGAGTAGCGCATGCCCCAGACGCCCAGAACCGCGGTATTCCTCGACCTCGACGGCACGCTTTGGGAGGCTGCCGTGGTCCCCGCTTCGGCGCTGGAGGCCATCCGCGCCGCACAGGCCAACGGCCACAAGATCCTCACCAACACCGGTCGCGCCCGCTCGGAGGTCACGGACCTCACCTACCTCGGCCTGGACGGGTTCTGCTTCGCCGCGGGCGCCGAGGTCATCCTCGACGGCGAGACGGTCGTGCACGAGCCGATCGGCGCCGAGGCCGCAAAGGCGATTGCCCGCGTCTTCGACGAGCTGGGCTTCAACTACAACCTCGAGGCCGGCGACGACGCCTGGATCAAGGTGAACAACGAGGAAGACTACCGCGTCATCCGCGCCTATGCCGCAGGCACGCCCGACCCCATCTTCTCCGTGCAACCGGCACACGAAATGCCCGAGGAAGCCTGGCCTCGTATCCTCAAGCTGTTCTACCATGGCACTGACATAGACTACGAGCAGGTGAAGGCCCTCATGCCCGAAGACGTGACCCTCACCTACCTCGCGCCCGGCCTTGCCGAGGCAACCTCGGCACGCGCGAGCAAGGCGACCGCCATGGAAGCCGTGCGCGCAAAGCTCGGCCCCGCGTGGCGCACCATGGCCGTGGGCGATTCCGACAACGACCTGCCCATGCTGCACGCCGCAGACATTTCGGTAGCTATGGGCAACGGCAACGAGAACGCGAAGGCGGCCGCCACCTGGGTCACCACCACCATCGGCGACCGCGGCCTCTGGAATGCCTTCAAGCACTTTGGACTCATATGATTGCAGGTAGACGCGTTACGTAATGAAGGGAGCGCATATGTTCTGCCCAGAATGCGGTGCACCGGTCAATGAGGAACACGAATTCTGCCCCAAGTGCGGCACGAAGCTGGACATGTCTGACGGCACGTTCACCCCTGCGAACGCGCGCACGCAGCAGGCCGTCTCCCCCGTCAGCCACGACGCGCCCCAAAAGCCGAGGACGGGTCTCGTGATCGCTGCCTGCCTACTCGTCGCGGCGCTCGCGGGCGGAGGCGTGGCGGCCTTCTTCTCCCTGCGCGGCTCGCAGCCTGCGGCCACACAGGACGACGGCGTCGCCAGCGTCTCGCAGACGCAGGTCATCTCCTCCTCGGAAGACGGACAGGCAGAGGCCGACGCCAGCACCTCGACCGAGGCATCCTATTTCTGCGAGGCGGATGACTACGTCGTGATCTGCCCCGATGACGTGGCGGCGCGGCTCGACTCCCATTACAGCTACGGCAATACCTACATCATGTGTGACGGGGTCGAGGTCGCCATCATCAGCTCTGAATCCGTGCATGTCGACGGCAGTGGGACCGAACACCGCAACCGCTCATATGGCCTCTCCGCAGCCGACGATGCCAGTGCCAAGGTGCGCGTGAAGTGCCGCCTGCTCTACATCAACGCCGAGGGCAAGAACGTCCACTGGGGCGACGAAAGCGGCACCATCCTCGCCGTGGAAGAGCTGGTGGGCATCCCCGCCGAGGAGTTCCTCGGCTATATCAAGGTCATGTATGACGGCTCGTACCGCGACTGCAGCTACAGCCTGCTCTCCGATGACAACGACACCTCCGCGAGCAGTACGCCGGCAGCCAGCAGCACCACGCAGCCCGCACCCTTCTGGGGCGTCTGGGTCGGGGCCTTCAAGACCGAGGGCGAGGCCCAGACCTACGCCAACGAATGGGCCGCGAAGGGTTTCTCGGCCGAGGTCTACCTCACGACCGACTGGTCAAACCTCAACTCCGAGCCGTGGTATGTGATCACCGTCGGCAGCTTCGCCACCGAAGGAGAGGCTTATGCGGTCGTCGGCTCAGCGCAGTCATCGGGCCAGCCCGATGCCTACGTCAAGTATTCGGGGGACTACATCGGCTGATGCCCCGCCCCGCACCCGCGGTGCCCGCGCGACCGGAGTTCGTCAACAAATGTGCGTGACCGCAGGCGCTATACGACCCGAAAGAGCGGTAGACTAGTATCGTATGCGCCTAAGGACGGCGGCTTGGGAAAAGGGAGAGCACCATGGGATTACTTGACAAGCTGTTCGGCAGCAAGAAGCCCGAAAGGCCTGCTGGATTGAACATCAACGCCGAGGGGGGCGCACTCTACGCGCCGGTCTCGGGCAAGGTCGAGGTCACGGCCGACATTCCCGACCCCGTCTTCGCCTGCGAGGCCATGGGCAAGACCATCGCCATCTGGCCTGAGGACGGCACCGTCTTCGCTCCCCTTTCCGGGTCCATCACGGCCGCCATGCCGCACGCCTTCGGCCTGCTGGGAGACGACGGCATCGAGATCCTCATCCACGTGGGCGTCGACACCGTCAACATGAAGGGCGACGGATTCACCGTCTACGTCAAGTCGGGCGACCACGTGAACGTCGGCGACACCCTGCTCACCTTCGACCGCGCCAAGGTCGCCAAGGCAGGCTACCAGGACATCGTCATGACCATCGTCACCAACTCCGACGACTACCCCGAGCTCGCCAAGGTCGCCGAAGGTGCCGTGGTCGCGGGCACCAAGATCATGCAGACCGCCTAAGCGCGCAAACGGCATACCGCACGAAGCAACGGCGCTCCCTCCTATGGACGGGAGCGCCGCACGTTTCTGAGGCTGTGCGGACGCCGGCCCTCAATCGACGGGAAGGCCGTGGGCGGCCGTCCACACCGCGCTGGGCAGCCATGCCACAAGCTCCTCGGCGCTCACGGGCCGGTACCCGTTGGCGTCGACGCCCACATCGAAGCGGCGGATGGCATGCTCCCGGTTCCACGCGTTGTAGCCCCGCATGCCCATGCCGCCATGGTCGCGGTCAGGCGGGCTGGGCACGCGCCCCACCGCCGGGGCCTCGAAGCCCTCCTGGAAACGCCCCGACTCCGCATCGGTCGGCAGGCTGTGGATATGCCCGTGCAGCATGAACGAGCCGTGGTAGGCGCGGTCCCAATCGAGCATCGGATAATGGCTCATGATGAACTTGTAGCCGTCCGTCTTGACGCGGCCCACCTCGGCGTAGTAGTCGACCGTGTCAAAGCATCCCGCGGTCACGAACTTCGCGCGCGAGTCGTGGTTGCCCACCACCACGTGCACCCGCCCACACGGTATGGCCTCGCGCAGGGCGGTCACGCCCGCGACGGTCGACGTGCACAGATCGCCGAGGAGCCAGAGCTCGTCCTCGGCCGTGACGCGCCGGCACAGGCCCGCCAAGATGACGTCGTCGTGCTCCGCCACGTCGTCGAACCCACGCCACCGCGCGATGGTCTTGTCACCGATATGCAGGTCAGCCGTGAAATACCGCATGCGTTCCCTTCGTAGGTGCCCCACAGGCACGGGCCATGCCACAAGGCCTACTTGCCGGTGGCGAGGAACTCCTCGAGGCGCGCGTTGAACCGCTCGGGATACTGGATGGCCATGAGGTGGCCGCCCATCACGTAGGTCGGCGTCTCGGGGCAGAGCTTGTTGTAGTAGGGTTCGGCGATGCCGGCCCAGTGCTCGGCGATGTACATGAGCGTCGGCACCTTCTTGGCGGCCTCCTGCGCGATGGCGCGATAGTCGGAGAGGATGGCGTCGCCGAAGAGCTCATGGCAGACCCACGTGGGCGTGCGGGCGCCCATGTCCATGAAGTAGTCGTACTGGTCGGGCGTGATGTCGCCCTGCCACATGACCTCGCGCAGGTACTCGTCCCAGAACGCGCGCGAGCTGTCGGGGTGGATGAGCACCTTGGTCATGACCTCGGACAGCTCCTCGGGCGAGCCCTCGGTCCAGGCGGTGGGGTCCTCGTTGTGGGGCAACGGGCTCATGTCGATGGTGACCACGCCGGCGACCGCGTCGACGCCCGCCTGCTCGAGATAGCTCCACGCCTCGAGGTTGCCGCAGCTCCAGCCGATCAGCGTGGGCTTCTCGATGCCGAGGCCCTCCACGAGCTTGATGAGGTCGGCGCCATGGGTCTGGTAGTCGTTGCCCATGGGGCACTTGGTGGAGAGGCCCTGGCCGCGCGGGTCGACGAGGATCACGCGGTGGGTGGCCTTCGGTGATCCTGTTCGGTCATTCGATGGGAACAATCATTGCCCGGGTGTTCCTGCAGAAGTTCAGCCGGGAGTTCCACAAAGCTGTCCTTTCCGGATATCCCAATCCTAACGGAGCGGCAGGGGCCAGCGCCGAACGGTCGGTAAACGTGCGTCTCGAAGGCGGTGCCCTGGCTGCTCGCAGACAGCCTGCGTCCTCTCGTCCCCCGGCTCGGGTACCATGGAGTGCCAGCGACATCCGAGGCGAGGAGGAACCATGGCAAGCAGGAGCACCGAACAGGGCCGCAGGGAGGCTCACGACGAGCTCGTGAGGGCCGTGGCCCAGCTGGGCTGGCCCGAGGAGTTCGGCGAGGTCATGGCTGCCGAGCTCGGCTCTGAGAATGCGATGCGCCGCATGGCCACCTACCTGCGCCGCGCCGAGCCCCGCACCCCCGAGGAAGCCGCTGACGAGATGCTGGTCATCATCGAGCAACGACTGCGCTGGGTGGAGCGCAAGATGAGCGAGCACGCCAACGACGCCCTCACGGCGTTCTACAACCGGCCGCGCGACCCCGAGGACGAATAGCCCTCCCCACCCGCACGCATGCCCTTTCACGAGAACGCACCCCGAAGGCTAGGCCCTCGGGGTGCGTGCACGTGACTGGTATGGAGCCTGGCGCTTACGCGTCGAAGTCGAGCTCCCAGAAGCGCATGGTGGTGCCCGGCGCCTCGACCTTGACGCTGTAGTTCTTGGGATAGTAGCGCGTGGAGAAGGTCAGCTCGCCGTCGTTCACGAAGACCTCCACGGAACTCACGTCGCCCACGACGCGCACGTTGCGCAGCTCGTCAAGCTGCTCGAAGCGCTCCTTGCGGCCGGCGCCCACGGCGTGGTCGGAGGTGTCGTTGAAGCGCATCACGAAGCGCTCGCCGTCCCAGGAGAGCTCGAGCTCCTCGGAGATGGTGGCATTGAACGCCTTGATGGTGTGCGCGCCGCCCACGAGCAGGTCGAAGGTGCGCAGGCCCTCGGAGACGATCACGTCCTCCTGGTTGACCTTGTTCTTGCGGTAGTTCTCGAGCTCGCGGACGGGCCACTGCAGCACGCGGCCGTGACGGGCGGTCACCGAGCGCGGCACGGTGAAGCAGTGCTGCCAGCCGTCCTCGACGGTGAGGTTGCTGTAGGTCTTCTCGTCGGGCATGCCCATCCAGCCGATGAGCACGCGGCGGCCGTCCTCGGTCTCGAAGGTCTGGGGGGCATAGAAGTCGAAGCCAGCATCCCAGAGGGCGAACGACTGCAGCTTGCAGCTGCCGAGCACGTCGCCGACCAGCACGAAGTAGCCGGACTGGTAAACGTTGCGGCGGTCCCACTCCTCGCCGCGCAGACCCTGCGGCGAGACGGAGAGGATGTTCATGTTCTTGCCGCGCATGGCGTCATAGAGCACGAAGTAGTCGGGGCACTCCCACATGTAGCCGAACGGCTCGCTCGAGGTGATGCGGTTGACAAGCTGCCAACGCTCGAGGTCGTCAGAGCGGAAGACGAGCACCTCGCCCGTGTCGTCAAGCTTGCGCGCGCCCTGCACCATGTAGTAGACGTCGTCCTGGCGCCAGACCTTGGGGTCGCGCACGTGCTCGGTGTCGTCGGTCGGGTAGTCCTCGTTGCCGAGCACGGGGTGCTTGGGGCCGAAGTTCGCGCCGTCGGCACTGGAGACGTGCACGGTGTTGGCCTCGCGGCCACTCGTGACGTAGTCATAGCCCTCGGCGTCCTCGAGCTTGACGTTGCCCGTGTAGAAGACGTGCATGGTGCCGTTCTCCACGTAGGCACTACCCGAGTAGACGCCGCCCACGTCGAAGGGCTGGTCGGGATAGAGGGCCGTGCCCTG
>CACYAX010000166.1:0-2791 GCA_902772435.1 uncultured Coriobacteriaceae bacterium | reverse complement strand
TGAAGGGCGAGTACTGGAAGTACGCGTGATAGGTGCCATCAAGCTGGCAGAGGCCGTTGGGGTCGTTGAGCCAGCCCACGGGCGGGGTCAGATGGAAGCACTGGGCATAGGGGCCGAGGTTCGCGGACTGCTCGATGGCTTGGCGAAGGGCGTTGAGATCTTGGGCTAACGGATTTGCCATGGTCGTCACTCCTTTGGTGGCGGATGAAACCGTTCTCACACCATGATGATACCGACTGCGACGCGTGGTTTGGTCGCTTCGGCGCAAACCAAAGAACATCCCCATGAGTGGAGCCGCGGCTGGCGTCTCTGGTGCATACATCCGTCGGTTCTTTGTGCCAGTTGGTGCGTAGGACCGTCGGTTCTTTGTGCCAGTTGGCACATACATCCGTCGGTTCTTTGTGCCAGCTGGTGCACAGGACCGTCGGTTCTTTGTGCCAGCTGGTGCATACATCCGTCGGTTCTTTGCGCCAGTTGGTACGCAGGACCGTCGGTCCTTTGCACCAATGGTCATCAATCATACGTTTATACATTTCTTCGCAGTCGTTAACAAAAAACGGCGCGATATGTGGGACAATGCGACCTATGTTTGGCTCCATCGATGGTACGTCAGAGAGGAAGGCCCTTTATGCTTCGAGTTGGTATGCTCACGAGTGGCGGCGACTGCCAGGCCCTGAACGCTGCGCTGCGTGGCGTCGCGAAGACCCTGTACGCTTCGAAAGAGGATGTCGAGATCTATGGCTTCCTGAATGGTTATCAGGGCATGATCTACGGCAAGTATAAGAAGCTCTGCCCGTCCGACTTCTCTGGCATCCTCACCCGCGGCGGCACCATGCTGGGCACCAGCCGCACCCCGTTCAAGGAGCTCGACATCCCCACGGCCGACGGCCTCAAGAAGGTCCCTGCCATGAAGCAGACCTACAAGGAGCTCCAGCTTGACGCGCTCGTCATGGGCGGTGGCAACGGCTCCACCAAGACGGCCAACCGCCTCTATGAGGAGGGCCTGAACGTCATCGCGCTGCCCAAGACCATCGACAACGACACCTGGGGCACCGACTACACCTTCGGTTTCGACTCCGCCATCGAGATCGCCACCAAGTGCATCGATGACATCCACACCACCGCCTCCAGCCACGGCCGCGTCTTCGTCATCGAGATCATGGGCCACAAGGTTGGCTGGATTCCTCTGTACGCAGGCGTTGCCGGTGGCGCTGACGTCATCCTCCTGCCCGAGATCCCGTATGACCTCGACAAGGTCATCAAGACCATCGAAGAGCGCGACGCCGCGGGCTCCCGTTTCACCATCATCGCCGCCGCCGAAGGTGCCATCACCAAGAAGCAGGCCGCTATGAAGAAGAAGGACTACAAGGCCCTCCTCGCCCAGCGCAAGGGCTCCGTGGTCTACGAGATCGCCGACGAGATCTACGCCGCCACCGGCCGCGAGATCCGTGTCGCCATCCCCGGTCACACCCAGCGCGGTGGCCAGCCGTGCGCCCGCGACCGCGTGTTCGCCACGCAGGTCGGCGTCGAGGCTGCCCAGGGCATCCTCGAGGGCGAGTTCGGCTTCATGGTTGCTGACAAGGGTCGCGAGATCGTGCGCGTCCCGATGAGCGAGGTTGCCGGCAAGCTCAAGTACCTCGATCCCGAGTGCCAGCTCATCAAGCAGGCCAGGGCCATGGGCATCTCCTTCGGCGACTAAACCCTCACGCCATCCTTTGCTCGTACGGGCGCCTCTTCGGAGGCGCCCTTTTCATTTCCGGACTGGTGCAAAGGACCGACGGACTGGTGCAAAGGACCGACGGATGTATGTGCCAGTTGGTGCAAAGGACCGTCGGATGTATGTGCCAGTTGGTGCAAAGGACCGTCGGATGTATGTGCCAGCCCCTCTCAATCCACCTTGCCGTATAATCACTTCTCTTAGACATCGAGGATGGGAGGAGAGATGACTACACCACGCAGGCTCGCGGAGTCAGGTTTTTACCATGTGGTTCTCAAGGGGAATGCTGGCCAGCTCATCTTCGAAGGAGACTCCGACCGTCTGCGATTCATTTCCTTTCTTGAAAAGACGAAGGAACGCTATCCCCTTCGTGTGCATGCTTGGTGTCTCATGAGCAACCATGTTCACTTGCTTGTCGAAGATGCGGAGAGATGCCTGGCACAGTCGATGGATCTTCTTGCAGGCAATTATGCGAAGTACTTCAACAGGCGAACGGGCAGGACAGGAGCTGTGTTCAGCCGCTCTTTCTGGAGCGAGCCAATCGAGGATGAGAGCTATCTGCTCTCCACGATGAATTACATACACAACAACCCTCAAGCTGCTGGCATATGCAGCGCCGACGCCTATCGTTGGAGCAGCTATCGGGCCTATGCCCTCGGATCACAACACAGCAGGGTAACTGACACGTCCCTTCTGCTGGGGATGCTTGGAGGGACAGAGGGTTTCAAGGAGTTCAGCGAGAATCATCCCTCCCAAGCTGTGCCATTTTTTGGCAGCAAGCTGCGAAACCACCTCAATGATGACGAGGCCTTCGCCATAGCGAGAGGTCTTGTGGGCAAGCACGCTTTGGACAACGTCAAGGGATATGCTCCGCAGGACCGCCGTCCCATCATACAGAAGCTCTTGCGGAGCGGGCTCACTTCACGTCACGTCCAGCGCCTCACAGGCTTGAGCTCCTCTCAAATCCAATCAGCTAAGACTGACTCTCACTGAGTTGGTGCAAACATCCGTCGGTCCTTTGTGCCAGTTGGTGCAAACATCCGTCGGTCCTTTGTGCCAGTTGGTGCAAACATC
>CACYAX010000165.1 GCA_902772435.1 uncultured Coriobacteriaceae bacterium | reverse complement strand
GAGGGTTCGCAGGTCGAGATGCTCTCTGACCAGGAGCTGCAGGCGAAAGTCGAGGATACGGTGCTTTATGCCAAGCTGTCGCCCGATCAGAAGGCTCGCGTCGTGTCTGCCCTGCAGCACAACGGCCACGTCGTCGGGTTCATGGGCGACGGCGTCAACGACGCCGCGGCGATGCGTCAGGCCGACTGCGGGGTGAGCGTAGACACGGGCGCCGACGTCGCCAAGGAGGCGGCCGACATCATCCTTCTGGAGAAGGACCTGATGGTCCTCGAGCAGGGCGTCGAGGGCGGACGCCGCACCTTTGCCAACATGAACAAGTACGTCAAGATGACGGCCAGCTCCAACTTCGGCAACGTCTTCAGCGTGCTGGTCGCGAGCGCCTTCCTGCCCTTCCTACCCATGACCGCCGTACAGCTGCTGTTCCTCAACTTCGTGTACGACCTCACCTGCATCGCCATGCCGTGGGACGCGGTGGACGAGGATGCCCTGCGCAAGCCTCGGGCCTGGGATTCCAGCTCGATCTCGTCGTTCATGCGCTGGTTCGGGCCCATCAGCTCGGTGTTTGACATCGTGACGTTCCTGATTCTGTTCATGGTCGTCTGCCCGATGGTCTGTGGCGGCACATGGGCACAGCAGGACGGCGCGGGTCAGCTGGTCTTTGCTGCGACCTTCCAGGCCGGATGGCTCCTGGAGAGCATGGTGACGCAGGTGCTTGCCGTGCATCTGCTGCGCACCGAGCTGCGTCCCTTTGTCGAGAGCCGCGCAAGCTGGCAGATCAGCGCGCTGGGAGTCGCCGGCATCGTCACGGCTGCCATCATGTGCTGCACGCGCCTTGGGTACGTGATCGACCTCGCCGTGCTCCCCGCGTCCGCCGTCGCCATGGTCGGCCTAATCGCGTTTGCCTATGGCGCATGCGTACTGCTGGTACGCCGCGCTTACGTCGCACGTCACGGAAGCCTTCTCTAGCGAAAGCCGTTCGCAGCCAACTCGCATGTCCCGCATGACGGTCCAGGCAAACGTCTGGATAGACTACCTTGCCGAGACGAGCAGGCATCGCTTTCGAACCTCGAGACCGCAGCTGTCTGGCTCCCCAACGCCCTTCCGCGCCCCCTCCCCGACGGGGGAAGGGGCGCGCAGGTGGCGGCGCATATAATACGTTCTAGATGCAATTTGTGCATGGTTCCGTTCATCGTGACAGGGGCATAGCCATGAGGGGCCTGAAGACCAGGGTGGCTCGACGTCTGCCGGGCAGCCACAGCGATACACGTGAAGCGTCCGTGCCAGCTGTTCCTCCCCTGTCCGAATTCGAGGAGATCCGCCAGCAGCTCAAGGAGAACGGCCTCTTTGGGGACGAGACGCTCGTGCTCATCGCGCACGACGGTGTGCGCGTGGTGTTCGACTCCGAAGGGCGCCTCGTGCGCTCCGAGCTCTTCGATGCCATCAAGGCACCGCTCGCCCTCTTCACGCCGGGAACCCATGCCCTAACGTTTGCCACGCGTGGGCTGCCCGTGTACGCCTCCAACGACGATATGGCGCAGATGATTGGCTATGCGCTGCCCTGCGTGGACATCCCGCCCAAGAATGGGCCCGCCTTCCTCATTCGCGACCGGGGATTCCTCGTCACGGGCCGTTTCGCGAACGAGCTGGTAGCTGCTGCGATCCTTGCCGAAAAGCTATGTCGCATTGAACTTCTGGCACCAGCCATTGGTGCGGTGCACCACCTCAATCCCGCGCTCTGCGCAGCTGAGCACGCCGTCTACCGGGCCGCTTACTCCAAGCGGCAGATGCGGGACGCACACGTTCTTTCAGGCGATACGCCCGCCTCCCCAGACGTTTCGCCCGCATCGCACGAGGACGAGCTCCGCAGCGCGGTCATCGCATACGGGCAGAAGCTCGTGGAAGCGCACCTCATCCAGGCGACCTGGGGCAACGTGTCGGTGCGCGTGGACGACGAGCACTTCCTCATCAGTCCCTCGGGGGTTGACTACTTCGCCGTCAGGCCCGACGAAGTGGCGCTGGTATCGGTCGTCGACGGCAGCTATGACAAGGGTCTGCACCCCTCGAGCGAGCGCCGCATGCACCAGCTCATCTACCAGGAGCGGCCGGACATCCGCGCCCTCGTCCACACGCACTCCGCCAACTGCGCGGTCTTCGCCGCGTGTCACGAGGACCTCCTGACCGAGGTGCTCGACTACCCCTGCGCGCCTTACGCCGTGAGCGGCTCGGCGCGGCTCGCGGCCAATGCCTCGCACGTCATGATCGGCCACGACGGCTGCATCCTCGCCAATCACGGTTTCGTGACGGGGTCCGACTCGCTCGCGCATGCGTTTGCGCAGGCCTGCGAGGCAGAGGCTGCCGCAGGAAGGAGGCTCGGCTCATGAGGGAACGCTATGACGTGGCCGTCATCGGTGGCGGTCCCGCAGGGCTTGCCGCCGCTCTCGCTGCCGATGAGGCAGGGGCCAGCGTCCTTCTGGTAGAGCGCGAGGCGCAGCTGGGAGGCATCCTCAAGCAGTGCGTCCACGACGGCTTCGGCCTCACGCGCTACGGCGAGATGCTCACCGGTCCAGAGTACGCGCAGCTTGATAGGGACCGCGTCTCCGCACGCGACATCAGCTGCGCCACGGGCACCTTCGTGCTCGACGGCATGCGCACAGACCAAGGCTTCGAGCTGACGCTTTCCAACCGCGCGGGCGTGCACCACGTGGCGGCTAATGCGCTGGTGCTCGCCACCGGTTGTCGCGAGCGCACGGCCAAGCAGGTCTTCATTCACGGCGACCGGCCTTCGGGCGTGTTCACGGCCGGCTGTGCCCAGAACCTCGTCAACCTGCAGGGCCTGCAGCCCGCACGCAGGGCCGTCATCCTCGGCAGCGGCGACATCGGCCTCATCATGGCACGGCGCCTCACGCTCGAAGGAGCCGAGGTCATCGGCGTCTACGAGGCCAAACCGACGCCCTCGGGCCTGCCCCGCAACATCGCGCAGTGCCTGGACGACTTTGGGATACCGCTGCACCTCTCCCACACGGTGACCCGCACCTTTGGCACGGGGCGGCTCGAGGCGGTCGAGGTCTGCAGGGTTGACGAACACATGCAGCCGATTGCGGGAACCGAACAGGTCATACCATGTGACACGCTCGTCGTCTCTGTTGGTCTCATTCCCGAGAACGAGCTGGCTGAGCGGCTGGGTGTGGAGCTCTCCCCCATCACGCGGGGACCACTGGTCGACCAGTGCCTCCACACGCTCACGCCGGGGATCTTCGCCGCAGGCAACTGCCTCAGCGTCAACGACCTGGTGGACTACGTGAGCGAGAACGGCTTTGGCGCCGGTGCTGCGGCCGCCGCCTACGTGCGTGCGCCCCACGAGCGCAGGCTCGTTCAGGTCACCGCGGGCACAGGCATAGTCACCTGCGTGCCCCAGCGCATCGACCTGAACGCCCCGCTTGAGAGAGTCACCTTCTACCTGCGCAGCGACGGCACCTACCGCGACCGCCGGCTCGCCGTGGAGAGCGGTGGCACGACGCTCATCGAGAAGCACTTGCGGGCCGTCAACCCCGCAGAGACGCTGCGCATTGAGGCAGATCTCAGCTCCGTCACACAGGACGTGGAGGTGAGGCTCTTATGAGATGCCCGACCCGTCAGTTCGCCATCAACGCTTCGAGGGGAGATAACCATGTCTGAGCAATTCGCCCGCGGCAGGTCAGCAGAGGTATTCAAGAACGCTGACGGCACCGTGACCAAGCTGTTCTTCGCCGACTACCCGCGCGAGAACGCCGAGAAGGAGTTCCGCAACTCGCGCATTGCCGCCGAGCTGGGCTGCACGCCCATCAAGGTGTACGAGATGGTGGAGCAGGGCGACCGCACAGGCTTCACCATGGACTTCTTCGACGGCATCTCGCAAAACGACATGCCCGGGAAGAACCCGCTGTACCTCTTCAAGGGCGGCAAGGACCTCGCGCACTGCCACGTGAAGGTACAGGCGACGGGCTCGCACGAACTCGACGACATCCGCCAGGTCTGCGTCGACCTGCTCGACGACGAGACCATGAGCTTCCTTGCCGACGAGGAGAAGGACCGCGCGCGGGCCTATCTCATGGCGCTGCCCGACGAGGACGGCGTGCTGCACCTGGACTTCCATACGGGCAACGTGCTCGTGGACAAGACGGGCGCCTGCACGGTCATCGACTGGATGACGGCGGCGCGCGGCAACCGCGCCGTCGAGGCGGCCATGATGGAGTTCCTCTTCTCCGAGGCAGAGCTCTTCCCGGAGGCCTCCACGTTCCAGCGCCTGCTGTTCTCGGCCGTGCGCGGCTTCATCGGCAAGCAGTTCTTCAAGGAGTACCAGCGCCTGACCCCGCTTTCCGCTGACGAGATCGACCGCTACCGGCTGCCCGCGCTCATGGTGCGTCGCAGCTGGAACATCGAGTTCGAGCGCCCCTACCTCACCAGCACCATCCGTGAGCTGATTGCGAAGTACGGCAAATGAAGCTGAAGAAGCTGCGACAGGAGCTGCGCACGCTCGACCCGCGCATAGAGCCTCGGGGTGCTCAACGACATCGCCCTGCGCGGCTTCGAGCAGAAGATGCTGGTGCCCGCCCTCGAGGACGACGCCTATGAGGGATATGCCTGCGACGTGCTGGTCATCGGCGGCGGCATCACGGGCTGTGCCGTGGCACGTGAGCTGCGCCGCCACCAGCTGAGCGTACTCCTCGTGGAGAAGGGCCCCGACGTGGCCGACGGCCAGTCCAGCCGCAACGGCGGCGTGGTGCACGTGGGCGTCAACTTCGCCAAAGGCTCCCAGAAGCTGCGCTACTGCGTGCGGGGCAACACGATGTATCGCCAGCTCGCCCACGACCTGCACGTGCCCTATGAGAACAAGGGGCAGGTGACCTTCGCCCGCACCAAGGCCGAGATGCTGGCGCTCGCGTACGTGCACCGTACGGCACTTGCCAAGGGCGTGGTGCGCACGCGGGTGATGACCCGCGACGAGCTGCTCGAGATCGAGCCCTCCATCCCCGACTGGAGCATCGGGGGCCTGCACATGGGCAGGCGGGCACATCACGGCCGTGCACACCAACCGGGGCACCATCTACCCCAAGAGCGTGGTCAACGCGGCGGGCGTCTGGGCAGACGTCATCGCCGACATGGCGGGAGACCGCACCTTCACCATCCATCCGCGCGTGGGCACCAACCTCGTCACCGACAAGAAGGCGGGCTGGATGGTGCACACGAGCATGGGAAAGACCCCGTTCACGCTCACGCCCCGCCAGCTCGAGGACATCGCGCCCGGGCCGGTGGCGTTCGTGAAAGCCACCCTCGCGGCGGCGCACTCGCACTCCAAGGGCATCGCGCTCATCCATGCGGTGGACGGGAACATGCTGGTAGGACCCCATGCCGACGAGGTGCCCGACCGCGAGGACCTCTCGACCAACGCCGAGGCAGTCGCGCGCATCCTCGCCTCGCAGCAGGAGGTGCAGCCCCAGCTCAAGGCATCCGACGTCATCGCGTACTTCACGGGCGTGCGCAGCCCCACTTACGAGGAGGACTTCGTGGTGCGGCGGGGCATCAGGTGCCACAACATCTTCGAGGCGGGCGGCATCCAGTCGCCAGGGCTCACGGCGGCGCCCGCCATTGCGGTAGACATAGCCCGTTGGGTGGTGGAATACCTACAGGAATCGCAGGACGTGCCGGTAAATCCCACGTTTGACCCCGTGCGCCACTGCGGGCCCGTGCTGCGGGAGCTCCCGCTTGAGGAGCGTGACCGGCTCATCCGCCAGAGCCCCGCCTACGGCGAGATCGTCTGCCGCTGTGAAGAGATCAGCCGCGGCGAGATCGAGGACGCCCTGCGCTCGCCCCTGCCCGTCTACACCGTGGATGCCGTCAAACGCCGCGTGCGCCCGGGCATGGGACGTTGCCAAGGCAGCTTCTGCCTGCCGTCGGTGATGCGCATCATCGCCGAGGAGAGCGGTCTGCCCCTCGAGCAGGTGGTCAAGCACCGTAGCGACGCGCAAATCGTCTTCGGCCCCACGAAGTAGCGAGCCTGCCTCGCAGCGCCCCAGAGCGGGACGCGTACCCGGAAGTCCGCATTGTCAAGACGACATAGTGTCGCAACCGTCAAGCGATCAGCGAGGCAAGCCACGGCTGCCCCTCTTGTCCCCGTCGGGTCGGGTATCATGGGCTGACAAGAACGCGCGACGCAGCGGAAAGGAACGCCCATGACCCTCTCACTCGCTCCCCTCTTTGCCGATGGCATGGTTTTGCAGCGTGAGCTGCCCGTGACCGTGTGGGGTGCGGCAGGTCCTGGCACCCGCGTTGACGTGCGCATTCAGGCCCAGGCTGCCTCCTGCGTGGCAGACGAACGGGGCTGCTGGCGCTGCGTGCTCGCGCCGCTTTCCGCCTCCGACGCCGAGACGCTGACGGTAACGGCCGGCGACGACCACATCACCCTCTCCGACGTAGCCATAGGTGAGGTCTTCATCGCGGGAGGCCAATCCAACATGGAGTTCTGGATGCGCTACGACAAGGAGGTCGAGGACTATCGTCCCACCTGCGCCAACCCGCGCATCCGCTTCTATGACCAGCCCAAGTGCTCCTATCCCAGACAGACCGAAGACTTCGATTACACCAAGGTCGGCATCTGGCGCAAGGCCACGCCTGAGGACCTCGACTATTTCTCGGCCGTTGGGTACTACTTCGCCCGGGGTCTCGAGATGATACTCGACATACCCGTGGGCATCGTGGGATGCAATTATGGGGGCACCACATCCGCAACGTGGATGACGCCCGAGCACGCACGAGCCGTGCAGCCCGAGCTGGCGGCCGCATTTGACGCGAAGCTGCAGGGGCTGCCCTACGAGGAGCTGCTGGCTCACGGACGTGTCAATGCGGCCAAGAACGACAAGGGCTATGCCGTTTGGCCTGCTTGGAACGAGTTTTTCTTGCCACGGACGCCGACCATGGACGAGGTCGATGCCTTCATGGCCGCCGAAGCGCAGGAGACATCCGGACCAGCTGATGTGGGAGGGCTCGAGCTCGGTGCCTCGCCCGATGCGACCGCAGCCGACACGGACATCCACCCCGGCATGATGACCCCCACCAAGGAGGCCCCCGGAGCCCTCTTCACGTACATGGTGCTGCCCATCGCGGGCTTTGCCACGCGCGGCGTGCTCTGGTATCAGGGCGAGAGCGACGATGAGATCGATGGTGCCCAGTGGCGCCATGAGGAGGCGCTGCGCACCGTCATCGCGGACTGGCGTGACGCGTGGCAGCGTCCCGATCTGCCTTTCTTGGTGGTGCAGCTGCCCGGCTTCGGTGACTGGATGGGGATGGGGCCCAACGACTACGTGACCATCCGTGCCTGCCAGCAGAAGGTGGCCGACGAGGACGAGCACGTGTGGCTCTGCTCGGCGAGCGACATGGGCGACAAGCACGACATCCATCCCAAGGAGAAGAAGCCCATAGGTGAGCGCCTCGCGCTGCTGGCGATGCGCCACCTGCTCGGGATGCCCATCCCCGCAGATGCGCCGCGCTGCGTGGGCGCAGAGCGCAAGGGGTCGTTCGTCATCCTGCGATTCGAGCATGCCGAGAGTGGCATGGTGATTGCCGGGGCCGAGTGCAATGCGCTCGAGGTCCTGTGCGATGGCAAGCCCCTCCCGTTCAGGGCTGCGGCACGAGGCAACGAGCTGATCGTCATGCTCGAGGGAACGCAGCCCGACCCGATTGAGGTGCGCTTCGCTCGGACCAACTGGTTCCGCACGAACCTCTACAACGGCGCCGAGATTCCCGCGCTACCGTTTGCGGTGAGCTGCTAAGGTTACAGGGCTTGAGAGCTGCGCCGTGATCATAGGAACCGTCAAAAGCGTCGCGGCCTGCCCTTACTCCGGCCGCGCGGCAAGCTGGCGGTTGACCTCGACCACGCTGCGATGTTCAACATCACGTGGCTCGAAGCGCAGCAGCTGGTAGACGAGCTGCATGACCGCGCCCGCGCCGAAGGCGGAGAGCAGCGTGCCCACACCCACGGGGCCGCCGAGGGCCCAGCCCACCAGCGTGACGACCGACCAGAGCACGATCTGCACGACGCCGATGGGCACCTTCGGGAAACGCTTCCCATGGCCCACGAGCAGGGCGTCACGCGGGCCACAGCACTGCCCGGCGCGCATGTAGATCCACATGCCCAGGGCCATGAAGACGAAGCCAACGAGCATCATCGCAATGCCGGGCAGCAGGCTCTCACAGTAATGCAGCGGGCTGATGTCGTTGAAGGCCTGCACGAAGTTGCCCGTGAGCAGGGCGTCAATGATGGTGCCGTAACCGATCCGTTCGCCCAAGGCGAGGTCGAGCGCAAGAATCACCACGCTCGTCGCGGTCATCGCAAGGCCATAGTTGAGCGGCGTGTGCGCGGCGATGCCCATGCCCAGGCAGTCCCACGGGGCGAGGCCGATGTTGGCGAAAATGGTGAGGTGTACGCCGAAGGAGAACACCAACAGGCCCAACGCTATCTGGACCCACTGCAGCACGATCTGTTTTCGAGACATGCGTTGTGTCCTCCCGCTAAGGCCGTCATCGAGCCGAACATGATAGCGAAAGGTACGGGGGTGCGCAAGCTGCTCGCAGACAAGGAGCGGCACCAGACAGGCAGCTTATGCACGTGCGGGTAACGGGAACAGGTCCCGTTACCCGCACATGGAGACTAGCACCACTTGTGTCCGCAGTTTCTGCAGGTCATCCAGACTGTCT
>CACYAX010000164.1 GCA_902772435.1 uncultured Coriobacteriaceae bacterium | reverse complement strand
TTGTCGGCATCGCCAAAGGTCGCGACCTCGTCAAGGCCAAGCCCCAGCGCCTCAGCCATGATGCGCACCGCGCTTCCCTTGCCGTAGCCCTTGGGCGTGATGTCGATGACCAGCGCATCGGGCGACGGCAACATGAAATCCAGCTCCGGCACCTCCGCACGCAACAGGTCGCGCAGCGGCGCTGTATGCCGCGAATCGTGCATGCGGATGATGACCTTCATCGTCGGCTCTTCGATCTCGGGCAAGACCTTCGAGACCCTGAGGAACTTGTCAGTCTCGGCGATGGTCCCCGTGTATTTGCGCGAGACGCCCCAGCAAGGCCCGTCGCCTTCCATGTCAAAGAACACCAAGAGGCCCGTGGACTCCTCGTCGACGATGTCCGCCACGCGCCTCAGCGGCTCGAGCGGCGTCCACTCGCAATGGATCACCTCGCCGTCCACGCAGACCATCTGGCCGTTGGCATAGGCGCCCGTCGCGTAGGCCCATTCCTTGTCGCGGAAGGTGCTGCGCATGGACGAGGGCGAACGACCCGTGACGGGACCGAAGTGCCCACCCGCGTCAATGAGCGCGCGGATGGCGTCAAGGCCCTCGTCGGAGATGGTGGCCTCGCCGAAAGGCTCTCCAGGCCTGTGCGGGATGAGCGTGTTGTCGAGGTCAGAGAGTACGAGCTTAATCATGAAGGATCCATTCGGGCGGAGTTGCTAATCTGGCCCATTGTAGGTCACCGCACACATATTATGGATTGGATATGACCAGCTATGCACAAGGGCCACGGAACTGGCTCCGTGGCCCTTGGATAATTCGTTGTCGAGCGGGGATGAACCGCGCGAGGACACAGCGAGAGAGCAGCTCCCCAGCAGCGGCTCCGCTATGCCTGCCAGCTCAGCCCACCCTGGTTGACCAGCGTGTCGGGCACAAGCGGCGTGAGCTCCTTGTCGCTCACGAGGTCGGCCGTGGCCGCGATGTAGGTCTTGAAGTGCGCGGTCTCGCGGTGGGCGGCATAGGACTCCTCGCTGGCGTAGACCTCCCAGAAGTACCAGGTCGTGGGGTCGTCGGCGAGCGTGACGGCGTACATGGCGAGCACGCCCGGCTCCTCGGCGACCGAGGCGCGCATGTTGGTGAACACGGCGTCGCGGAAAGCCACATCGTTCTCCGCGGGAACCACCACGCGGGCAAGGCGCGGCGCCACAGCGCTGGCGCTCGTCGCACGCAGGGCTTCCGACTTCTCGAGCAGCAGCTGCGGGTTGCACGGATACACCGAGCGTCCGGTAAGCACCTCGCTCGCCATGGTGCCATAGGCCTTGAACTGCGGCGATGCGGCATGCACCTCATAGGCTGCCTGGTCGGCGTAGATCTCGAAGACGTAGTTGACGGAGGCGTCAGCGGGCAGGTGCGTGGCGTTCATGGAAAGCGTGCCCGGCTCGTTGGTAATGGAGGTCATGAGGTTCTGCTCGCCCACGCTGCCGAAGCGGTCGAGCTGGGTGGGATCGGCGACGAGGCGGAAGAGGCGTGTGATGGGCATGGCGGTTCTCCTTTCGGTTAGCGCATGAACAGGTTCTCGAAATTGCCGTGGTAGATGGCCTCGCGGTCTGCGGGCGCGACGTCCATGGCATCGATGGCGGCGCGGATCTCGGCCGTGGCGCCCGCGGGGAGAATGCCCAGCGGGGCATCGGTGCCAAAGAGCACGTGGTCGGCGCCATAGTAGTCGACGGCCAGCTCGAGCGCAGCCGTGTTGCCCAGGATGGCGGTGTCAACGTAGAAGCGGTGGAAGTCGGCCGACTGGTCGGGCGGGAGGATGCGGTCCACACGGCCCGCGAAGAAGGGCACCATGCCGCCGGCGTGGTGCACGATGACCTTGAGCTGCGGAAACTCCTGGAAGAGGCCCGCCTGCACCATCTGGAGCTGCGCTTGGGTGAGCTCGTACTCCCAGCTGAAGACCAGGTTGTTGTCGGGCTTGCGCGGATCGAACACGGGGTGCAGCCACGCGCCCAGACCGAGCTCGGCAAGCGCTGCGAAGAGCGGACGAAACGCGGGCGCGGCGATGCTTTGGCCGAGCGCGCGCGTGAACACCTGCACGCCCAGCATCTTGGGATTGGCAGCCACCTGCTCGCGCACGATGCGCACCGCCTCATCGATGTTGTTCATCGGCACCATGGCGACGCACGCCTCATACAGGTCGGGATTGGCGAGCGTGACGGCCAGCAGCTCATCGTTTGCCTCCCAGCACAGGCGCGCGGCTTCCTTAGGCGAGCAATAGTCCTCGGGCAGGCAATTGGCATAGCTGATGACCTGCTTGGTCTCGCCGTCCCAATGCTTGCGCTGCTCCGCGGTGCTCTGCAGCACCGCGTTGTTGAAGAATGCGTAGCGCTCCGGGATCGTGGGCTCGATGGCAAGCATCTTGCCGTAGAACTCGGGCAGCAGTACGTGGGCAAACACGTCAATGCGCTTCATGCGTCCTCCTTTTGGCGCGAACGAAGACCGCCTACCAGCTGAACCGACAGAGCTCGCGTGCTGAGCGGACCTCAGGCGGCATCTCCTCGGGCGGAATGGCCCGTGCCGCCTGCTCGTCACCCAACTCGAGAGCCCGGTCATAATACCAACATTTATATGCGATGATGCCTAACGTGGTCTGCAACTCGGCGAGCTGCGCTTCGACCTCGGATCTGCGGTTGCGCATGATCTGCCGCCTCCGCTCGAGGGTTTCCTCCCCGCCATCAATGAGCTCCACGAACTCGCGCATCTCGGCAATGGGCATGCCCGTCGCCCTGAGGCGCTCGAGATAGCGAAGCCATTCGACGTCGTCATCGGAGAAACGGCGCTGGCCTCCCGCCGTACGGTCCACATGGGGCATGAGGCCGTTCTTGTGGTAGTAGCGGATGGTTGAGATAGGCAGCCCGATGCGCTCTGACACCTCGCCGATGGCGTAGATCATAATGCTCCCTTCATTTCATGGCGATGATAGACCTGAAGTAAGGTTTAGGTTCAAGCCATGGTTTTGCGAGCTGATGCGTCCGGCGGGCCGCCTGCCGTTCGCAGCCGTTTCGGGGCTGGAACTGATGCGTTCGGCGAGCGGCCCACGCCTCTACTCCTTCTTGCCCGTGACCTCGTCGACAACGGCCATGGCATTGAGCGTGCGCGGGTACCCGATGAACGGGCACATGGTCGACACGACCTTGATGAGGAAGGCGCGGTCGTTGCCGCAGTTGACGTTGCCCGCCGTGTGGCTGCGCAGCTGGCTCTCGCACCCACCCTGGGCAGCAATGAAGCAGAAGGTGATCATCTCGCGCTCGGCCGTGCTCAGCCCCCCACGGGTATACCAGTCGCCAAAGCAGTGGGAGACGAGCCACGTGGCGATGTGCGGATACTCGGGGTTGCCGCGATCCTTGAAGCCGGCCATGTGCGGACCGAAGCATGCGACCTGTGCCGCCTCGCCGCCTGCAAGGCGACTCTCGAGCGTGGGTTCGGTCGTGGCCTGCGGTGCCAGCGGCAGCTCGACGCCCGCAGCCTCAAACGCCTCGTTGACTGCCGCGAAGAACGGATACACGCGCCCAAAGCCGAGGTACGCGCTCGCTTGGTACACGACCTCTTTGACCTCCACGGGCGTGACGCCCCTGTTGAGGGCCGCGGGCACCAAGGCACGGAAGGCGTCGACACCCTGGCAGCCCAGAAGCGTCGCCAGCCAAACGATGTAGCGCGTGCGCTCAGGCAGGTCCACATCGCTCACCACCTGGCCAAACGCGAAGTTCCCGAAGCGCTCGGCGAACTCGGGATCGGTGCGCACGAGCGCGCCCTCATGATCAGGGAGCATCTCGTCATAATACGCCTTAGCAGCCTCGTTGATCTGTGCCTCGTATGCCATGGGTGCCTCCTTGGACGGCGTGTGTTTCGCTACATCCATGATGGCACGGCACGAGCCATGCAAACTATCGAAAGAATTGATTCTTTCCATAACCGCAGCGCATGGATAGGAAGCTCCCGCGCAGCGCCACGCTCGCCTTACAGCCGGACCAGCTCCCGCGCCCGCACCACGTGCGGCTCCCCGTCCACCGAGACGCACACGTCGATGCCGCTCGGATTGAAGACCATCGTCTCGTCCTGCGAGACCACGAGCGCACGCAGCGCGTCGAGGTACTCCTTCACCTCGATGTTGGTCGCGAACCAGATGCCCTCGCGCGAGCTGACGTCACGGCAGAAGCCCTCGATCATGTCCCACGTGTCGTTGTCATTGAACTCGTAGCTATGACCCCACACGTACAGGAGGCGAATCTGCTCGAAGGGGTTGTCCGTGAAGCGCTCGATGAGCTCGGGCTCAGGCTTCTTGATATGGATGGTCGGGTCCCACTCCGGCAGGTTCTTGGGCAGCGCGAAGAGGCCCGTACTCCTGACCGTCCTGAAGTACTCCATGCCGCAGGCCTTCAGGACCTCGACCACACCAGGGTCGTAATCGCCAAACGGCAGCGACATGCCGCGAATCGGGTAGCCCGCGAGCCCCTCCAACGTCTCCTTGTCCTGCAGGACCTCCTTGAGCAGCGCCGGCCGCGACACCATGGAGAGGTGCGGGTGGGTCACCGTGTGCAGGGAGACCTCATGGCCCTGGTAGAGGCTTGCCACCTCGTCGCCCGAGATGTAGCCGTCCAGCCCGAACTTGCC
>CACYAX010000163.1:1761-6427 GCA_902772435.1 uncultured Coriobacteriaceae bacterium | reverse complement strand
CTCCTGTACACGTCCGGCCACATGGCGCAGGTTCGTGCGTTCAAGATGCGTCTGCTCGGGCGCGCGTAAGCGCTGGCAGAAAATAACGAGAGTATCCGAGATGCGAGTGGTGCGCGCCGCGTAGGTCTTTGCGCGGCGCGCACCACATCCGTATCGCTCTGTTGCGGTTTAGTGCCCTCGGAAGGCGCCGAAAAGCACCGCGTTGGGCGCTTTCCATCAAGAGCATCGAGCGAATCAAACAATTGCACAAAACACCATACGTCCCGCGCACATCCTTTGAATCGCCATCCATTGTTGCCGAGCGGCCCGTGTCAGAAACTGATATGTAGGGGAATTGCATATCGAGGGCATGGGGCCCTCCCTCGGAAAGGAGACTGCAATGGATGAGGATCGTCAGGAAGTTTTTGATGCGCTGTGCACCCGCGCGAGCCAGCTCTTTGGCAAGGATGCCTCCGAGTTCACGCTGGACACCAAGTGGGAAGACCTCGGCATCAAGTCCGTCCAGGTCTCCCAGATCACCACGTATCTCGAGGACGAGCTTGACATCGAGGTTCCGTACATGAAGTTCCGCCGCTGCGCGACCTTCGGCGAGTCTGTTGACTTCGTCGCTGACCTTCTCGACGAGTAGACGCTTCGTTCGTTTGCACTAAGGAACTGTCAAGACGAAAGGATGTGATCTGATGCTCGAACCTCGCATTCCTGAGGATTGGGTACCCGTTACCGACAAAAAGCTCTCTGATCTTGTGCAGATGACCGGTGAGCTCGCCACCTTCAATGAAGATGAGATTCCTCTTTACTGGGATCCTGACACCGAGGGCTACATCTTCCTGCACAAGGAGGAATTCGGCGGCGTCGAGATGATGGCTGCCTACCGCGTCGCCCGCCAGCCGAACGACAATCAGGCCGATGTCGACCTCGCCAAGTCGGATGACCCCATGGCGCGCATGGGCCAGGGCTTCTGCCCACCGTTCAACCCGCACACCTATGAGGTCGAGCCGGGCATCGTCTGCATGCAGGACCAGGAAGTCGTCATGCGCGACGGCACCAAGATCTACGCCGACATCTATCGCCCCGCAGGCGATGACGTCAAGTGCCCCACCATCGTGAGCTGGTCGTGGTTCGGCAAGCGCCCGGGCGACGGCATGAGCGAATGGCAGATCATGGGCGTTCCGCCCCAAACCGTCTCCAAGTGCGCCAAGTTCGAGTCTCCTGACCCGCTGTACTGGTGCTACTACGGCTACGCCGTCGCCAACGTCGACGTGCGCGGCGCCGGACACTCCGAGGCCGTCCACATGTTCACGCACCAGGACCGCGAGGACGGCTACGACTTCGTCGAGTGGGTCGCCCAGCAGCCTTGGTCCAACGGCAAGGTCGGCATGGCTGGCAACTCCGGTGTCGCCATGCACCAGTGGGGCATCGCGCATCCCTTCAGCCGCCTCACCTGGCCTGCATCGCTCCTTGGGAGTCCACCACCGACCTCTATCGCGAGAGCTTCTTTGAGGGTGGCGTGCCCGCGCTCTCCTTCAACAAGTTCATTGCCGCGCAGGTCACCGGCCCCAACGGTGTCGACGACCAGGTCGCCATGGCCAAGATGTACCCGGACATGAACCCGTACTGGGCTGACAAGCGTCCTGACTTCAAGAAGGTCAAGCTGCCCGTCTACCAGACCGCGGGTTGGTCGCACTTCCACCTGCCGGGCTCCATCAACGCCTACAACCGCTGCCGTTCCCACTTCAAGTGGCTGCGCGCCCACCGCGACTTCGAGTGGCCCGACACCTACAACCCGTACAACCTTGACGAGTTGCGCAAGTTCTACGACCGTTACCTCAAGGGCATCCACAATGGCTGGGAGATGATGCCCAAGGTGCGCATCGACGTCATGGACGCCTACGACGTGGACTACCAGGAGCAGCGTGCCGAGACCGCATGGCCCATCAAGCGCACCGAGTACAAGAAACTCTACCTTGACGCTTCCACCACGCTCGAGTCCGTCGAGACCGATCACGTCCAGACCTTCGTTGCCGGCACCGAGCCGGTCGAGGCCGAGGCCGTCGCCAAGTACAACCCGGTTGACGAGGAAGTCCGCTTCGAGTGGGTCTGCCCCGAGGACGTCGAGATCACGGGCCACATGACGCTTCACCTCTGGCTCGAGTGCGAGGGCTGGGACGACATGGACCTCTTCATCAACATCCAGAAGGCGACCGCCGACGGCGAGTGGGTGCCTTGGCTCACGCTTGACGAGCCGCATCCCGGCGCGTGGGGCAAGTGCCGCGTATCCCGCCGCGAGCTCGACACCAAGCTCAGCCGCGCCCATCGTCCGGTGCTCAAGAACACCAGCAGCCAGAAGCTGTCTGCGGGCGAGGTCGTGCCGGTTGACATCGCCATCGTCCCCACCTCCCGCGTGTACCACAAGGGCGAGCGCTTCCGCATCCAGATCGCGGGCCGCTACATCCGCGAGGGCTGGTTCGAGCCGCTCGCGTGGGACGAGGAGGCCAAGGGCACCCATGTCATCCACACCGGTGGCCAGTATGACTCCTGGATCGAGATCCCGGTCATTCCGCCGCGCTACCAGGCTGGTGAGTACGTCCGCCGCTAGGTTCTTGTAAGCCATGCCGGCTTTGGGGAGGGTCCGTTATCGTATCCCGGCCCCCCTTTGCGTCAGCGGATTGTGAAGCGACCCGAAGCCTTATTGGATCTTCTGTCCCAGCGCAAAAAGGCTGGTTACGAGGCAGATGGCCATGCAGGCAAGGCCACCGATGAACATGAGCGGGAAACCTCCCGGAGAGTCGATGACGAAGCTCCAGAAGACGGCAGCGACGGCGCTCATGAGGGAGCCTACCATGGAGATGCGCGAGTAGATGTTGGTATAGTCGGCACTGCCGAAGACCGAGCGCACGAGGAGCGGCGTCTGCACGGTGGTCATGGCGTATACCACGCCAAAGAGGAATGCGCCGACGAGCAGCATGACGAGCGGCGAAGGGAAGAACCACATGAGCAGCACGCCGGCCACGCCGCACCCAATGCCGAAGAAGATGCCCAGGCGCACGGACTTGTCATTGATGACGCCAAGTACGACTTTGCCTATGGCCTGGCCAGCCATCGCGGAGCTTGCGACCACGCCCGATGCGGCGGCGATTGCCGGCAGCGTGTCGGCGAACGAGGTGGCATAGCTTGCCAGGAACTGGTAGATGGTCTGGTTGAGGGTGATGATGCCGCAGAAGACAGCGAGCGCGAAGAACGCAGGGGTCTTCATGGCCACGGAGGCGGGGACGCCCGTGGCGGGAGCTTCGGCGGCATTCTTGCTGGTGGTGGCGTCCTGCTCATCCGCGCCATAGGGCAGAAGGCCCTTGTCCTCGGGCTTTGTGCGGATCACGAACAGCGTGAACGGCAGGGTGCCCACGAGTGTGATGATGCCGAAGACTAGGTACGCCGTGCGCCACCCCTCGGGCCCGCTCTGTATAAGTGCGGTGCCGATGGGGTTGAAGATGACGCCGCCAATGCCCGTGAAGGCCATGCACAGGCCCACGAAGAAACCCACGCGCTTGACGCACCACGCGTTGATGAGCGTCGGGACGGCGAGATAGATGAGCGGGGCCATGCCCACGCCCATGATGGCGCCGCACACGTAGAACCACGGCATGGAGGTGCCGCGGCTCATCCCGATGAGGCCAAGGCCTGCGAGGATGGTGGCACCGGAGAGGACCTTGCGCGTGTCAAGCCTGCTCAGGTGGTTTCCCGCCATGGGGAGCGTCAGCATCATCATGATGTTGAGGATCGAGAAATAGAGCGTGAATGACGCCCGCGGCACGCCGAAAAACTCCGAGACCGGCGTGAAAAAGATGCCTGCGCAGCTTAGCACCATGGCACAGGGCAGGCAGGTGATGGCGATGCAGCTCGCCACGATCGCATAGGCGTAATGGAACTTCTTGGACATGGCGACCCTTTCGTAACGGATCTTGCGATGACGCCCCTTACGATATGCCGCCGCACCTGGGCAGGCCATGTGCGGCGGCATAAGCTTTCAAACCAAGGCAGCGACCCTTTTCGGAGTTGGGGACGAAGGAGCCCTATCCCTCGACGTCAGCGAAGGCACCCTCCATCTGGAAACCCTTCCAGGAGGGCTCGCCCGTGTAGGTCATGACGGCCTCGGTGCCCTCGAGGGCGCGTACGGCGCCAGCAGCGCAGCCTTCCATCTCGAAGTCCCCGCCATAGGCGACCACGGGAGCAATCCAGCCCACGCGCTCCTCGATGTAAGCCACGAAGCCCTTGTCGTTAGAGACGCCGCCCGTGAGGATGATGCCGTCAACCTTGCCCTTGAGAGCGGCAGCGAAGGCACCGATTGCCTTGGCGGTCTGGTAGGCCATGGCCTCGTAGACCACCTTTGCCCATGCGTCACCGGCGGCGATGCGCTCGTTGATGGCGATGGCGTCGTCAGTACCGACAAGGCCCAGCAGGCCGCCGGTCTTTCCGATGACGCCCATGATCTCCTTCTTGTCGTGCTCGCCGGAGAAGGCGAGGGCCACGACGGGTTTCAGGGGCACGTCTCCGGAGCGGTTGGGGGCAAAGGGACCAGAACCCTCGAGCACGTCGTTGGTGTCGACCATGCGGCCAGCGCGATGTGCCGCCACGGAAAGCCCGCCGCCTACGTGCGCGACGATGACGTTGA
>CACYAX010000163.1:0-1753 GCA_902772435.1 uncultured Coriobacteriaceae bacterium | reverse complement strand
CACGTCGTCAAGCTCGTCGGTGTCAGGCTGGTTGACGGCGTAGGCGGGCTTGCCGGTTTTCTGAGCGAAGGAGCGCAGGATGAGGGCGCCCAGGATGGCGGGATGGTTCATGCCGCAGTTGAGCACGTGCTCGCAGACGGTGTCGTCGATGGCGAAGATGCCGCCGATGGTGGGGCCCATGCCTCCGCAGTAGCCGCTGAAGGCGTCGATGGAGTCGAGCGTGACGTTGGCCGACGCGAGCTCGCGCTCGATGGTGTCGATGCGGTACTGCAGCTGATCCTTCGCGAGGTCGAACTGGCGTAGCTCCGCGGGGTCGTGCCGCACGTTGGCCTTGAAAAACGGGCTTGTCGTCCTTCGGAGACAGGCGCGGAGCGGCTGAAGTCGCAGACAGGCTTGGCGAAGCCCTGCAGCACGGGGCCGTAGGCGTCGGCATGGCCGAAGGTCTGGATGAGCTTGACGCCGATGTTGCCAGCGTGGATGTTGGGGAAGATGAGGATGTTGGCCTTGCCGGCGACGGCGCTCTCGCGCTTGAGCTTGCGGCTGGCGGTGACGGGGTTGATGGCGGTGTCGAGCTGGAACTCGCCGTCGATCTTGAGGTCGGGCCTGCGCTCGTTGGCGATGCGGATGCCCTCGCGGATGACGTCGATGGACTCGTGCTCGGCAGAGCCGTCGGTCGAGAAGGCGAGCATGGCTACGCGCGGTTCCCAGCCGAGCAGGCCGGCGACGGTGTCGGCAGAGGAGATGGCGATGGAGGCGAGCGTCTCGGAGTCGGGCTGCACGTTGATGGCGCAGTCGCCGATGGCGAGCATCGGGCCCTCGGGACCCTCGAAGCCGGGCGCGTCGACGATGCCGATGGAGGAGATGGCGTCAACGCCGGGGGCCAGGCCGATGATGGTCTGGGCGGCGATGATTACGTCACCAGTGGTGAGCACGCGACCGGCAGCACAGCAGTCAGCGAGACCAGCTTTGACGAGGAACATGGCGGCATTGATGGGCTTCTTGGCGCGGCGCAGGATGGCCTTCTCCTTGAAAATGTCCGTCGCGGCGAGCACGGGTTCCACGAGGGAGGCACGGGCGTCATCGCTCGTGACGTCAAAGATGTCGGCACCCTCGACGTTGATGCCCGCCTGCTGGGCAAGCTCCGCGATTGCTGCGGGGTCGCCTACGAGCGTGACGTCGGCAATGTCGCCGGCGAGCAGCTGCTCTGCGCACCTAAGGATGTCCGCACAATCAGCTTCAGGAAACGCGATGCGCTTGTGTGCTGCCTTTGCACGTGCTGTCAGGTTGTCGATGAACTGCTGATTCATGGCTTCTTCCTCTCCTTGGGCAGGCCGCCTGGCCGAATTCGCCAGATTCCGTCTCTTTTAGGCTATGCGCCCAGCCTTCGCAATCCCATGGTTTCTGCACTCAAAAGCGCAACGAGAAGATGCATAAGTTTGTGCACTAGTACAAAGCTATCTGAAAATGAAAACAAGACAATTAATGATAGGGTTCCATACTCCACTTGCCATCTCAGAGACCTCGAAAGGAAGATGTTTGAATGAAGCTGAGGACGGTCCTGAGTGCGCTCAAGGCGTCGTCTTACGTTGAGGGACCCGACGTTGACGTGAACGCTGCGGTGACCGCAGACGCGACGGCGAAGATCGACGCAGACCTCGAAGCCGTCACCAAGGTCCATAACGAGAATCCGGTAGGTCCCGTTAACATAGTTTTTCTCCGTGCCCCGGTAAGTTGCCTCAACATCATAAGTAAA
>CACYAX010000162.1 GCA_902772435.1 uncultured Coriobacteriaceae bacterium | reverse complement strand
CGAGGTCTGCGACGCGATGCGTGACCTAAACGCCACCGTCTACGCAGACCCCGTGCCACTGGGCTACGACGGCTCATACCGCTGGTGGCAAGCGACATTCACGATTCACGCGCTCTGGTGAGCGCACTAAGGAGTACCTATGGCAAACACCGGTTTGGCCACTTATGGCCGTCCAGCCGACGAGGCGTATTTCTCCATCGCGCTGGTTTCCTCCAACCCCACCATCCCCACCACGGCAAACGAGACCCTTACGGGCTATGACACGATTCGCGTCAGCTCCGAGGGCGTTGCTCCTGGTGTTGACCTCGGCAAGGCCGACCCCGCGAAGGACTGGGCAGGCGATGACATTCTCAGCGCCCCGTCCAACCCCTCCGCGACGCTGGCCGTCCCCGTCATCGACCACAGCGTTGCCGCCAAGAAGCTCAAGTACGGCAGCTCGAAGGTGGGCGTTGACGGCTCTTACGTCTTTGACGGCACCACGGATGCGTGGGTCGTTGTCGTGACCGAGCTTCACAACAACGCTGACGGCGAGCCCGCGCTCATCGACCGCATCGTCTATCCCAACTGCGTCCCGCAGGAGCTTGCCCTCGGCGCTCACAAGAAGGACGAGCTGATTATCGACACGGTGACCTTCAAGCCCCTCTACGACTCCACCATTGGCGGGTACTTCAAGGGCCTCGTACCTGTGGCGGTGAGCGCATAACATGGCAAACTTCACCATCTGTGCGCCTGAGCCCTTCGTGATCACTAGCAAGGTTTCGGGCAAGACCTACGAGATTCCGCGCGGCGTGGACATGAGCGCGGAGCAGATCGTAGAGGTGGGCCGCATCGCCAAGACCAAAGACGATGTCGAGAAGGTCAAGCGTGCCAAGGATTTCCTTCTTGGCCTTTGCCCCGAGCTTGCCGAAGAGCCTATCAGCGACGTTGGTTACATGGCTCTGTTCTCCGCGGTCTGCGAGAGCGGGATGGCATCAATGGGGGAATCCTAAGCGTCGCAATGGTTGTCGCTGACCATTTCGACGCATTGGACTTCGACCTGTTCGACAGATGGCGAGTGAGACTTCGTGACGTGCCCCTCAGCATAGGCTGGGGGGCCGTTGCTCTATTCATCCGCCACCTTCCACGCGACAGCGAGACCGCACGCGAGATGGAGCCGGTCTTGGAGTGGAGCGAAGAGGCTCACATGCTCGCGAACCTGCTTGACATACTAGGCCCCCTCTTCGTCCAGGACTACGCGCGAGTCCCGCGACCGGGCTTGGAACGACACGACAGATACGAGGGCGCAGCTGAGGTCTCGGAGGATGACTTCAACGCAGTCCTTTCCATATTCGACAAGGGAGGTGCAAATGGCTGACGCAGTAATCGGATCCGCGTACCTTCAAGTAATCCCGAAGATGGACACCAGCGGACTAGGCTCCACAGGCTCCGACGCTGGCGGCATTCTGGGCGACGCGCTGCAAGGCGGCATGCTCTCCAAGTTCACGGGTTTTGCCACGAAGCTCGCGGCGGTGCTCGGAGCTGCCGAGGTCGGCAAGCAGCTCTACGACCTCGGTCAGCAGGCTTTCGACACCTACGCCGACTTCGAGCAGCTTTCGGGCGGCGTGACCAAGCTCTTCGGCGATGACGCGGCCAAGAGCGTGGCGGCGAACGCCGAGAACGCTTTCAAGACGGCTGGCATGAGCGCGAACGAGTACATGGAGACCGTGACAAGCTTCTCCGCGTCGCTCATCAAGTCGCTTGACGGCGACACGGCAAAGGCTGCGGAGCTGTCCGACAAGGCAATCCGCGACATGGCCGACAATGCCAACACGTTCGGCACGGACATGGAGACGTTGCAGCGGGCATACCAGAACTTCGCACGTGACGACTACACCATGCTGGACTCGCTTTCCCTCGGCTACTCAGGCACGAAGGAGGGCATGCAACAGCTCCTTGCTGACGCCGAGGCCATCAGCGGAGTCCACTACGACATAAGCAACTACTCTGACATCATCGAGGCCATCCACACGATTCAGGAAGAGCAGCACATCGCGGGCACCACGGCTGCGGAAGCAGCTGACACCGTGAGCGGTTCGTTCGCGTCGCTCGGCGCTGCGTGGACAAACTTCCTCGGCGAGCTGGGCAAGGAGGACGCGGACATTGACGCGGTTGCGCAGAACCTTGCCGACACGCTGGTCAACGCGTCGCGCAACGCGTTCGCGCTCATCGGGCGCATCGCGCAGAACGCCATCAAGTCCATCCCCAAGCTGTTCACCACGTTCGCCGCGTCCATCCTCAAGGCCATCGGCTGGGACAAGTTCGCCGCGGACACCATGAAAGCGTGGACGAACGTGCGGGCGAAGATTGACTCGGCGCTCAACGCCATCAAGTCTGCCGTCGTTGACAAGTTCAACGCGGCGAAGACAGCAGCACTCAACCTGTGGAACGGAATCCGCGACGGCATCTCCAACGCCATCAACTCCGCGCGGAACATCGTGAGCGGTGTTGTCAGTAACATCGCGGGCATCGTGAGCAGCGTGTTCGGTGCCGTGCGCAGCACCGTGGCAAGCATCTGGAACGGCATCACCAGCGCCGTGAGCAATGCCGTCAATGCCGTGCGCAACACGATCAGCAGCGTTTTGGGCGGCATCAGCGGAACCGTTAGCGGAATCTTCAACGCGGTTAAAAACGCTATCAGTGGCCCGCTGGAAGCCGCTAAAAGCGTAGTTTCTAGGATTGTTGGTGCCATTAAGAGCTTCTTTAATTTCTCAATCTCGTGGCCCCACATCCCCGTGCCGTACTTCTACATCAACCCGCCCGGCTGGAGCATTGGCGACCTGCTCAAGGGCTCCATCCCGTCACTTGGCGTGGGCTGGCATGCCACGGGCGGCATCATCGAGAACGCCGAGCTCATCGGCGTGGGCGAGAAGGGAACCGAGCTCATCTGGCCTGCCTATGACCCATACCTGAGCAAGTACGCAAAGGCCATCGCGGACAACATGCCCAACGGCATGGGCGGCATAACGGTCAACATCAACGGCGCACGCATCAACGACGATGCCGAAATCGAGCGCTGCACCTATCAGCTGCTTTACGCGCTTGAGCGAAAGGGGCGCATGTAATGGCAAACTCCACGCTCAACAGCAAGCTCGCGAGCCCTTCGCTCATCGCGGCCTACACCGTGGTGGGCGCGGGCAAGCGGGCAGAAACGCTCTACGTCAACAGCTCTGGCACGGCCACGACCGTGACGTTCGGCATGAGGCAGGCCAAGGGGCGCAAGGCGTACTACCAGGTGCAGTACCGCTGGCACTACCGCTACACGGGCACGCAGGCAGTGGCGCACGGAGCTGACTGGACGGATTTCACCGACTGGCAGACACCCGTGGCAATCGCCGCCACCACGTCACAGACAACGGCGATAGCGGCAGGCTCCACGGCATCGCCCGACACGTGGCAGCGGGCAAACTACGCTCCCAACAAGTCATATGACTACCTGCGCATCCTCGACCAATCGGTAACTATCGGTAGCAATTATGACGCGGTGAGCTACCAGCTCCGCGCGAGGGTCTACGACTACGCGACCAACAAGCACGGCAGCTGGGTCTACTCAGAGACCATCAAGGTGTTCAAGGCTGCGGAGGTCTCCGACGTGACCCTGCACACGGGCGCAGACGGTGCGCTCGACATCGACTACAACTACAAGTGGGACAGGGGCAAGGCGCTCTTCGTCACGATCGTTAAGGACGCAAGCGGGCGAAACCTGCTCCGCGACACGTTCAAGCGCACCCCCGTCAAGCAGGCGGGCTCAGTTGACGGCGTGGACGGCACGCGCAGCGCGACCAACACCATCCCGCTTGACTTGCTCAAACGCAAGGTGCAACCCAACGAAGTGCTGCGGCTCAACGCCTATCTCGCCACCTATGACGGCGCACGCACCTATTTGCCCAAGCCCCTGACGGTCAACGGCGAGGACGCCGAGCTAGGCGCTCCGCGCATCACCGTGGCGAAGGACAACGCACGCGGCGTGCTGCAAGTGAAGGTGTACAAGACCGACGCGGACGATGACCTGGATTCGGTGGGCTGCTGCCTGACGTGGGCGTACAACGGCAAGGATTACTCGTCCATGCCCTCATACAAGAGCGTTGACACCACCATCAACAGCACCACGGCACCTGTGGGCGTGTTCATCTTCACGGGCATCCCCGTGGGCATCACCGTCAGCGTGACGGCAGCTTTCCGAAACAGCTACCGACAGACCAAGAAGACCGCGGTGAGAACCACGCTGGGCACGTCTGGCGTGGCCTACATCAACCCCTTCGAGGGCGCACAGGCCACCACGGCGCAGGCGTTCGGCAACATGTCGTTCGACATCTCGACCGAGGTTCCCGTGACGGTGGAGCTGCCCTACGGACGTACCGCACCGTTCGCCGCCTACGGCAAGGGCGAGAATAACACCATCTCGCTCAAGGCGACCATTGACGAAAACTCTGGCGACCACGCGCCCCGTGCCACGTGGCAATACTGGGATGCCGTGAGAAAGAAGCCCGGAGTCTACCTCCTGCGCCTGCCTGACGGCCAGATGTACAAGATTGCCGTCACCAGCGTGACGGTGTCGCAGGCACGCAACGGATACCGCGAGGTCAGCCTGAGCGCCGCGGAGGTCAGCTGATGGACTGGACTAAATCTGGCCGAACAGACTGGTTCGAGTTCTACGCCATCGACGCGGCGAAG
>CACYAX010000161.1 GCA_902772435.1 uncultured Coriobacteriaceae bacterium | reverse complement strand
CTCCCAATCTTCAGGCCGAGCTCCTGCTCGATGAAGCCGTAAATCGAGGCATGCAGCGTGCTTTCGCGCAGGTCAGGGATGAGTTTGAGCGGCATGGACGTGTACTCCACCACCAGCGGCCGCCCGTCGACCTTGCGCACGCGGCAGATGCGATAGGCGAACTCGTCCGCCTCCATGCCCAGCTTCTCGGCGACCTCCGCATCGGGCCGCACGACCGAGAAGTCGTGCACGTCACTCTCGACCTGCTTGTTCTGAGCCTGGTATTCGCTCGACAGGCCCGTCATCTGCTGCGACGAGCTGCCCTGGCGACCCCCCGAAACCATGGGGACGCTGGTCTCCTTGATGTAGACGCCCGATCCGCGCCGCCTGGCAACGATGCCCATGAGCTCGAGCTCGTCCATCGCGCGCTTGACCGTCGTATTGCTCACGCCGTAGATCCGGCAAAGCTCGGGGGTGGTGGGCAGCGGGTCGCCCTTCTGGTAGCGCCCCTGCGCAAGCTCGTCGAGAATCGTGCGGGCCAGTTCTTCGTATTTGAGCATCGCGGACCTCCTGCCGATGTGTCTGCTTCTATTATGCCCGTTTGTGGCCAGAAAAACGCCGCTGAGAAAAATCTAGAAAAAGCGGTTGCAAAATAAATTAGAAGCGTTTACTATTCTAACCACAAGCTGATTTATAGCAGAGGAGCGCACGATGAGCGACACGACCTACAACAAGCTTCCCGACGACTTCTTCTTTGGCGCTGCCCTTTCGGGCCCGCAGACCGAGGGCATGTGGCAGGCCCACGGCAAACTCGAGAACATGTGGGACCTCTGGTCCAACAAGGACATCCGCGCCTTCCACAACCGCGTGGGCTCCTACGCGGGCAACGACATGGGCGCGCGCTTCGCCGAGGACTTCGCGACCATGCACGAGCTCGGCCTCTCCTCCGCGCGCACGAGCGTCGAGGTCTACGTCAACCTCTATCACTTCGACATGCCGGCCTACCTCTTCCGCCGCGGCGGCTGGGAGAGCCGTGAGGTCATCGAGGCCTACGCCTCCTACGCGCGCGCCGCGTTCGAGGAGTTCGGCCAGGAGATCATCCACTGGTTCACCTTCAACGAGCCCATCGTCGAGCCCGAGCAGCGCTACGAACACGGCAACTGGTACCCGTTCGTGCACGACTACGCCCGCGCCCGCGCCGTGCAGTACGGCATCTCGCTCGCACACCGCGGCTGACCTCGAGGCCGTGCGCATGACCGACGGCATCTGCAACCGCTGGTGGCTCGACCTCGTCACCAAGGGCACGCTGCCCACCGACGTGATCGAAACCCTTGCCGAGCACGGGATCACGCTGCCCGTGCGCGCGGGCGACGAGGCGATCCTCGCCCAGGGCAAGGTGGACTGGCTCGGCTTCAACTACTACCACCCCGTCCGCGTGCAGGCGCCGGCGCACGACACCGACGAGTTCGGCAACCCCTGCTTTGCCGACCCCTACGAGTGGCCTGACGCCGTGATGAACAAGTCGCGCGGCTGGGAGATCTACCCGCAGGGCATCTACGACTTCGCCATGACGATGACGCGCGACTACCCGGAGCTCGAGTGGTTCGTCTCCGAGAACGGCATCGGCATCCAGGAGGACCACGCCGAGCGCACCGAGGACGGCCGCATCAAGGACGCCGCCTACCGCGTGCCGTTCGTGCGCGAGCACCTGCGCTGGATCGCCCGCGCCATCAGCGAGGGCGCCCGCTGCCGCGGCTACCACTACTGGGGCGTCATCGACTGCTGGAGCTGGAACAACGCCTACAAGAACCGCTACGGCTTCGTCGAGGTCAGCCTGCAGGACAACTACGAGCGTCGCCTCAAGGAGTCGGCTGACTGGCTGCGCACGGTGGCGACGACGCACGTCATCGCCTAGCGGGCGGGTAGCCCGCCCGGCGCCCGGGCCGGGGCCATGCAGGCCCCAAGGGCCTCTCACACGGTACGTCCCTCGGGGTGGAAGCCGAGGTTTTGCGACAAACGCAAGGGATGGAAGAAAGGAAAGGAACCATGCCAGAGGAAGAAAAGAAGGGTCAAGCGTTCTTGGACAAGTTCGCCGAGATCTCCGGAAGGATCGGATCGGAGGTGCACCTCAGGTCGCTGCGCGACGCGTTCTCCACGATCATGCCGCTCTACATCCTCGCCGGTGTGGCCGTCCTGATCAACAACGTGGTGTTCCCGCTGTTCCTGTCGGGTGACGCGCTGGCGAACGCCCAGTTCTGGGGCAACTCGCTGACGCAGGGCACGCTCTCCGTCTCGGACCTCCTGCTGTGCGCCGCCATCGGCTATCGCCACGCGCACAACGTCGGCTTCAAGGCCGACATCGCCTGCGCGGTCGTGGCGCTCGCCTCGCTCTTCGTGACGATGCCCCAGGCCGTTGAGGTCACCGTCGAGGAAAGCGGTGCCGTGCAGCTCACCGGCGGGCTCTTCTCCACCGCGAACACGGGCACGAACGGCCTGTTCACCGCCATCATCGTCGGCCTGCTTGCCACGATGCTGTTCACGAAGCTGGCGGGCATCGACAAGCTCAAGATCAACCTGGGCGAGGGCGTCCCGCCTGCGGTGGCCGACTCCTTCAACGTCATGATCCCGATGCTGCTAACCCTGGGCTGCTTCGGCCTGGTCTCCACGATTCTGCACGTGGGCTTCAGCACCGACATCGCCACGCTGGTCAAGACCTTCGTGCAGGCGCCGCTCCAGGGCCTCAACTCCAACATCTGGGGCGTCGTGACCATCTACACCTTCGCTAACCTGCTCTTCTGCCTCGGCATCCATCAGAGCGCCATCTCCGGCGTGCTGGCCGAGCCCATGCTGACCATCCTCATCACCGAGAACATGGCCGCCTACGCCTCCGGCGGTTTCGGCGCCATCCAGCCCGACCACTACATGAACATGCAGATCGTCAATACCTTCGGCCTCATCGGCGGCTCCGGCTGCACCCTCTGCCTGCTCATCGCCACCTTCCTGTTCTCCAAGAACAAGACGAGCAAGTCGATCGCCGGTCTCGCCATCGGCCCGGGCATCTTCAACATCAACGAGCCGGTCATCTATGGCTACCCCATCGTCTACAACCTGCCGCTGATGATCCCGTTCGTGCTCATCCCCGACCTGTTCATGATCATCACGTACTTCTGCACCGCGGCTGGCCTGATCAACCCCTGCGTGGTCATGGTCCCCTGGACGACCCCGGTCTTCCTGAGTGGCTTCCTCGCCACGGCCGGCGACTTCCGCGCCGTCATCCTGCAGGTGGTCCTCGTGGCCATGGGCATCGCGATCTACCTGCCCTTCATGAAGGTGCACGAGCGCGTCATGGCCAAGCAGGCCGAAGAGGCCGAGGCTGCGGCCGCATAAGGTACTGCTTGGGTCGCTGGAACCTCGCGGAGGAACACGACAAGCCCCGCTACGTACGCTTCGTACGTAGCGGGGCTTTTTGGTTGGTGCAAACATCCGTCGGTCCTTTGTGCCAGTCTGGTGCAAACATCCGTCGGTCCTTTGTGCCAGTCTGGTGCAAACATCCGTCGGTTCTTTGTGCCAGTTCCAAACGAACGTGGACAAAAGGGATACTCCCTTTTGTCCACGGACATCCTGTCTGTTCGCGTCGTCCGCGCCGGTCGCTACGCCTGCGCGTGCAGCCGCGCGCGCAGGCGGTCGGCAACCTCGATCTGGCGCTCGGGCGACGTCTGGTACGCGCCATCCGCGGAGTAAATCCCACGCCCGACCAGCACGATCTTGGGGTCGTACTTGAGCACGAGGTCGAGGTTCTCCTCGTTGATGCCCGTGCCCACCGCGAGTCCGGAGTGCAGCAGGTTGCGCTTGACGGCCGCCGCGCGCTCGAGCGGGCGTACCTGGAAGATGGAGCCGTGCGTGGGCTTCATGAGGTCGTACTCGTGCTCCATGAGAAATCCGCTCGACACGTGGCAGTAGCGCACGCCGAGCTTGTCCACCTCGGCCGTACGGCGGCCCAGGTTGCGCACGCCGTCGAGGTCGCACATGATGGCGCCCTTGTACTCGCACGCATGGCGCACCATCTGCTGGATGACCTGGTCAGGCGCGTACGCAAGCACCGTCACGATCGTGGCTCCCGCCTCGAAGCAGCGGCGCGTGACGCCCGAGCCGCCGTGGAAGACCTTCGCGTCGGCGCAGATCTTGAGGTCGGGATGGGCCTCGTGGATCTCCTTCACGAGGTCGAGGCCGAAGGTGATGAGCTCGGGATAGCCGATCTCGAGGATGTCGATGTGGTCGGCCATGCGGTCGGCCATGCGTATCAGCTCGTGACGCTTGCCGTGGTCGAGGGTAAGTTGCAGTTCTGCCATGAGAGGTCCTTTCTCGCGGGCAACGCTGGCGCGGCCCGAGAACGCTGTCTAGCTGAAGAGCTTCTTGTCGTTGCCCGACGGCACCTGGAAGAACACCACGCCCACCAGGCCCGCGGCGGTCAGCGCCAGCAGGAAGAGGAACATGGCCGGGTAGCCCGCAGCGTCGACGATGTTGCCGCCGATGTTGTTGGAGACGATGGTACCAAAGCTCTGGCAGGTCTTGACGAGGGCCAGGCCGGCGATCTGCTGGCGCGGGTCGACGATGGTGTTGACCACCTTCATGTTGGTCATGATGCTGATGATTCCAGGCGGATGGCGCCCGATGAACGTCGCGATAATGACGAGCGGCAGCGGCATGTTGAGGCCGTAGACCACCATCTCGGCCAGCACGAGCACGAACATGCCCATGAGCAGCGTCTTGTTGGCGATCTTGTCCATGAACTTGGACGAGAAGAGGAGGAGCGGAATCTCGAGCAGGGTGGCGATGGCGAGGATGGTGGACGCCGTGGACGCCTCGAGGCCCTTGCTCGTGAGGAAGGCCGGGCAGAAGGAGTAGGCGGCGCCGGTCACGGCCGCGAACAGGATCTGCAGCACGAGGTAGTAGAGGAACTTCTTGTTGGTGAGCAGCGTCTTGGTGGAGACGGGCTCCTCCTCGACGGCGGACTCGGTGTCTTCGATCTGGGCTGCCTCGGTCTCGGCCAGACGCGGGTTGGTTCCCCAGAAGCCGAAGATGGCGATGAGCATGGCGAGGATGACGCCGATGTAGGGGGCGACCGGCGCGATGGCGTCGTAGATGATGCCCGTGAGCTGCGTACCTGCGGCAAAGCCGATCGAGCCCCACACGCGGATGGAGCCGTAGCTGTACGGGCTCGACGTGGCCATACGCTCGATGGTGGGGTTCACGCCGTTCATGAGCAGGTTCATGGCGGCGTAGGCGCCGACGATGATCCAGAAGTTGGGGGCGATGACGAAGACGGCCGCGGCGACGCAGGTCAGCACGAACATGACCATGTTGACCAGGCGCATGCCGAGCTTGTCGGTGAGCGAGCCGATGACCGGTTGGGTGACCATGTTCGCGAGGGCCGCCGCCGAGATGAGCAGCGACACCTGGCTGGCGCTGTAGCCCTTGTCGATCAGATAGACCGAGATGAGCGCCGAGAAGAACGCGAACGCGAGGTCGTAGAAGAAGAACAGGATGACGTAGCTCGCGTAGCTGTTCGTATACTTGGCTAGCAATCGTTCCATAGACGCTCCCTCCCAGCGCAGATGGTGACGCTTTCTAGCTTACTATTCAGGGAGCTTTTGGTGGACGTGACTGACATATCTGTTTGTGATAGTTGGTATTAGCTCGTCTTATTGGACCAATCCGACAGCCCGGGGCCCGTTTCTGTCGGATTGGTGCGGGCCTCGGACTTTTGCGACAGTTCGGACACCGTTCCTGTCGGATTGGCGCGGGCGTCGGACTTTTGCGACAGTTTTGGGCCCGTTCCTGTCGGGTTGGTGCGGGCGTCGGACAAATGCGACAGCTCGGACACCGTTCCTGTCGGATTGGTGCGACAGCCGGGACTTTTCCGACAGCTCGGACACCGTTCCTG
>CACYAX010000160.1 GCA_902772435.1 uncultured Coriobacteriaceae bacterium | reverse complement strand
CTCTTCGTGGTGGGCGACCCTGAGGTCATGGGCGAGCCGTGCCTCTCGGTCATAGGGGCGCGTCGCGCGACGCCCTATGGCCTGGCCGTCGCCGAGATAGCGGGGCGGGTCGCGGCAGAGTGCGGGGTGGTGGTCGTGTCCGGGGGTGCCCTGGGCTGCGACTCAGCTGCCCTGAGGGCCGCCCACAAGGCGGGCGGGAAGACGGTCATCGTGGCGGGGACGGGCGCTGACGTCGCCTATCCGCGCTCGTCACGCGACGTGTTCGCCAATGCCGCCGCCGAGGGCTGCGTGGTCTCGCTGGCTCCCTGGGGCACCCAGCCGCAGCGCTGGGCGTTTCCCAACCGCAACCGCGTGATTGCGGCACTGTCCCGTGCGCTCGTGGTGACGGAAGCGGGGGAGCATTCGGGCACGTCATCGACGGCGGAGTGTGCCAACCAGCTGGGGCGCGACATCTACGCGATACCGGGCTCCATCTTCTCGCCGGAGTCGCGGGGGTCCAACATGCTCATCTCGGCGGGCGCCGCCATCATCTGCACGGAAGACGACCTCGAGATGCGCATATCCCTCGATTACGGGGTGTCGCGGCTCGTCTCCGAGGGTGCGCCCTTCAGACCCGGGCGCGTGCTCTCCGCGCTCATCGCCTCGCCCATGAGGCCGGACGACCTGGCGGACCGCCTCGGCGAGTCGAGCCTCACCATGCTCAAGATCCTCACCGACTACGAGACGACGGGCGTGGTGGTGCGCCTTCCTGACGGCCGCTACGCACCCTCCGCCAAGACGCTCGCCACGCAGGAGGGACGTGCGAAGGCCATGGGCTTTGCGGCGGCCCTCTGCGAAATCGCGGGCTAGGGTCTGGGCGCTGGGCGGCTGCTGCTAGAATGGCAGGAGCAAACGGAGAGGGGAGAGGCATGCGTCAAACGGTTACGGTCATCGGCGGCGGGCTTGCGGGCTGCGAGTGCGCGCTGCAGCTTGCCCGGCGTGGGATAGGGGTGACGCTCTTCGAGCAGCGTCCGGGCGGCAATGCGCCGGCCCACAAGACCGACGGCCTCGCGGAGCTCGTCTGCTCCAACTCCCTCAAGTCCACGCGCCCCGATTCCGCAGCCGGCCTGCTCAAGACCGAGCTCGACGCGCTCGGCTGCGCCCTGCTTCCCCTGGCCCGCGCGACGGCGGTGCCCGCAGGCGGCGCGTTGGCGGTCGACCGTCACGCCTTCTCCGACGCGGTGGCGGCAGCCGTTGCCGACGAGCCGCTCATCGAGCTCGTGCGCGAGGAGGTGACGGAGCTGCCCGAGGGTCCCGCGGTCATCGCGGCGGGCCCCCTGTGTTCCGAGGCGCTCTTTGCCGCGCTTTCGGAGAAGCTTGGCTCCTCGGCCCTCTCGTTCTTCGACGCGGCGGCCCCCATCGTGGACGCCACCACGATCGACCGCTCCATAGCCTTCGCGCAATCGCGCTATGAGGAAGACGCCGTGGGAGACTACCTCAACTGCCCGTTCACCAAGGAGGAGTATGAGGCCTTCTGGCAGGAGCTCGTGGACGCCAAGCGCGTGATCTCGCGTGACTTCGAGCGGCGCGACCTGTTCCAGGCCTGCCAGCCCGCCGAGGAGATCGCCCGCAAGGGCGTCGACGCGCTGCGCTACGGCGCCCTCAAGCCGGTGGGCCTCACCGACCCCCGCACGGGCAGGCGCCCCTGGGCCGTCGTGCAGCTCAGGGCCGAGAACGCGGCCTGCACCGCCTACAACCTCGTGGGATTCCAGACCAACCTCACCTGGAGCGAGCAGGCGCGCGTGTTCCGCATGATCCCCGGCCTGCAGGACGCCGAGTTCTTCCGTTACGGCGTGATGCACCGCAACTCGTTCGTCGATGCCCCGCGCTGCCTGGACGCGACCTTCGCCATCCCTGCCACGGGCCTGCGCCTGGCGGGCCAGATCACGGGGACGGAGGGCTACGTGGAGGCCATCGCCTCGGGGCTCCTCGCGGCGCTCAACACCTACGCCGACCTGCGTGGCCTCGAGCGCGTCAGCTTGCCCGATACCGGTGCGCTCGGTTCGCTCGTGGCCTACGCGACCAATCCCGAGACGATGCCGTACCAGCCCATGCACGTCAATTTCGGCATCATCCGGCCTCTGGACAAGCGCGTGAGGAGCAAGCGCGAGCGCTATGCGCTCTATACCGCGCGTGCCAAGGACGATCTTCTTGCCTACCTTGAGAGCCGTGCCGACCTGGTCGACGTGGCGCGTGCCCGCGCGGTGCTGAAGGACCAGCCCGATGAGTGAGTCCCTCCCGCGCGACGAGCAGCAAGCCGATTTCGAGTGCCACATCGAGGCCTACGCCACGTACCTCGAGACCATAAAGCGCCTCTCGCCGAACACGGTGCGGGCCTACCGGACCGATCTCGACGCCTTCGCGCTGTGGGTGCGCCGTGAGGGGGTGCTCCCGTACACCGTGAGCGTGCGCGAGCTGCGCCGCTACCTCATGGAGCTGCGGCGGGCCCGCTACTCCACGCGCACCATCAGCCGGCATCTCTCGGCCCTGCGCGGACTGTACCGTTGGCTCCTCCACGAGGGCGTCACCGTGGCGGACGCCGTCGCGGCCCTGCAGAGCCCCAAGCTCGCGCGTGAGCTGCCCAAGACGATGGACAACGACGACGTGGACCGGATGCTCGAAAGCTGCGACCTGACCACGCCGGAGGGCGTCCGCGACCGGGCGTTCCTCGAGCTGCTCTATGCGTCGGGTGCCCGCGTATCTGAGGTCTCGGCCTTAGACATCGGCAGCGTCGACCTCTCCCAGGGGCAGGTGAAGCTCTTCGGCAAGGGCTCGAAGGAGCGCATCGTGCCGCTCTACGCGACGGCGGTCAGCTGGGTGCGGCGCTATCTCCTCGAGGTCCGTCCGCAACTCGCCGCGCTCACCAAACCCGGCAAGGAGTCGGAGGCGCTCTTCCTTTCCGTCCGCGGCAACCGCATGTCCGCCGATGCCCTGCGCACCTGCTTCAAACGCCATGCGGCGCTTGCGGGAGTCGACCCCTCGCTTGCCACGCACGCCATGCGCCACACCTATGCCACGGAGCTCCTGGGAGGCGGGGCCGACCTGCGCAGCGTCCAGGAGCTGCTGGGCCATGCGAGCCTTTCCACCACGCAGATCTACACGCACCTCTCCGTCGACCGCTTGAAGGAAACCGCGCGCCAGGCGCACCCGAGAGGGGAGTGAGCGGGCTTACTGTGTGACCCCTCGGGCCGCTGTCGCGCCGCCGATGCGCCCCCTGCTGCTCGAAGGACGCGTAAATCGGCCATTTTGGCCTGTGAAATGGCTGTGGGGACACAATCGTGGTTCACAAACGCGTTTCGCCTGCTATACTTACAAGTCGCTGTGCGCCCGCACGGCATCCATTTCGCACGCGCGAATACTCATGGGCCCTTGGTGCTCGAGGCTTTAAGCCAGGCCTTGGGTGGGCACACGGGGATGACCTCGCGCGGAGGACCAACCACAGGAGGTTATCATGGCTGTCAAGATCAACATCCGTACCCTTCTCGAGGCGGGTTGCCACTATGGTCACCAGACCCGTCGCTGGAACCCGAAGATGAAGCCCTACATCTTCGGCGAGCGCAACGGCATCTACATCCTCGACCTCAAGCAGACCGTCATCAACGCCGACAAGGCGTACAGCTTCGTGCGCGACACCGCCTCCAAGGGCGGCAGCGTCCTGTTCGTCGGCACCAAGAAGCAGGCCCAGGAGCCCATCGCCACGCAGGCTGACCGCTGCGACATGCCCTACATCAACCAGCGCTGGCTCGGCGGCATGCTCACCAACTTCGTGACCATGCGCTCCCGTATCGACCGCATGGAGGAGCTCGAGGCCATGGTCGAGGACGGCCGCATGGCTGCCCGCGGCAAGAAGGAGCAGGCTGTGCTCACCAAGGAGCTCGAGAAGCTCCAGCGCAACCTCGGTGGCGTCCGCAACATGCAGACCCTGCCTGCGGCCATCTTCGTGGTCGACACCAAGCGCGAGGAGATCGCCATCAAGGAGGCCAACCGCCTGCATATCCCCGTGATCGGCATGCTCGACACCAACTCCGACCCCGACGTGGTCGACTTCGGCATCCCCGCCAACGACGACGCCATCCGCTCCGTCGACCTCATGTGCGAGCTCATGGCCGACGCCGTCCTCGCCGGCTCCGGCAAGGAGCAGATCTCCGCTGAGGAGATGGCTGCTGGCGAGACCACCCCGGCCGTCGAGGTTGCCGAGGCTGAGGTTGCCGAGTAAGACCCTTTCACGCTGACTAATCCTGTAAGGAGGAACCCAATATGGCTAAGGTTACTGCTGCTATGGTCAAGGAGCTCCGCGCCATGACCGACTCCCCGATGATGGAGTGCAAGAAGGCTCTCGTTGAGGCTGACGGCGACATCGAGAAGGCCGTTGACGTCCTGCGCACCATGGGCCTTGCCAAGGCCGTCAAGCGCGCTGGCCGCGACACCAATGAGGGCACCATCGGCGTATACGTCTCCGACGACGCAAAGGTCGGCGCCATGGTTGAGCTCACCTGCGAGACCGACTTCGTGGGCACCAACGCCAAGTTCCGCGGCTTCGCTGCCGACCTCGCCAAGGTCGTTGCCGAGAACAACCCCGCCGACGTTGACGCCTTCAAGGCCTGCGCCATGAATGGCGGCACCGTCGAGTCCGAGCTCACCGAGATGATCCACGTCATCGGCGAGAACATGAAGATCGCCCGCATCGCCCGCATCGCCACCGACGGCGCCCTGGCCAGCTACACCCACCACGACGGCAAGCACGCCGACATCGTCGAGTTCGCCATCAACAACGCCGAGACCGCCG
>CACYAX010000159.1 GCA_902772435.1 uncultured Coriobacteriaceae bacterium | reverse complement strand
GCCTACCACTACGAGGAGAAACGCCACGTGGCGCGTGCCGCGGCGGCACTGGTGCCCGAAGGCGCCACCGTCATGATCGAGAGCGGGAGCTGCTGTGCCCTGCTCGCCCGCGAGATCGCGGACACCAAAGACGGCGTGACCATCGTGACCAACAGCGCCTTCATCGCCAACTACGTGCGTGACAGCTCCCGCGTGAGCTGCACGCTGCTCGGCGGCACGTACCAGCGCGACAGCCAGGTGATGGTCGGCCCGCTCGTACGCACCTGTGCGCAGGAGTTCTATGTTGACCGGCTCTTCATCGGCACGGATGGCTGGATCGAGGGCGTAGGCCCCACCAACGCCGACCAGATGCGCGCCGATGCCGTGCGCTCCATGGCGGAATCCGCCCATGAGGTCGTCGTGCTCACGGAGTCGGAGAAGTTCGAGCAGCGCGGGGCCGTGCCCATGCGGCTCCCGGGCAAGAAGGTCTCGGTTGTCACGGACGCGCATATCCCCGACGCGTGGCGCACCGCCCTCGAGCGCGACGGCGTCGAGGTGGTCATCGCGCAGTAGCGCGGCACATCTGTCGAAACAGGGGTTAGAAGAACGCCTCGATGCCTTCGTCGAGGTAGGCCTGCTGGTAATCCCGCAGGTCTTCGGCGCGCAGGTTCTTGAGGCCCTGCAGCGCGTACGCCCTGTCGAGCAAATCGTACTTGCTCTCGCCAAAGTTGTGGAACGGCAGCAGCTGCACGCGCGTGCCACCGTGCGCGCGGAGCCAGCGGGCCATCGCGCGGGCCTCGTCGAGGCCGTCGTTGAACCCCGGTATGACCGGCGTGCGCGGAAGCACGTCGGGATGGTGGGCCAACGCCCAGCTTAGGTTGCCCAGCATGAGGTCTGCGCGTGCCCCCGCATGCGCACGCAGCTTGGCGGCATCCACGTGCTTGAGGTCGACGAGCAGGTGGTCGAACTGGGGCGCGAGCCGCTGGAAGACCTCGGGCGCCACGTGCGCCTCAGTCTCGATGCAGGTGTCGATGCCTTCCGCGCGCAGGCACGCCAGGAGCTCCTCGCAGAAAGCGGGCCAGGCGAGCGCCTCTCCCCCGCTGAGGGTCACGCCGCCGCCCGAGTCCTCGTAAAAGGGCTGGTCCTGCAGGCAGACGGCCAGCACCTCCTCGACGGTCTTGGTCTCGCCCGTCAGCGTCAGGGCGTGGGCGGGACAGGCGGCCACGGCAGCGCGGGCCGCGTCCGTATCGCCGCGAAGGGCGCGCACGTCCACATGGCGCTTGCCGGCCCGCACGCACGCGGGAGCCTCGGGGGCGGCCGCGAGGCATGTGCCGCAGCCCACGCAGGCGCTCTCCTTCCACTCCAGCTGGGGTGCGCGCAGCTGGCTCTCGGGGTTGGAGCACCACGCGCAGCGCAGCGGACAGCCCTTGAGGAAGACCACGGTGCGGATGCCGGGCCCGTCGTTCAGGCTGAACTTCTGTATGTTGAACACCGTCGCTGTTCGCATGGGTCTCCTACGTAAGCCAAATGCATCACCTTGATGATACTTTTGCTTACGTTCGTAAGTCAATATTGTTTGTTCCAAAGATTCTATCGCCCGTATAATTGACAGTATTCTCTTCCCTTCCTAGAATGATTTACGAACGTAAGTGATACTGCTTTCACGAGCAAGAAGGAGCCACACCATGGAGAACAGCGAGCACTTCGGCGCCCTCACCGAGCGCATGCAGGCCTTCCGTGAGGAGGTGCTCGACGAGAAGCCCTTCGTGGACGCGGAGCGCGCCGTGCTCTACACCGAAAGCTACCGCGAGACCCAGAACCAGCCGCCCGTCATGCGCCGCGCCCTGGCCTTCGCGCACGTGCTCGACCACATGAGCATCTACATCGAGGACAAGACCCTCATCGCCGGCAACCAGGCCACCAAGAACGGCAACGCGCCCGTGTTCCCAGAATACACGCTCGGCTTCGTGATCGACGAGCTCGACGCATTCGAGAAGCGTGACGGCGACGTGTTCTACGTGACCGACGAGGACAAGCAGGCCATCCGCACCATCGCCCCCTTCTGGGAGAACAACAACCTGCGCAGCCGCGGCGAGGCACTGCTGCCCGAGGAGGTCTCGGTCTTCATGGAGACCGGCGTCTTCGGTATGGAGGGCAAGCTCAACGCCGGCGACGCCCACCTCGCCATCAACCACGCACGCCTGCTCACGGAGGGCCTGCGTGGCTACGAGGAGCGCACCCGCGCCGCGAAGGCGGCCCTCGACCTCTGCGACCCCGACGCCATCGACAAGTACGTCTTCTACAAGGCCGTGCTCATCGTGATCGACGCCGTGCGCCGCTGGGCCGACCGCTACGCCGAGCTTGCCGCCGCGCAGGCCACAGCCTGCGCAGACCCCGCCCGCAAGGCCGAGCTCGAGCGCATGGCCGCCGCCTGCGCCCGCGTGCCCTATGAGCCCGCCCGCACCTTCTACGAGGCCGTGCAGTCCGTCTGGTTCTCGCAGGTGCTCCTGCAAATCGAGTCCAACGGCCACAGCCTCTCCTTCGGCCGTTTCGACCAGTACATGGACCCCTACTACGAGGCGGATCTTGCCGCCTGTCGCATCACCGAGGCCGAGGCGCTCGAGCTGCTCACCAACCTCTGGATCAAGACGCTCACCGTGCAGAAGATCCGCAGCCAGGCGCATACGTACTCCTCCGCGGGCAGCCCCATGTACCAGAACGTCACCATCGGCGGCCAGACGCCCGACACCCACGAGGACGCCGTGAACCCCATGAGCTGGCTCGTGCTGCGCTCCGTGGCGCAGACCCGCCTCACCCAGCCCAACCTCACCGTGCGCTACCACGCGAACCTCGACAAGGAGTTCTTCGCCGAGTGCGTCGAGGTCATGCGCCTCGGCTTCGGCATGCCCGCCCTCAACAGCGACGAGATCATCATCCCGAGCTTCCTCGCCTGGGGCGTCTCCGAGTACGACGCCTACAACTACTCCGCCATCGGCTGCGTGGAGACAGCCGTTCCGGGCAAGTGGGGCTATCGCTGCACGGGCATGAGCTACATCAACTTCCCGCGCCTGCTGCTCTGCGCCATGAACGGCGGCGTGGACCTGACCAGCGGAAAGCGCTTCGTGGAGGGGCACGGCACCTTCCTCGAGTGGGAGACCTTCGACGAGCTCATGGCCGCTTGGGACGCGAGCCTGCGCGAGATGTGCCGCTGGTCGGTGGTGGTCGAGAACGCCATCGACAAGGCGTCCGAGCGCGACGTGCCCGACGTGCTCTGCTCCGCACTCACCGATGACTGCATCGCCCGCGGCAGGACCATCAAGGAGGGCGGCGCGGTCTACGACTTCATCAGCGGCCTGCAGGTGGGCATCGCCAACATGTCCGACAGCCTCGCCGCCATCAAGAAGCTCGTCTACGAGGAGGGCAAGATCACGCGCCAGCAGCTCTGGGACGCGCTGCTCTCCGACTTCGCGGGCGAGGAGGGGGCGCGCATCCAGCAGATGCTCATCGACGACGCGCCGAAGTACGGCAACGATGACGACTACGTGGACAGCCTCGCCGTCGCCTGCTACGAGCCCTACATCGACGAGGTCGCCAAGTACCACAACACGCGCTTCGGGCGCGGCCCCATCGGTGGCATCCGCTACGCCGGCACGAGCTCCATCAGCGCCAACGTGGGCCAGGGCATGGGCACCATGGCCACCCCCGACGGCCGCAAGGCGCACGAGCCGCTCGCCGAGGGCTGCAGCCCCGCGCATAACTGCGACAAGCAGGGCCCGACGGCCGTGTTCAAGACCGTCTCCAAGCTTCCCACCAGCAAGATCACCGGCGGCGTGCTGCTCAACCAGAAGGTGACCCCCACCATGCTCGCCAGCGAGCAGAACAAGATGAAGCTGCAGATGATGCTGCGCACCTTCTTCAACCGCCTGCACGGCTATCACGTGCAGTTCAACGTGGTGGACCGCGCCACGCTCCTCGACGCGCAGGCCCACCCCGAGCGCCACAAGGACCTCATCGTGCGCGTCGCCGGCTACTCCGCGTTCTTCAACGTGCTCTCCAAGGCGACGCAGGACGATATCATTGACCGTACCGAACAGGTACTGTAGGCATCCGACCCGACCAGAAGGGGTGCAACCATGGAGTTCTTCATCGATACCGCTGACACCGAGGCCATCCGCGCGCTCTGCAGCTTCCTGCCCGTCGACGGCGTGACCACCAACCCGACCATCATCACCAAGAGCGGCAAGGCGCCCGAGCAGGTCTTCGCCGAGCTCTGCGAGGTGCTGACCGAGGACCAGAAGATCATCGCCCAAGTCATCGCGACCGACTATGACGGCATCCTCGCGGAGGCAGAGAAGATCGCGGCCATCCGCGGCGGCAAGAACATCGTGGTCAAGATCCCCGTCACCCGCGCGGGCCTGCGCGCCATCCCCGCCGTCAAGGCCAAGGGCATCTCCGTGCTGGCCACGGGCATCTACTCCCCCGACCAGGCATTCTGGGCCGCCAAGGCGGGTGCCGACTACCTCGCGCCCTACGTCAACCGCATGTGCAACTACGGCGACGGCGTGGGCCAGGTCGTGGAGCTGGTGCACACGCTCGCCCAGTACGGCATGGAGGCAAAGGTCTGCGCCGCCAGCTTCAAGAACGTGGACCAGGTGCACCGCCTGCTCGCCGCGGGCGTACCGGCCGTGACGGTGGCGCCCGACGTCATCGCCGCGATGATCGACCATCCTGGCACTGCCCTCGCAGTGGAAGAGTTCACCTCCAACTGGGAGAAGGCCTACGGGAGGACCACGCTGTAGGCACCGCCTACCCCGCACGTAACTGCCCGCGCCCCGCCAGTCGCGGCCATGAGGA
>CACYAX010000158.1 GCA_902772435.1 uncultured Coriobacteriaceae bacterium | reverse complement strand
GGGTCAACGACCACGAACGCGGACGGACGCTCTGCGGGAACCTCGGTAGACACGCCCACGTCCAGCGCTGACGAAAGGTGCGCCACGACTTCCTCTAGGACTGAGCGCATGGCATCACCTCGATTTCAGTAGCGTGTTGTAATGGGCGTTGTCCAGACGTGCCGCATTGTTCGCCGCGACCACCTTGCCCAGCGCGACGTAGGAGGCTTGGTCTACGAACGTGACGTAGAGCGCATACTTGTAGACCGCGTTGGCGTTGGCACGTGCCGCGATGGGCTCGCAGATGGACGCGAGTTTCGCTTTCACGCCGCCACTGCTCAATGCCTGGTCGATGCCCTCGACATTCGGCGTGAATCCGTAAAGACCGTCAGCCATCGTGCCGCCCCACTTCCACTGGCATCGTCCACGCCCCGCGCACGTTGGATTCCGTGTATGGCGCTGGCGAGCCAGAGACATAGAACTCGTCACCGCGCACGGTCACCTTCGCGCCACGGAGCGCGGACGAATAGCCGCGAGGGAAATGCAGCGTGTAGGTCACGGTGATGCCGTCAGGTCGCTGCACGCTCTGGTCGTTCGCTGTGGCGGGAACTACCACGACGTTGTCAACGGCCACGGGCTTCGCGTAGGTTCGCTCGGGGTTGCCCAGACGGTCGGCTTCGCCCGTGGTCAGCAGCGACACATAGACCGTCTCGCCCCTAATCATCGCCGCCTGCCATCCTGCCGCAGCCGATGCGCCCGCCGAAGATGCCGAGCATGGCAAGCTCCGACGCGAGCAGCTTGGGCGTGCCGTAGGTGGTCGCAAGCGTGAACTGCTGGTTGTAGGGGCCAGCCGTGAAGCTCGCCTGCGTGGCACCCACGGGGATGTCGCTGCCCTCGGTGGGCATGACGCGATTGGCCATCGAACGGCACGCACGCATGAGGCGCGCAGACGATACGTCGCCGGGGTCGATGCCGCGCTTCTCGAGCTCCACGTCGATGACCGCAGAGCAATCGTCTAGGCACTCCTGAAGCATCGCCGTGTCGCTCACGCTGCCAAAGCGGGCGATGTACTGCGCAGTGGTTGCGTAAGACGCCATGCGCCCACCTCCTTGTTACTGTCTGGATGCCTATGCGCCAGTGGTGGTCGTGGTGGCCACGGCGTTGGTGATGAGGCGAAGCTGGTTCTTATCCATGACCGCGAAGCTGACCTCGCACTCGACCTTGACGGCGAACATGTTGCGCTGCCAGAGGTTGAGGGTGACGCTCTGCGAGTTGGAGTCGGTGTAGGTGAGGGTGGCCTGGTCGGAGATAGCCATCTTGATGCCCTCGACCATGCCCCAACGCACGCCGCTGAAATCGCCAGCGACGCCCACGACAGCGGGGGTGCCAGAGACGTAGACGCCCTTTGCGACGGCAACGGAGGAGCCGAGGATGTTGCCCACGGTGTTGGAGCCGACGCCAGCGGTGAACAGCGGGCGTCCGTTGTTATCCACGGCACCGAGGACGATGGACTTGCCCTGCGGCGAGAGCGCGATGGCGTTCATGATGCCGTCAGCGGAGGAAATGGCGGCGTCGATGTCAACGAACGCGCCGTACACGTCGGAGCCGCCGATGCCGATGGAGGCAACACCAGTGCCGAGCACGTCGAAGCCAGAACCAGGAGCGGAGCTGCTCATGATCGTGGAGTCGAACTTCTTGGCGATGGCACCGGGGAGGCGGCGCACGCACTCGGCGTACAGAGCGGCCTTGTCACGACGGAACTCGTCGGAGAACGGTTCGATGACGGCGAGCTTGTACGGGGTGATGGTCTTGTTGCCAAAGGTGTGGAAGCCCACGGGCTTGGCGTTGGTCTCGTCCACCCAGTTGGCGGTCGGCTCGCCCGTGATGGTCTGCACCTTGACGCCAGAGCCGGGGATGGTGATGCGGTTGGCGAGCTGCATGAACGCGGACTGGTCGATGGCCTTAGCCCAAATCTCGGCAGAGATTTCGGGGTCGAGGATGACGTTGGAGGTGTGGCGGGAAATGTCCTGATAGGTAGGCATTGCTTGCCCTTTCTACTTGTTTGCGCCCATGGCCGCGTCGAAGAACTCGGCGAATCGCTGGGCGTTGGTGGTCTTGGCGGCAGCACGCGTGCCGCCGTCATCGGTGCGGGATGGGTGAACGGGCATAAGCTTCAGCAGCTTCTTGGCCTGCTCAAGCAGCTCGGCGGCGTCCTTGCCGTTGAGCATCTGCGCGACCTCAAGCGGGATTCCCGCGCCCTCGGCTGCTGCGCCCACGGCTGCGGTGCGCTCGGCGTCCGCCCTGAGCTGCGCCAGCTCGGCCTCGGCTTTGCTCGCGCGTTCGGCTGCTTCTGCGGCTTCCTTGCCGTCCACGAAGCCCTCGTACTTCTTGCGCTCCTTCACGCGGGCTTCGCCGACGAGTCGGTTTACGTCCTCCTGCGTGAACGTGCGCTGACCAGACTGCTCAGCTGAGGCAGTCTGTTCGGTGGTGCTTTCCTCAGTTGCCTGAGTGGTTTCGTCGGCCATGAGGCCTCCTTCCCCCGCCCCAGCGGGTATCGGTGCGGCAGTTGACCGCCTGCCGCCGTGCGTAGGCATGAAAAAAGCCCCGAAGGGCTTGAATCACTGAAACTAGTGCTTGATTTGCTCGTGCAAGCGCATCACGTCATCCCATGACGTGTCACGCCAGCGACGGACGCGGTAGTCGTTAATCCATCCTTCGCGCTTGACGCCCGCGTAGTGGACTATCTTCGCGCCGTCCGCGTTCTTGTCCGTCCACCAGTTGCTGTTGTAGCAGCTCGGCATGTCGTGGATGCGACCTTGGCAGAGGTAGTTCTGCACGTCCTGCTCTAGCCATGTGTACTGGCGCGAGTTGAGCACCGATATGCACTCGTCCGCCTTGCCGTCGCGGAGCTTCTTGAGGTTGTAGAGCGTGACTCCGGCGTTGCAGTAGAGCAGCCCGTTCGCCGTCCTGTGCCACTCGTGCGCCGCGCTGAAATAGCAATCGTCGATGGGCAAGTCCCAAAGGTCTGACACGTCGGACATGCAGACGGTATCGGCGTCCAGCGAAAGCACCTTGCCGACGCGGGGCAGCACGTGACAAAGGGCAAGGCGCATCATGACCATGTACGTGTAGCCCGATTTCATGTTCGGGCCGTCCTGCGCGAAGTATCCCTGATCGTGGACGTTATGCACTTGGATGATGTCGGGCAGCGGATTAGGCCACTCCGCATCCTCGATGAGGAAATGAACCACGTCCACGTCAGAGTTGGCGATGAGCGACTTTGCGGAAGTCTCCATGTCACCGTAGATTGCGCGGGTGCCGCAGTACGCCGCGTGCTTCTTCACTCTGGCCACTTGACCTCCCTGAACTCATGCCCGCACGCGACGCGCGTGTCGGCGTAGATGGGTATGCCATGGTTCGCGGCTCGGACGCAGAAGTTGATGTCCTCGCCGCCTGACTGGAACGCGTCATAGCAGGAGTAGGCGTCTTCCTCGTCCAGCGCCGTGCGCCCCAAGTCCGTCCACTCGAACCACGGGAAGTCGAGCATGGCGAACACGGCGGGGTCAAACAGCGCGCAGCCCATGCCGCCGCCCTTGACGCGGATGAGGTGCTCGCCCTCGTCGCGGAGCTTCAGCAGCTCGTCGGCTGCGTACATGTCCCACGCGAAGCCCGTGCGGTAGAGCGTCGTGAACTTGTGCTTGCCGCGGGCGTAGCGGTTGAGGTAGTAGCCCATGACGATGAGCTGGTCATGCTCTAGCAGGTTCCTCAGCGCGTCCTGCGGCAGCTCGATGTCGTTGTCGACCATGAGCACGCGGTCGTAGTGGGCGTTGAGCGCGTCGGCGGCGATACGGTTGCGTGCCATCGCACACCCGTAGCCCTGTCTGGGCTTGTAGTCCACCTCATGCCCGCATCGGTCGAGCCGCCACAAGCTCTGGGACGTGGCTTGGCTGATTCGCCCGTCGTAGGTCGGTACCTCGATGAGTATGCGCACTACTTCCTCCGTTTCCGCGCGTTCTTCGCTGACTCGCGGTAGCGGTTCATTATCTTGCGCCGCTCTTCCTCGTAGCTGGTGCCGTGCAGCTCTGCTCGCTTGTTGGCCTCCGCGTCGATGGCCGCCTGCCACTGGTCGTAGAGCGTGGTCGGGTCATAGCCCTGCACCTCGCGGGCTTTCCACGAGGGCGTCACTCTACAGTCACATCCGCAATGAGAATGGCTTGCGTTGACCTCACTGCGATACACGAAGCCGCGAGACGCGAGCATCAGGCAGAAGTCGCATGTCTCCGCTCCTGACGGCACGCGGGCGTAGCGCGGATGGCGCGAGTCTCGCTTGCCGTTGTTGAGCACGGTCTGAGCCGCCGCAACCTTGGTCTCGTAGTCGAGGCGTTCGAGGCAGAGCGTGATGAACTCGGCGGTCTTGCCCTCCACGAGCTTTTGTGCGAACGCACGAACCGCGCCGTCGGTCGCTGCGGGGTCTCGCCCGCTCTGCGCCACGGCACCCATGCGCTGCCCCAGCTCGAACTCGCGCATGCCGTCGTAGAACTCGGCGGCGAGCTGCGCGGCGAGGTCGGTGGAGCCGCCGCAGTACACGTCCATGATGGCGATTACCTCGTCGCGGATGGTCGCCACGTCCTGCGTGTAGTCCACCGCGGCGAGGGCATCGGCGAGCTTCTGGCGCGAGTCAGCCGATACCAGGTTGATGGCCTTGGTGAAGCTGTCGATGTACCTGCGCGGGATGGCGGCCACTACTGCTCACCGCCCCCACCGAAGAGCGCGGAGAACGCCAGCGCATTGGCCTGCTTTACCTCATCGCTCTTGACGCTCTCCAACTCCTCGTCAGGCACGCCCAGAAGGTGCGCGGCATAGTCGGTCTTGCCGAATCCGTCGCGGACGCTGGACACCTG
>CACYAX010000157.1 GCA_902772435.1 uncultured Coriobacteriaceae bacterium | reverse complement strand
CTATTTCATCTTGCCATTCTCCGTTCAAGAAAACTTTTTCCTGTTGAATCCAATTAGAGTTACCATTAGGAATTCCTTGGAATTCATATTTTAAGCCTAAAGTATTGTCCTTATTTATTTGCCAATTAAGACCGACGTTTGCTATATAAGAGGTGTTTACAGGAAATATAGTCATAGAAGACTTTAAATCATAAACCTCATTATCAAAGTTTATATGCGTAGAATTATCTTGCAAGGAGGGCTGAAATTGTGGAAAATGATTTCGCTTTGCCATGAAAAAACTTCTCTACATCGTGGCCGTAGCGGCCCTCTTCCTCGGACAGCAGGTCGTCCAGGGCATATTCATGAGCGACAACATCTCCAACCTGTCGCACATCATCGGCGGACTCGTGGGCGCGGCGTCGGGCTTCGCGCTCGCCAAGGAGCAGGGACCGTCGAGCCACGCGGGATGACGCGGTCCCTCTTGCGGGGCCACGCGGGATGACGCGGTCCCTCTTGCGGGGCCACGCGGGATGACGTGGTCCCTCTTGCGGGGCCACGCGGGATGACGCGGTCCCTCTTGCGGGGCCACACGGGATGACGTTGCCTCTCCCTTGCGGGCCGCGCGGGGCGAACCCTTCTGGCCCGTTGGTACCCGCCGCCGTGTCGGTGGTCTCCCTTCGCGGGCTGGACCCTACGGCATGAGAACAAGCGGGGAGCCTGCGCTACGCAGGCAACACCTACGGATTTCCTGTGGGGCAAGCCATTCTCGTTCGTTCAATCTTTTTGCGTTTTCAACAAAGGTTAGGGCACAATTCGCGCCCCTCACCAGCTGAAATCCCACGAGCCTTCCCGCCCTCCCCCCACACGCTTGCCAATATGCGCAGACAACCGCTCGATTCGTGCAAGTCGCACCTGTCACGATGCTGCTTCCCACATACGACCGAGGAGGCAGTGATGGCAAAGAGTCCCGAACAGCGCGTACCCACACCGAGCGAGATCACCACCATGGCGAAAACCTTTCGCAGGAAGCACCCCGATGATTATGGCCTGGCGTGCTGCGTGTTCGACCTCGCCGTGGACGCCGAGGCATACTACCGCGACCGGCCGTCCATAGCGGACCAAATGCAGCTCAGCATGGCCTTCTCTGAGTGGCTGGTCTACGACTACGAGCTTGACGACGGCAAGTCGCTCATCCGCAGCTACGCCCGCAAGCACCGGGAGTTCAGGGAGTTTGCCAAGACGCAGTTCTACGCGCGCTTTTGGGTCATCAGCCAGGATCCCGAGCGAGACCTCACGCAGCTCCGCGACATGAATACGCACGGCGATTTCTGGGTAACCGACGCGTCGCTCGCGCGCAAGGAGCAGTGGCAGACCGGCACCCTGGGCATGCGCATCGCCCAGGTTGGGGGCATCTGGTACTACGCGGGCCAACTGCAGCTGCACGACGTGGCGCCCAGTGATCCCGCGCCGTGTGACGAGGAGGTGACGCAGGGCATCCACGAACCAGCCGCGTTCATCAGCGACGTCGAGTCGGTGCTCGGCCATTATGGCGCGTACACGGACCGCGTCCTGGGATACCAGGTCATCTAGCGGCGCGCCGTTCCACACAAAAGGCGGGTGCCGGACAACCCGGCACCCGCCCCACATAGTCTGTCGAAACGCCTAGATGAGCGTGTGGATGTCCACATACTCCACGTCGTCGAAGCTGTCGGCGAGGTTCTGGCAGGTGACCTTGCCGTCGTAGCAGTTGACGCCCGAGGCGATGACCTCAGAGTCGGCGATGGCCTGCTCGATGCCCTTGTTGGCGATCTCGAGGCCATAGCGCAGCGTGGCGTTGGTGAGGGCGATGGTGGAGGTGCGGGGCACGGCGCCCGGCATGTTGCCCACGCAGTAGTGCACGACGCCATCCTCGATAAAGACGGGGTCGTCGTGGGTGGTCACGTGGCTGGACTCGCCGCAGCCGCCCTGGTCGATGGCGACGTCCACGAACACGGCGCCGTTCTTCATCTCGGGCAGGTAGGCGCGCTTGAAGAGCTTGGGCGTGGAGCCGCCGGGCACCAGCACGGAGCCGATGACGAGGTCGGCGTCCTTGACGGCGCGCTCGACGTTGGAGTCGTGGCTCACGAGAGTCTGCACGCGGCCGTTGAACATGATGTCGAGGGTCTCGAGGCGCTTGAGGGAGATGTCGAGCACGGTGACGTTGGCGCCCATGCCGTAGGCGATCTTGCAGGCGTTGTAGCCCACGGTGCCGCCGCCGAGCACGACGACGTTGGCCTTGGGGGTACCCGGCACGCCAGCGAGCAGCACGCCCTCGCCGCCGTAAGTCTTCTCGAGGTACTTGGCGCCCTCCTGGATGGAGAGACGGCCGGCGATCTGGCTCATCGGGGCGAGCAGCGGCAGGCTGCCGTCGGTCTCCTGCAGGGTCTCGTAGGCGACGGCCTTGACCTTGCCAGCGAGCAGGGCGTCCATCTGGGGACGGTCAGCGGCGAGGTGCAGGTAGGTGTAGAGGATGAGGCCCTCATGGAAGAGCGGCCACTCCTCCTCCAGCGGCTCCTTGACCTTGACCATCATGTCGACGAGCTCCCAAACCTCCTTGGGATCCTCGAGCAGGCTTGCGCCAGCGGCAACGTATTCCTCGTCACCAAAGCCAGAGCCGACGCCGGCGCCCATCTCGATGTAGACGTGATGGCCGGCAGCAACGTAGCTCTTGACGTTGTCAGGCGTGAGGCCGACGCGGAACTCGTTGTTCTTAATCTCTTTGACGCAACCGATCTTCATGGAACCCCTCCTCAGGTGCTGGTAATGCTTGCCGGTCTTGACAACGAACGTGGTGCGAACGGTATGCATGGTAGCAGCTCATGGACGCGCGCCCGAAATTATGCGCTTCTTGAAACAGTTCCGCGCTGTTGAATTGCAGTAGATGCTACCGCATTTGATGAGATTGTGTTGTGCTGCGTGGACGAGCTGCCGTTTGTCGCCAGTTGGGGCCGAAATGGCGACATCTCGCCCGGCGGGGTGCCGTTTGTCGCCGGTTCGGGACGGAAGTGGCGACATATCGCCCATCAGCTTGCCGTTTGTCGCCGGTTGGGGGCCGAAATGGCGACATCTCGCCCGGCGGGTTGCCGTTTGTCGCCAGTTGGGGGCCGAAATGGCGACATCTCGCCCGAGGGGGTGCCGAATGTCGCCGGTTCGGGGCCGAAGTGGCGACATGTCGCCCAGCAGCTTGCCGTTTGTCGCCAGTTGGGGGCCGAAGTGGCGACATCTCGCCCGGCGCGCCCCCTACCGCGCGGCGTCCAGCTTGCAATTACGCAGGTAGACGCACCAATTTGCAATCAGCGCACACAGGTTGAAGATGTACACCCCCAGCACCCAGTTGACGTTGCCGCCCACGAACTTGGCCGCAATGCCCGCCACGTACCCCAGAGTAATCAACGCCAAAAACGCTGCCGAGGTTCCCCTCGCCGTCTGCGCGCGCCACGCCTTCAGCGCATTGATAGGCCACGACGCGCCAAAGCACGCCAACATCGTCGCCTCGAGAACCGCAGCCATGTCCACCACAAGCTCCTCACACTCTCACGCCCGCTCGAATTCAGAAGCCCATGATAGCGCAGCCCACGGCAGCTGCCCGCACCCCAGCTCAACCGCTAATCGTCTTCCAGCATCTCGTAGAGGTACACGAACATCTTCGCCGCCTCGGCCCGCGTCGCGTTGTCCTGCGGCTTGATCTTCCCGCCGCTGCCCGACATGATGCCGCTGTCAAAGCACCAGGCAATCGCCGGGCGCGCCCACAACGACACCGTCCTCCAGTCGCCCATCTTCTTGTAGGCCGCAGAAGCACCGCTGACGTCCCAGCCCTCATACTTTTTGACATAGTTGGCGAGCATCACGGCCAGCTGCTCACGCGTCACGAAGTCATCAGGCCCGAACTTGCCCTTCCTAGCGCCGCCATAGCCGTTCACCACACCCACGCCGGATGCCCACGAAACGGCCGTGTAGTAGTACGCGCCCTTCGACACGTCGGAAAACTTCTTGGCCTTAGTCGGCTTCGGCTTGCCCGCCATGTTCCAGAGCACCACGGCAGCGTCGCAGCGCTTCACCTTATCGTTGGGCCCAAACTTGCTGGAGCTGTACCCATGCATCAGCCCATAGTCCACAGCCTGCATGATCACGTACTTCGCCCAGTGTTTGACACCCACGTCCGTGAACGGCAAGCGCCGCCACGTTCCGCCCAAATTACCAGCAGAAGCGCTCTGCATGCCAGAGGCCGACTTCCACGTACCGACTCCGATGTTGTAGTACAAGCCAGCCGGTACGCTCGCACCCTTGAAGTTCGTCACGCCGCCAACCGTGAGGTACTCCAGAGACTTGCAGCCGGCAAGCATGTTGCTCAGGTTCCCGTCATACACGTAGAGCGTGCACAGGCCCGAGAGGTCCAGATCCGCCAATCTGCTGCAGCCATAGAACATCTTCGTGCAAGCACGCAGCGTGAAACAACTGAAGAGCTCGAGGGTCTTGAGCGAGCTGCATCCAGAGAACATCTCGCTCGTCATCTGCAACACATCCATGTCGAGATTCGTCAAGCCCTTGACGGACGTGAGCTTGCTGCAGCCAGAGAACATGGAGGAGGTATTGAAGACGCCGCTCGTGTCGATTCCCGTAAGATTCACAGCCACCAGGCTCTTGCAGCCCTCGAACATCGAGATCATCTCGCAGACCTGCGAGGTGTCCAGCCCGACCAAGCTCGCCCGACCTTGGTAAGCTTCGTGCAGCCTTTGAACAGCTCGCGCAGATCCGTAGCGCGAGAGATGTCGAGGCCTGAGACGTCAACCTCGGTGAGGTTGGGCACAATCGAGAAGAGCGTGCGCAGCTGGTACTCATCCTGATAGGCCGTATAGACACCACTCTTGAAGATGATCTTCTTGACCTTGGCAAGGCCGGATGTGCCGAGCGACTCCTCGGCCATAGAGATATTGAGTTCGCCGTACCCGTAGCCGAGGCCCGTGTAGGCGGGCCCAAAGGCAAGGGTGCCGCTGTCGGAGAGGTACCAGTTGCAACCACCAGCGATGCCTGAGCTCGACAGGGTCTCGAGCGCATCATCATCGGAATCGGTGTCGAGACTCGCCTCGGGTGCCTCGGAGAGAGCCATGGGTTCTTCTGTGCCCGTAACTGCCTCATGTTCTTCGGATTCGGATGCGGCCTCACCTTCCGCGGACTCTTGGTCGACTGCATCCTCATCTGCGGTGGCAGCGGACTCTGATGACACAACGTCGTTCGTCGCGGATCCAGCCACCTCATCTTCAGGCACCTCGACAGCCTCGTCGGACAAGGCCTCGCCAACGGCAGCCTCTGCAGGAACACCTTCCGCATCCGCGGCCTCATCAGGCGCCTGCACGTCAGCCGTCGCCTCCACCTCATCCGCAAGCGCATCGAGCGCTTGCGCCGGAACCGTCCCCATACATACGACCAAAGCCACGAGCAGGGCTAGCGCACGTCTTAGCAGCTGGAGTTGGTTCTTGGTCATCTCGCACCTCACGGAAGTCGGCGGCATACTGCTTACCCACTATCGTGCAGAGCTCCCACACGCCTGCTGAGATTTCGGCAAATGCTGCCAGATGTATAACTGGGCATCACGCGCCTGCCGTCGGGATGCCCGCCATGTTCCAGAGCGCCACAGTAGCTGGCAAATCGGTGCAGATGCTCGCATCAGCCATCAAAAGCTGATAGAGTGGTTCCTTGTGCGTAACCATGCCGTACAACCCAGCCTGAAAGCGAGGCGCCATCATGGCCGAATCCACGCAGGGCACGCAAGACGAGCCACAGCAGCTCAAAAAGAACCTCTCCATCCTCACCGCCACCTCCATCGTGGTCGGCTGCGTCATCGGCGCGGGCGTCTTCTTCAAGCCCTACGCCATCTACCAGGCCACGGACGGCGGCCCGGGCATGGGCATGCTCGCCTGGGTGCTCGGCGGCCTCATCACCATCTTCGGCGCGCTCACGTTTGCCGAGGTAGCGGTCATGATCCCGCGCACGGGCGGCATGGTGGCCTACCTCACCGAGGCCTTCGACGAGCGCGTGGGCTACCTCGCCGGCTGGATGCAGGTCATCATCTTCTACCCCGCCTTCCTCGCGGGCTATGGCGTGAAGGTGGGCGAAGAGCTGGGCGCCCTCATCGGTCCGCAGTTCGCCCTGCCCACTCGGCTCGCATACCGCGGGCGTGGTGCAGGTAGTCTCCACCGTCTGCAAGCTGGTACCGCTCATCATCCTCATGGTCTTCGGCTTCATCCTCGGCAGCGGCACCAACCCCATCTTCTCCCCCATGACCGGCCCCAACGCCACCGTCACCAGCGCGCTCGGCTCCACGCTCTTGGCCGTGCTCTTCGCCTTCGAGGGCTGGACCAACGTGGGCGCCATCGCCGGCGAGCTCAAGAACCCCGGCCGCGACATGCCCCGCGCCATCGTGGGCGGCGTGTCCATCATCATGGCCGTCTACCTGCTCATCAACCTCGCCTACCTGTGGGTCATCCCCGCGAGCGAGCTCATGAACATCTCCTCCCCCGCGGCGGCCGTGGCCGAGAAGCTCTTCGGTAGCGGCGGCGCCACGCTCATCCGCGTGGGCATCATCATCTCGGTCCTCGGCGCGGCCAACGGCTTCCTCATGTCGGGCTCGCGCGTGTGCTACCTCATGGCCGAGGACCGCATGATCCCCTTCGCCGACCAGCTCAGCCGCCTCAACGCCAACCAGGTGCCCGCCAACTCCATCATCCTGGTGGGCTTCCTCGCGTGCTTCTACTCGCTCATCGGCCAGTTTGACCTGCTCACCGACCTGGGCGTCTTCTCGTGCTGGGTGTTCTACACGCTGACCTTCGCCGCCGTCATCCGCCTGCGCCACACGCGCCCCGACGCCGAGCGCAGCTACCGCGTGCCGCTCTACCCCGTCATCCCCATCCTCGCCATCGCGAGCGGCCTGTACGTGATCTTCAGCCAGGTGTTCCTGTCAGGGCAGACCGCTGCCATCATGTCGCTCTTCAGCGTGGTGGTCACGCTCGCGGGCCTGCCCGTGTACTACCTGGCCAAACGCAAGCGCGCGTGAGGGCGAGCGACCAGTCATCGACAGCCCCACCGCACCCCGACAACAACGCTCAAGAGCTTGCCCACCAGGCGCTGAGCCAGCTGTCGTTCGAGCCCATCGAACCCGAAGAGGTGGACCTCTCGCAGGCAACGCGGCTTCCCGTCAACGAGCTGATGTCGCTCGGCAGCGGGCTGATGACGCTGCTGGAGGGGTCGAGGAGCATCACGCAGACCGTGGAATCCGCAGGTAAAGGCCTGCTGTATGCAACGGACGAGCTGGGCAACCCGCTCGATATCGCCCAGCTCTTCAACACCAAGAACGGCACCGGCTCGCTCGGAGCCTATCTGGACGCAAACAAGCGCCTGAAGCAGGCGCGGCTCCACGAGGTTGTCGGCCAAGCGACCACCGTCACCACACAGCTCCCCGTCGACCCCGGCCTGCTGCTCGTCGCGGCCCTCTTGGTAGAGATAAACCTCAAGCTCGACGGCATCGACCAGAACGTGCAGGAGATGAGCCGCTACATCAAGGACCAGGACCGTTCCAAGCTGCGCGGCAACCTGGTCACGCTGAACGGGCTCATCAATTCGTATCGGTTTAACTGGGACAACGAGACGTTCCGGCAGACCATGCACATCAAGGTCATGGACATCAAGCAGAGCGCGAGCCAGCAGATTTCCCTGCACCGCAAGGAAGCCGGGGCGCTTGTGGCGGCGAAGCCCAAGAAGGGCGTGGAGCAGCAGCTCGACCAGGTGGTCGACGAGATGGGCCAGTACCGTCTTGCTAACTACCTGTATGCATTTTCTACGTTCACCGAGGTCATGCTGCAGGAGAACTTTGGCAGGCAGTACCTCGCGACCGTGATGGACGACCTCGACCGGCATTCGGTGGACTACATCGCGTTCTACACCAAGGTGTACGACGCCATGAACGCCAAGGTTGAGGGCAAGCTCGGCACCAAGACGATGGACGGCATCGCGCGCACGGTCGCCGGGCTGGGCAAGGCGGTGGAGCAGACGCCCATCGGCGACCTGACGCAGATTGACGAGACGCTCATCAAGGCGGGCGGGAGCCTGGATTCGGCCAGGAAGAGCAGGCAGGATGAGGCGCTGAAGGAGCTCAAGGGGATGCGCTCGAGCGAGATCAGGCCGTTCATCGACAGCCTAGAGAACATCGGCGAGCTGCACAACGGGCCCGTGATGCTGCTGGCGGATGGCGAGGCGGTGTACTTGCTGCCGGTGGAGGGGTGAGGGGCGAAATCCAAGTGCCAAGAAAACCAAAGGGAGCGGTGACACCTGCACAGAATATGGTCATCGATTCAGACCTAGTGTATGAACTGATGTCAGAGGGCCTAAGTGAATCATCTGAGTATGAGGCGCTAAGCTACCTCCTCTCCCTCGATGAAACAAGGACGGTCCTCTTTACCTGCCTTCTCAACGGAATGTCATTTAAGAAGAGCGCGCAGGCAATCGACATGAGTCCAACTCTCGCCGAATACCTGGCCTTAGCGACTCTCAGAGCAATGCCCACCTTTGAGGAAGACAGCCTGACCAACGAGGACTTTTACGACGCAATGCCTGACTGGCTGTATTTCTACCTCGAACTTAAAGCCGAAGCTCTTGACACAGACCGCATTACCCAGCTTATCGACAGCTTGGAAACGAGGATTCACCATCTCCCCAAGCTCGTAGCAAAGCCTATGACGAGACACTATCAAGCAAGGTTCGACGACATTTTTAACCGCTGCTACGATGTCGCAAATGTTGCCGTAGTTGATTTTTATGGCCTGGATATCCCTACGGAAGACGATGTGAGGGACGCTCTCTCGGAACTAGACGGAGTCTTTATCGAACCTGATGGAACGGTACGGACACTTGACATGGATGGACCCAACAGGCAGAAACTGAGGAGGATCATACAGTCAGTCACGCAGCCCAACTCGGAGTATTCAATTGCCCGCCTTCTCGCA
>CACYAX010000156.1:4305-9218 GCA_902772435.1 uncultured Coriobacteriaceae bacterium | reverse complement strand
CTGCTGCATGCCGGCCCAGGAGAGCTCGTTGAAGGACTGGTCGTTCACGCCGCCGGTATCGGTGACCATGCGGACCTTGTGGGAATCGCCCGCAGCGGCGCCGCCGTCAGCGGAGCCGGAGTCGGAGGTCTTGGAACCGCCGCACGCAGCGAGGGTTGCCGCAGCCGCGGTGCCCATGGCGCCGAGGAAACCGCGACGAGTCATCTTGGTCTCGATCATGTACTTCTCCTTCTTTCTCGCGCCACGGACCTCCGCAACGCATCTCCCCTGGACGGGCGTGTGCCCGTTGGTACCACGTTTATTCGTACCTATTCTGCATTCTACTCCGATGTTGCCACGTTGAGCGCGACTTCCATCATCTGAGTGAAACTGGTCTGGCGCTCGGAGGCGGGAAGGCCCTCGCCCGTGAGCGGAAGGTCGGACACGGTCATGATGCCGAGGGCCTTCTTGCCGGCCTTCATGGCGTTGAGGTAGAGCGCGGCCGCCTCCATCTCCACGGCGAGCACGCCCATGGCGGCCCAGGCTTCCTGGGACGCGCGCGAGCTATAGAAGACGTCGCTGGAGAGCAGGTTGCCCACGCGGTAGCGGGCGCCGAGGGCCTCGGCCGCCTCGACGGCCTTGCGCACGAGGCCGAAGTCAGCGATGGGGGCGATGGTGCCCGGCAGGCCATACTGCGCGGCGAAGTTGGAGTCGGTGCAGGCACCCTGGCCAATGAGGATGTCGCGCAGCTGCACGTCGGGGGCGAGGCCGCCCGCGCTGCCGATGCGGATGATGGTCTGCACGTCATAGAAGTGGTAGAGCTCATAGGAGTAGATGGCGATGGACGGGATGCCCATGCCGGAGCCCATGACCGAGACGGGCACGCCGTGATAGGTGCCCGTGAAGCCGAGCATGTTGCGCACCTTGTTGAAGCAGGTGTAGTTATCGAGGTAGTGCTCGGCCACGTACTGGGCGCGCAGCGGGTCTCCCGGCATGAGGACGACGGGCGCGATCTGGCCTTTCTGGGCTTCGTTGTGCGGGGTGGGCATGGCGACTCCTTTCGGTATGGTTGGTGCAAACATCCGTCGGTCCTGCGTGCCAGCTGGTGCAAACATCCGTCGGTTGTACGTGCCAGTTGGTGCAAACATCCGTCGGTCCTGTGTGCCAGTTGGTGCAAACATCCGTCGGTTGTACGTGCCAGTTGGTGCAAAGAACCGACGGTCCTTTGCACCAGCGGGCGTTACTGCAGGATCTGGGCGAGGCGTGAGGTGCCCGTGCCGAGCTGGCTGGCGCCGAGGTAGTCGAGGATGGTGGCGGCCATGTCGGCGAAGGTGGGCAGCGTCCCGAGGTCGGCGCCGGCCTTCACGCGCGGGCCGGCGATGAGCCACGGCACGTACTCGCGGCTGTGGTCGGTGGAGGGCGTCACGGGGTCGCAGCCGTGGTCGGCCGTGATCATGAGCAGGTCGTCCTCGCGGAGGTTGGCCATGATCTCGGGCAGCTTAGCGTCGAAGTAGCTGATGGCCTTGGCGTAGCCGTCCACGTCGTTGCGGTGGCCGTAGATCATGTCGGTGTCCACGAGGTTGGTGTAGCACAGGCCGTTGAAATCACGGCTCGTCCAGGCGATGGTCTTCTCGATGCCGTCGGGGTTGCCCGTGGTGAGCACGTAGTCGGTCGGGCCGCGGTGCGCGAACAGGTCGTAGATCTTGCCCACGGAGAGCACGTCGAAGCCCTCGGCCTTGAGCTGGTCGAGCATCGTGGTGCCCGTGGGCTCCATCGAGAAGTCGTGGCGGCGCGCCGTGCGCTGGTAAGGCCATGCGCCCTCGAAGGGGCGCGCGATTACGCGGCCCACGCCGTGTTCGCCCACGAGCTGCTCGCGCGCGATGCGGCAGTACTCATAGAGCTGCTCGGGCGGCACGACGCTCTCGTGCGCGGCGATCTGGAAGACGCTGTCCGCCGAGGTGTAGACGATGAGCGCGCCCGTCTCGACCATCTCGCGGCCATAGTCGCGGATGACGTCGGTGCCCGAGTAGGGCTTGTTGCAGATGACCTTGCGGCCCGTGGCCTCCTCGAACGGGCGCAGGACCTCCTCGGGGAAGCCGTCGGGATACGTGGGGAAGGGCTTGGGGCTGATGACGCCCGCCATCTCCCAGTGGCCGACCGTGCTGTCCTTGCCCTGGCTGGCCTCCTGCATGCGCGCGAAGGCGCCGGCGGGCGCGGCGATGGGGGAGAGCCCGTGCTCGTAGACCGACTCGAGCGCGCCCTCGATGTTGCAGAGGCCCAGCTTGGTGAGGTTGGGGATGTCGAAGTGGGGGCTCGTGGCGCAGGCGCAGAGGGTGTTCGATCCCTCGTCGCCCCATGCGGCGGCATCCGGCTCCTCGCCGATGCCGAAGCTGTCCAACACGATCACGAACACGCGCTTGCCCATGGTTGCCTCCTTGGTGCGGACGCAAAAGGTATAGATTCGATAATCATAGCGCGGGGCATGGCGGCGGCTTCGTGTCGCGCCGTGCCCTATTCCGCGACTGGCTGCTGGCGCGACGCTGCAAGTGGGTGCGCTGCGCGGGGCTCCGGTGGCTTGGGAAAGGCTTCTGTCCCGCTCCGCGATGGGGGGCGGCGGGCATCGCTGCGGGTGGGTGCGGCGCATGGCGGTCTGCGTGCCAGCTGGCGCTCGCAGCACGATAGATTGGGCGAGAGCCCTGCCGCATCCCGCGACGCCATCCGGGCCATTGGCGCTACACTGCTGCTGTGTGAGCAAGGAGGGGCTATGGCAGACAGACCGTACGTCGTGGTGGTTGGCGGGGCGAACATGGACATCGCGGGCAGGCCGTCCGGTCCGCTCGTGCCGCACGATTCGAACTTGGGCACCGTGCGCCTGAGCCACGGCGGGGTGGGGCGCAACATCGCGCACAACCTCGCGCTTCTGGGCGTCGACGTGAAGCTGGTCACCGCGTTCGGCACCGACGCCCAGGCCGCGAGCCTCAAGGCCGGCTGCCAGGAGGCGGGCATCGACATCAGCCACGCGCTCACGGTGCCGGGCGGCGCGACCTCCACGTACCTCTTCGTGATGGATGCGGCGGGCGACATGGAGGTGGCCATCAACGACATGGCCATCCTCGAGGAGATGACCGCCGCGCGGCTCGCGGACAAGCTCGCGCTCATGCGCGGCGCGGCGGCCGTGCTCGTGGAGACCAATCTGCCTGCGGAAACGCTGCGCTGGCTGTGCGCGGAGCTGGCCGAGAGCGGCGTGCCCGTGTTCTGCGACCCCATCTCGACCGTGAAGACGGGCAAGCTCGAGGGGCTCCTCGGGTGCCTGCACACGCTCAAGCCGAACCGCCTGGAGGCCGAGGCGCTGAGCGGCGTGGACACGAGCGACGAGTGGGGCCTCTCGCACGCGGCCGACGAGCTGCTGGCCACGAGGCTCGGGCGGGTGTTTATCTCTCTTGGGGCCGACGGCCTGCTCTGCGCGGACCACGAGCGTTCGGTGCGCCTGCCGCTCCTGCCCTGCACGGTGGTGAACACTACCGGTGCGGGCGACGCGATGATGGCGGCGCTCGTGTGGTCCTACCTGCGCGGATACGGGCTCGAGGAGGCGGGGCTCGCGGGCCTTGCTGCCTCGGCGATCGCCGTGGAGAGCGCCGAGACCGTGAACCCGCTCATGAGTGCGGAAGCGGTGCTCGCGCGCATGGCGCTGGGGGCTGGCTAGCGCGCTGTTGCAATGCGCAGGCTCTGCGCCTCTTTTGTGTGAGCGGCGCTTTTTCCCGCCCGTGTGCTACAACAGATACGGATTTCCCACCCGAAAGGAATTGATATGGAGAACCTGAACCCGTACCTCGACGTCGCGCCTGAGGTCGCTCACGCACTCGCCGATAACCGCCCCGTCGTGGCGCTCGAGTCCACGATCATCAGCCATGGCATGCCGTACCCGCAAAACGTCGAGACCGCGCTCAAGGTGGAGAGCATCGTGCGCGAGCATGGTGCGGTGCCGGCCACCGTCGCAGTCATTGGCGGGCGCCTGCGCGCGGGCCTCTCGGCGCACGAGATCGACTACCTCGGCCTCAAGGGGCGCGAGGTCATCAAGGTGAGCCGCCGCGACCTGCCCGTCGTTGCCGCGCGCGGCCTTGACGGCGCTACCACGGTGGCTTCCACGATGATCATCGCCGCGCTCGCGGGCATCGAGGTCTTCGCCACGGGCGGCATCGGCGGCGTGCACCGCGGCGCCGAGACCACGATGGACATCTCGGCCGACCTCGAGGAGCTGGCCATGACGCCGGTCATGGTGGTCTGCGCCGGCGCGAAGTCGATCCTCGACCTCGGCCTCACGCTGGAGTACCTGGAGACCAAGGGCGTGCCCGTGCTCGGCTATGGCACGAGCGAGCTGCCCGCCTTCTATACGAGGCAGTCGGGCTTCGGCGTGGACTACCGCGTGGACACGCCCGAGGAGCTGGCCGCCATCCTGTATACCCAGCGCGAGCTGGCCTTTCCGGGTGGCATCCTAGTGACCAACCCCATTCCCGAGCAGTACTCCATGGACAAGGCCGTCATCGACAAGGCCATCGCCCAGGCGCTCGACGAGTGCAACGAGCGGGGCATCCATGGCAAGGAGACGACGCCCTTCCTGTTGGCGCGCATCGCCGAGATCACCGGCAACGACAGCTTGGACTCCAACATCCAGCTGGTCTTCAACAATGTCGCCCTAGGTGCGGAGATTGCCAAGGAGCTCTGCGCTCTTCGGGCATAGCAACACGCTGACGCGACGACGAGATGGGAGGGCCCATGTCACAGGACAAGCAGGAGCAGCAGGCACCGACCCCACAGCGCGTGCCCGCGGACAAGGTGCCGACGCTGGCCGCCGCCATCCGCGGACGGACGAGCATGCCGGCGTTCCGACTGGTGATAGAGGCGGATCGCACGCCCGGTCTGACCGACACCAAGCT
>CACYAX010000156.1:0-4288 GCA_902772435.1 uncultured Coriobacteriaceae bacterium | reverse complement strand
TCGGAGGCCTCCCCTACTGGCCGGCCGACCTCGCCTACCCCACCACCCCCAAGGGCCAGAAGCTCATGCTGCTCGCGCAGCTGCGCCTCGCCGACTTCGGCAACGACGAGCGCCTTCCCGGGCAGGGCATCCTGCAGTTCTTCATCGATGCCACCGACGACTGCTCGGGCATGGACTTCGACGACTCCACGCGCCAGAACGGCTTCCGCGTGGTGTGGCACCGGACGGTCGACCCGTCCGTCACGCCAGAGCAGGTGGAGGCGCTGGGAATGCCCACGTCGCTCGTGGGCTTTGACGAGGACTTCCTGGGCAACCCGCTCACGGGAGAGTTCGCGCTTCGCGTGGAGCCCACCATCAGCTGCATGAACACCGCAGACGGCCGCATCGACGAGCTGTTCGTCGACTGCTGTCGCGAGATACTGGGAGAGGACTTCCTGGCCGGGCGCGACAGCTACTGGGACCTGCTCGACCATGACGGCGTCGACCTGCTGTTCGATGAGCTGAAGTGCCCAGAGCCTGCGCATCTTGTGTTCGGGTACCCGTTCTTCACGCAGGAGGACCCACGCCTCGGCGAGCTCGCAGACGAGTTCGACACGCTGCTCCTGCAGATCGACTCGGAGGGCGAGCCCGGCACCGGCAAGGACCGCGTCCTGTGGGGCGATGTGGGCATCGGCGGCTTCTTCGTCAACGGGGCGGCGCTGCGACGCGGCGACTTCTCGCGCGTGCTGTTCAACTGGGACTGCTACTAGGGAGGGTCCTCACGCGCCAGACGGGCCAAGGGCGGGCTGGGTGACCCCCAGGCGGCGCAAGGCCTCCGCCACGTCGCGGGGGATCACGTGATACAGCAGCTCGAGGAAGACGAAGAGCGACCCGAGGCCCACGAAGACGCCGTCCAGCACCGCTGCGTCGGTGGTGGCCAGCAACCGCTCCATGCGTGGGAACAGGCGCCAGGCGGCGTACGTGGAGAGCACCCCGTACACCAGCGAGTTCTGCAGGCAGATCTGCCCCTGGAAGTTGAAGGGCATGTCGCGGTAGTCCCAGAGCTCGTAGTTCTGGTTGGCCACCATGCCCGTGCCGTAGTCAATGGCCGTGCAGACCGCCTGGTTGAGCAGGAAGGTGACCGCAAGGGCGATCCAGAACGCAGCCTCCTTGGGCACGATGCCCGCGAGCGCCTGCGCCTGAACCCCCGAGTGGATGGCGTTCTTGGCAGGATAGAGAAACAGGGCCATGAGCACGGCAACGAGCCCCTCCGCGGGGAACGGGAAGAGCCACTGGTCCCACAGCATGTGGTTCTCGCGGTCGTACCCTCCGCGGATCAGGCCGTACTTGATGCCCGTGCAGAACAGCATCTCGCCCCAGTGCCCGAGCAGCGAGAACACCATGTAGTACAGCCCGAGCCCGCGCAGCGCCGGCCAGTGCGTGCGCAGCGCAGCCGGCACCAGCGCGGAGAGCCTGGCGCCGAACATCGGCCCCACGGCGAGCGTGCTCGCCACGGACAGGGGCAGCGCGACGGTATGGAGGGCGGGCATCCGCACGTTGAACAGGCGGTCGCGCCACGAGCCCTTGCGCCACGTCCTGGTCACGTAGGTGCCAGCCTGCACGATCTGCGCCGTGCCGAGCCCCGATGACACGGCGGCCGCCGCTATCGACACGGGAAGCGCCGCGTACGAGCGCCTGAAGGCGAGCCACGTCGCCATGGCCGTCCCCACCACGCTCGCTCCTACCCGCCAGAAGCTGAGGTCATACGGCAGGCGGTCCGGGTCCGAGGCCGCCGCATAGGCGTACCAGCCGCCAACGATCGAGGCCGCGTGCGCACCGGGCACGAGCGTCGCCAGGACGGGTGCCGCGGCAGCGGCGCGCACATGCGTGCGAGTCCGCTCCATGGCCTCGGCATCATCAGGCGCACCCGCTGACAGCGCGGAACGGAATATGTCGCTCAGGCGCGGGATGGCAAGGCGCATCGCATGGCAGGCGATGCGGCACGTGGCCATCGGGCCATACGTGGACAGCGTATTGGCAGGCATGACACTCCCCTTGCGCGTCGGAGTGGGCGGCAGACCCCTCGGTCTCTCTCTGTTGTATTGACGCGCAAGACGCCTTGTCTCACCAAACGCAAATCCTACACAGTCTGCGACGCGTCAGGCAGTCGCATCAGGTAGATGACGTACCCCACGCACAGCGGAATGCTCACGGCAAGGCCGGCAAGGATCGCCGCATTCGTCGAGCCGAAGAGGGCTATCTGCGCCGCCTCGTTCTCGAAGATGCCCAGGGCGTTGTTGGCGCTGTGGAAGATGACGCACGGCCAGATGCTTCCGCTCTTGAGCAACGTGTAGACCAGCGCGAAGCCTACCGCCACGGCGAAGGCCATCTGCCCAAGCGTGACAAGCAAGTCCTGGCCGCTCGCATTGAAGAGATTCACGATATGGCCGATGCCAAAGGTGATCGACGACACCACCACGGCACTCGTGTGGTTGCTCTCGTCCATCCCGCGAAAGAGCAGGCCGCGAAACACCAGCTCCTCGATGAAGCCCACGAAGCACATGGCAAGCACGGAGCACAGGCACTCCAGGGCGGATCCCGTCACCATGACGCCAAAGAACAGCTTCTTGGCTGCCACGATGGCAAGCGGTAGGTACCAGAGCATACGGCTTGCGGGAACCATGGGGGCACGAAGCCCCAGGAGTCCCTCGAGCCGAGCGTGACGCACCCATGCCCAGAGAAGCACGGACATCAGCATGAGCACGGGCGCCGTGACCAGCTTAGCCACGCCCAGGTCGAGCGACAACGCGTCGGCCTCGGATGCTAGCACCACATACGCCACGATCCAGCCCACCGCGAACCAGACGTGGGCCTTCTCGTACAGTCGGTCGAGCAACCTGAGCATGTTCTCCCTACCTTCCTTCCATCTGCAGCGCGCCTGCATAGGCGGCCAAAAGCACGTCGGTAACCTGCGTCTCGTCATACTCCAGGGCGTTGTTGGCTAACAGGCTGGCGTAGCCATGCGCCGCGACGAAGATGGCGAGGAACACCTGCCGAGCCCGCGCCACGTCCACGCCCGCCTCCTGGGCGACCACGCCCACCAGCTCCCTCACCTCGGGTGCCGCCACCAGTGCCGTCAGGTCCTGCCCGCCAAAGGCGTTGGTCTGGAAGAGGAAGCGAAACAGCTGCGACTCCTCGTGGGCGAAGCGGACGTAGTTGAGGCCCAATTGCATGAGGGGGTCTGCCGCGGACTCGAGCCCGGTCATGAGGTAGGCCGTGTGCAGCTCGTCGATGGCCCGGTAGGCGGACGCGCGCACCTCGTCCATCGAGGCAAAGTGATACAGGACCGGCTGAGTGGAGCATCCCAGCGTCGCCGCGAGCGAGCGCGCATTGATGCTCTCGTGTCCCCGCTCCCGCACAAGCTCGACCGCCGCCGCGACGATGGCGTCCTTGGTTGTCCGTGCTGCCCTTGCCATGTGGTCCCCTCTTTTTATAACGCTTGTTATGATATTCAAACGCCATGGCGTCCGCAAGCCCCACCCACGTCGCAAAACCGATGGCGCGCCGCCCGACCACCCGCGCCTCGCCCATCCCGAGAGAGTGACTTGTGCTTGTTCTCTCGCCTCACCTGCCCCGCCACGTGCGTGCGGTATCATTACGGCAACTAGTAGCAGCATGCATGCGGAGGCGCATATGAGCGAGTTCATGGACATCATTACGGCAAGCAATCTCACCTACGGCCAGAAGCTCATCCATCTGGCTCAGGCGGCCGAGAACTGCGAGCATCCCATCCCCACCACGCCGGAGTTCGACTGGTTCTTTGAGCGCGACGCCATCTGCGACATGCACGAGGGCAACGCCCCCTACCGTCCGCGCTACATTTGCTGCGACATGGAGCGCTTCGCCCGCCAGGGCAGCGACTTCCTGCGTCTGGACGCCCCCGACAACCTGGATGACCTGCTCATGAACCTGCAGATCCTCTACCAGAACGTGCCGTCCGTCACCGGACGCCCGGTGTATGTGGGCCAACTCGACCGCGTGTTCGACCCGTTTTTGGATGGCCTTTCCGACGAGGAGATCCTGCCGCGCTTCAAGCGCTTCCTCAACTACATCGACCGCACGGTGGCCAGCGGCTACTGCCACGCCAACCTCGGTCCCGAGGAGACGCGCGCCGGCCGCCTGCTCCTGCAGGCTGACGCCGAAGTGCAGAATGCCGTGCCCAACTTCACGCTCAAGTATGACCCCGCGGTCACGCCGGACGACTTCGCGCGGGCGTCGCTCCTGCACGTGCAGGAGATCGGCGAGCTCG
>CACYAX010000155.1 GCA_902772435.1 uncultured Coriobacteriaceae bacterium | reverse complement strand
TTGTAATTGTCATTGATGATGACCACGTCACCGCGCTTGAACTCCGCTTCGGGGTTGCGGCGCGCGGGGATGTCCTTGTCGGCGTAGACCATACGCTCAGAGCGCGAGCGCCAAATCCACTCGGAACTGTCGCCCGCATCAAGATGCGGCAGGAAGTCGAAGAGGATCTCGCGCTCAACGGGCGTGATGTCAAACACCGGCTCGACACGCACCTTCTTCTGCGGAAACGCCAGGGGGTCAAAGCTCGTGTCGCCTACGATGGCTTGGATCATCTTCGCGACCTTCATGCTCGCCTCGTTGGGCTGCGCGGGCTTCATGACCTCGGCAACCGCCGCGAACTCTGCCTCACTTGCATACGCATTGCCAAAGAAGACGTCGGTGGTGTCGGCTGCAGCTAGGATGCGCGCCTGCAGGTCGGCCGGATAGGTGCGCAGGCGCTCCACTGTGGGCAGACCGCACGTGGCATCCCACACGCCGTGCGTGTTGGGCGCCTGCGACGAGATGAATGCGCCGATACGGATGCCGAGCTTGGAAAGACGGGTGTTGACCTCGCGGAACTTATCCCACCTGAAACCCGTATAGCGCTGCGGATAGAAGTTGTGGCAGGCGAGAATGCGGTTCTTGTCCACGCCGCGAGCAACCAGTGCTTCGATTGCCGCAGGATCAAGGGACGAGGCGTTATACTCGATTTTCATGCCATAGGGGTTGCAGAGCATCTCGTAGTTGTCATCCTCGCCATAGGCACCGTCCATGCGCAGGATATCAGCCTTGATCTCGGCGAAGACGGAGAGATCGGAGGGGGTGGCCCCGAGGCGCTTCATGCACGCGGGGTTGATGTCGAGCGAGACCTCCATGCCGCACTCATGCGCGATGGCGTCGAGGTCGCGGAAGTACGCGAGCACTTCCTCGTTGGTACCTTCGACGGAAAACATGCTGGTGAAGACGCGGGTGAAACCATAGCGTGATGCTAGGCGCAGGTACTCTGCTATCTCGTCAAGCGGACGGATGTCGGGATAGACGGAAACACCAAGCGTGGTCATGGACAGCCTTTCTCTTTGCGGTATACGGTGCCATTTGACACATACAGCATTACTGTACACCGTACCAGTAGCGTTGCAGAGGGGCTCTCCGTCCAATGAGCGCTCGCGGACCGCATGCGTACGCAACATAAAACGGGGGAGGAATTGCTTCCTCCCCCGCAGGCGTCAATGTGAAGACTAGGACTAGCCGATCTTCTTGTAGACGTCGATAAGCTCGACGGCCATCTGCTTGAAGACCTCGCAGCTCATCATCTGGTCCTCGGCGTGGATGAGGAGGAGGCAGACGAGGTCGGCGGAGTTCTTGCCCTCCATGGAGAGCTGGGCTTCCTGGGTGAGGAGGCTGGAGTGGGGACCATGGGCCTGGCTCTGGAACGCGTCGCCATCGGCAACGAGCTGCTCAGCAGCCTCGAAGTTACCGGCCTTGGCCTCCTGGATGGCGCCAATGTAGTTGGACTTGGAGCCGCCAGCGGCGGTGATGATCTGGAACAGAGTGAGCTCGAGCTCTTCGGTCATGTCGCACTCCTTAAAGTCGCAAACTAATCAATTTGGGAAATATGGGCGCTTGACTCCCATATATCACTCGAAAGTCGCTCGGCCTCGCAAGACCGAGCGACTGGCAAAGCAAGGGGTTTTAGCAGCCAATGAGCTTCTTCGCGAAGGCGAGGACGTTCTTGCCGTTGACCATGCCGTAGTCGGCCATGGGGATGACGTCGCAGGGCACGCCGGCGGCCTTGGCCTTGGCCTGCATCTGGGCCTTCATGTAGCCGACCTGGGGGCCGAGGAGGGCGCAGTCGATGCCGTTGATGTGCTGGTCAAACTCGCCCACGGGGTAGGCGATGATGTCGACCTCGGTGCCCTCGGCCTTGGCGGCCTCCTCCATCTTGCGGACGAGGAGCGAGGTGGACATGCCGGCGGCGCAGAACAGACGGATGGTAAGCATAGTGCGTTCCTTTCCCCTTTGGCCCCGTCATTCCGTAAGACGAGGCCCTAATAAATACGCATACGTCAGTGTACCCCATGCGTCAAGACCCCTGCGCAGCCTTCCCCCAAACGGCGGCGATTAATTGGTGAGACGTCGGTACATATGAGTACAGCCGATGGTCTTTCATCGGCTGTACACAAACTCAAAACTGTAGGCAAATCGCGCTGTGGACGGCAGGCTATTTCTTTCGTTTCTTATTGGAAGGCCTGCTGTTGGCAGCACGGCTGGTGGCCGCATTGATCTTCTTGCGCTCTTCTTTCTGCTCCTGTTTCTTGGCACGCTGCTGGTCCTCAGGAAGCAGGGAGACGGGTTCGTAGTACTCCATGTTGGGACCGAAGCCAAAGATGATGGCGCCGAGCCACGGAAAGACGCCGTAGATCATGCCAAAGAAGTACGAGGTACGGTACACATGCGCCGTCATGAGCGCGTAGGCCCACCACATGATGAAGTTGCAGACGGCGCAGCCCGTCACGATGGGATGCTCGATGCCCACCGCATCCACCCAGGCGATGAACGTGGTCCCGCCGAAGAGCGCCGCCCAGGAGAAGTCGTCACAGGTAAGACGGAAGGCGTTATACGCGCCCAGCACGGGAACAAAGGCGAGCCAGCCTGTCTTGCCAGCGCGCTCGAACATCTTGTACCAACCGATGCCCACTACGAGCCTGATGACCAGCGTGACGACGAGGTTGAGCGTTGCGCCGCCGAGGAACGAGATCTTGTAGTCCCCGTAGACGCCAAGCATGTTGAGTCCAAACATCGGCTACTCCTCCTCAGCCTCTTCGGCGACGGTCTCACCCATGTCTGCAGCCACTTCTTCAGTGGCTTCGGGCAGGCCGTCAGCTTCGAGTTCGTCCTCTTCTTGCTCGGCTTCAGCTTCAGCTTCGGCCACGAGGGCCGCAGCCTCTGCTGCCTCACGCGCTTCCTGCTCTTCCTTCTTGCGCTTCTCGGCGCGGATCATGTACTGGATGGGCGGAAGGCGGTCGAGGTCGGGATCGCGGTTGATCTCGGTCTCGGCAAAGTATGCCAGCGAATCGAGCAGCAGCTCCTTGGGCTTGTTACGCGCATAGGCAGCCTGCGGCGAGATGGTGATGCCCTTCTGCTTGAGGATGTCCTGCAGAATGTAGATGGGGCGACGGGTGAGGTATGACGACCCGAAGCAAATCGCCCGGTTGGTGACCATCTCGGGGTCAAGCGCCTCGACGAAATCATAGATAGCCTGGTCGAGACGGAAACCGTAGAGAGCACCGCCGATGAACAGCAGGTCGACCGGCGTATCAAGAGCAGCGCGGGGATCATCGACCGAAATGGCCTCGACACCAGCTCCGCGCGCAATGGCCTCGGCCATCTGCTTCACGTGTCCGCCACGCGAAAAATAGCGAACCGCAACTTCCATCTCATCCTCCTTCTGTAGCGCAACTTTGCAATTATACCGCGATGTGCCTGTTTGGCGCATCCCGCAATGAGGTTGACATGGTGTTTTAGACGCTATCGACCAGTTGATAAGTCTCTATCGCCAACTGAATAGCGCACGTTTGCGTTTCACTGGCACGAAGCCTTGGCATCACGCCATGATTGACTCGTCTCTCAAAGCAGGTGATACAACGCCCGACCTCACTTCACCTTCGCGAGACACAAAAGAAGCGGGGAGGGAATTACTTCCCTCCCCGCCTCAATCACGCGTGGGAATGGTCTGGGACCTGTTGAATTAGGCGGCAGCGCCAGCCTGCTCCATCTCATAGGCCTCGTTGTCGACCGAGCGGGCGAACGGGAGGTAGATGAAGAAGGAGAGGACAAGCTCGACGAGCTGCATCAGAGCGCCCTGCCAGCCAATGCAGAGGAGGCCGGAGATGATGGGAGGCGTGGTCCAAGGAACGGTGACGCCGACGGTGTAGGGGATGAAGCCAACCATGGTGAGGATGTAGGCGAGAGCGTTACCAACAACCGGGGCGAGGACGAACGGGATGAACAGCTCCGGGTTCATGACGATCGGGGTACCGAAGAGGATCGGCTCGTTGATGTTGAAGATACCGGAGCCGAGGCCGAGCTTACCGACCTGCTTGAACTGAGCGGACTTGGCGAAGAACACCATGAAGACGACGAGGCCCATCGTGAGGCCGGAGCCGGTGATGGCCTGGAAGCAGTTGACGAACGGGTCGGTGAAGATGTGAGCGCCGTTAGCACCCATGGCAGCGACAGCCTCGCCACGGGACATACCGGAGTCGAGAAGCTTCTGGAAGATAGCAGCGTTCTCGAGGTTGTTGGCGGTAGCGATGGTGCTGGAGACGGAACCGACGACGGTGGCGCCGTGGACGCCGAACCACCAGAGCAGCGGGATGAGGGTCTCGAAGAGGATGACGCCGCCGAGGGAGTCGCCGACGTTCTGCAGCGGGATCTGCAGCCACTTGTAGATGAGCTCAATCGGGGTGACGCCAGCGACAGCCATGCAGATGTGGTAGATGATCACAGCGCCGGTCAGGATGACGGCAGCGGGGATCAGGCCGGTGAATGCAGCGGCAACGCCATCAGGCACGCCTTCCGGCATGCGGATGCGGATGTCCTTCTTCAGGAAGGCGCTGTAGATGAGACCGGTGAGAAGACCAGCGATGATGGCGCCAATCATGCCCTGGCCGGCGAGCCAGGTCTTGTTGAGGCCAGCGACGGTCGCGCCACCAGCGGCGGTAGCAGCAGCGGCGGTATCGACGGCAGAGAGGCCCTCCTCGAAGGAGCCAGCAACGCCGACGTAGTCGGGGATGAGGATGAGGAACGCGGCCACGGCGATGATGCCGGCGGAGAGGGGCTCCCAGCCGTCGTTCTTAGCCCACTGATAGGCGATGCCCAGAGCGGCGATGAGAGCCGTGATCTGGAACGTCGAGGTGTAGCCGTGGGCGAGGTACGGCACGATGCCGAGACCAGAGACGAAGT
>CACYAX010000154.1 GCA_902772435.1 uncultured Coriobacteriaceae bacterium | reverse complement strand
AGGACGGCGGCAAAGATCGATTCCGCGAACTTCCTGAGGTTGCCGGTGGACATAGTGGTCGCAATCGCCTGGCCGCGGAAGCTCTTGAATGCCTCGAACTGCATGGCGGCCACGAAGGAGATGATGCAGTTGGCGAGCATGTTGCCGTCTTCGCTAAACGGTATGAAACCGACGACGGCAAGGCCGACCATCTCGACGACCAGGACCGTGCGGCGTATGAGGCGGCTGCCCTTGCGCGCGAGCAACTCCTCGATGATGATGGCGGCGAAGAGGCCCGCCGTGTAGGCGAGGATGGGCAGGAGGTAATGCACCCAGTGCTCGGGCACGCCGCCGTTGTCCGCGAGGGCGATGCCGAGCTTGACGATGTTGCCCGTCTGCGCGTTGGCGAAAACGCCGCCGCGCAGGAAGTAGGTGTAGGCGTCAAGATAGCCACCCACGAGGGCCAGGAGATAGGCGACGCGTAGGCGCTGCGACGGGAAGAGCTTGCTTTCGTTGATGGCCATGGGCGCTCCTGGGTCGGATGTGCGCCCCCTAGCATAGCGCTACGGATGGAACAGGGGACGGAGGTTTGTTCCACGTATGTCGACGGCCATACGTGGAACAAACCTCCGTCCCCTGTTCCACCCCTGTTCCACCCCTGTTCCACGTCCCCTGTTCCACCCCACGTCCCCTGTTCATCCGTCCCGCTCGCTTAGTCCGCCCGTCGCGCGCGGGCGACGAGTATGCGTGCATACAGGTCGAGGGCGTTGAGCGCGAAGCTGATGAGGCAGCATCCCATGGCCGCTCCAACGAGCGCCCCGGCGTGGAACAACAGGCCAATGCCTGCACCGAGCGCTGCGAACACGGCGTACAGCAACGTGTAGGCATCGCCAAGCAGCAGGAAGTTGCACAGCTGATCGCTCACCAGCAATACCGCTGCCGCAGGTAAGACCATACTGGGGACGCCTGGCAGCAACTGCGTCACGATGCCCGCAAGGGCGACGAAGGTCTCTGTGGATCGTATGACCTGCGCGGCGCGGCGCATGCCAGCGCTTTGCGTGCGCTTCTTGGGCTCGTCGGCTTTGAGTTCGTTTGACGCTTCGTTCCAAGTTGCGAGGCAGCCCTGCAGGGCACTGTTGACCCATGGCGCGCCATGCGTGTCGTCGTCGAGTTTGTCGAAGATCTTGTATGCCTCATCGAAGGCTTCGTCCATCTGCTTGCGCTGCTTTCGTTTCCGCATGAGGAGGCCGAGCTGGTACAGTGCCAGACCGAGGCTGAAGCGCGTGTCGATGGTAGGTGCCATTCGGTCGATCTCGCGGGAGAGCTCGACCTCTTTGCGAATGAAGTCCTCCGCCTCGTCGAGGTCGCCCCGCTCGAGCGTGATGAAACCCATCTTGGTGCAGAAGAGCTCAAGATCGCTCTTTGACTGCAGGTCACCGATGTCATGCTCCATCTCCGATGCGGCGAGGTAGCCGGGGAAGAAGTAGCGTTCTGCGTCGTCAGGTTGGTCCAGCTCCAAGTAGGTGTTGCCGATCGCCGCATAGATCTTCTGGAGGTGGCGGTTCTCCAGGATGGTCATGGTGTCTCGGTTGAAGTGGAGGATGATTTCCTCGGCGCACTTGTAGGCACCGAGCGCGACCTCGAAGTTGCTGGCCACGGTCGCGAGGTCACCGATGAGCAGGTGCCACGAGAAGAGCTCCTGCAGCGTGCGTCCCTCACCGTGCCGTTCCTTGACCTCACGCAGGATGTCGGTGCCTGCCTGGAGATGCTCGACCGCCTGTTGCTGCCTGTCCCTGTCAAGCGCATACGCGCACAACTCGTGGTGACACTCCGCGCAGCCAAACCCTGCCTCGTACGAATGGTCGAGCGCATACGATTCCTCATACAGGGAGAGGGCTTCCTCCACCAAAGTGCACCCCTGCTCAAGCTGTTTGGTCTTTGCGACGAGAACCGCCTCGCCCAAGAGGGCGTCTGCCCAGGCACAGAGGAGCTTGCTGCTCCGCTCTGCCTGCCCCGCAAAGCCAAAGCAGCGCGTCGCGAGCGCGTAGTTCTCCCGCGCCAGATCGTTTTCGCCCTTCCGCACCTGCAGCATGGCTGTCGTGGATGCGAGCAGTGCCCGACAGAGGTCAAGCGTCGGGTCGTGCCCTTCTGCGCAGGGGCGCAGGAAGTCGGTGCCTTCGCCCAGCAGCTCAAGCGCTCGGTCGGTCTGGCGGAGCTCTGCATAGGCGTTGGCCGCATCCACGAGCTGACGCACGTAGGTCAGACATTCGGGGGCATGTTCACGACTTACGCTTTCTGGCTGGAGCGAGCGTGCGAGCTTCTCGGACCATCGCGCCGCTTCCCCAAAGTCCTGCCGCACGCCATTGCCGTCTTGGCACATCTGCTGCAGGGTGCGCATGGCGTCCTGCAAGTCGGCCTGCGCGGCACGTTCGATGAAGCCGGCAGCCTGCCCCTTGTCGACCTCCACGTCGATGCCCTGAAGATAGGCAAGTCCCATGCAGTAGAGGTGGCGTCGCTCGTTGTTCTTGCCGAGCGCATGGGTGTCGAGATGGGCTTGCAGGCCAGCGTCGAGCTCAGCACCCCGATGCCCGTCAACGCTTTCGGGGATGCCAGCGTACCAGGTCTGCAGCGTGATGCGGTCGGTGGGTTCCATCTCGATGGGCAGGATAGCGCGGCCCGTCCGCTGTGCCGCAGGGAACTCCTCACAGCGGACGTAGTTGTTCTCGTTGAGCAGCAGGCTCGGCGTGACGAGGAGCAGGAACAGGTCGCATTCCCGCAGCGCTTCGCTGATGTTCTCGTCGAAGTTCTCACCAGGCGAGAGGTAGGCGTCAAACCAGATGGCGACGTCTCGGCAGTAGTCGAGCTTACGGATGGATTTGATGAGCTCAGCCGCATCTGCCGCATCAACTTTGCGATAGCTCAGGAATAGATGCGCATCAAAGGACTGGCGAATCTCAGTAGCGAGGTCCGAACGCACGAAGAGGCGGTCAAAGTAGCTCTCGAGCCTCTCCCTTCGCGCGGAACCATACCCCAGAAGCGCATGGATCTCGCCAAAGCGCTCGTTGAAGGCGAGGATGATGTCCTCTTCCATGATGAGGGGCAGGATGGGGATGTGATGCTCGAGGGCGTAGTTCCAAAGGACCGTGTTGGCGGGGCAGTCTTGCTCGATGAACGCGCGGTCGACGGCAAAGACGAAGAGGCCGATCTGGTTGAGCTCGTCAAGCGAGTCGGGGAGTGCGTCGCTGGGGTCCCACCAGCAGAAGACGCAGTCACAGCAGGCGAGCACGTCATCTCTCACCTGCTCCTTATAGGTATCGAACTTCGCGGGATGACAGGAGAAGAACACCCAGGGTTGTCCAAGGAGTGCGTGGCCCGTCTTGCTCTCGAATTCCATGGCTTCCTCCTTTGGGGGAGCGCCTCTCTTCCTATCCGCAGGCAGCTCACGTGAAATACGTCCTGACCTTGGGATTCAGAATACCGCATGGGTGGAACAGGGGACGGGGTGGAACAGGGGACGGAGGTTTGTTCCACCCCCGTCCCCTGTTCCACTCTATGCGCGGCGCTTGCGGCGTGGTTTGGAAGAAGCGCCCTTGCCGCCCGGGCCTTTCCTTCCGCCGCCTTGCTGCGGTCGCGTGGGCTTGACCAGGCACGTGGGCCCGTAGCCGATGAGGTCGGTCCTGCCCGCCTTGCGCAGCGCCTCCACCACCAGGTCGTAGTTCTTGGGGTCGCGGTACTGGATGAGCGCGCGCTGCATGGCCTTCTCGTGCGGGTTGGTGGGGCAATAGACCGGCTTCATGGTGCGCGGGTCAAGCCCCGTGTAGTAGATGCACGTGGAGACCGTGGAGGGCGTGGGATAGAAGTCACTCACCTGCTCGGGGTTATAGCCCAGGTCGCGGCAGAACTCGGCGAGCTCCACGGCGACCTTCATGGTGGAGCCGGGGTGGCTGCTCATGAGATAGGGGAGCACGTACTGCTCCTTGCCCGCCGCGCGGCTCTCGCGTTCGAACTCCTTGCAGAAGCGCTGGTAGACCTCGTTGGGCGGCTTGCCCATGACCTCGAGCACCTCGCTCGAGACGTGCTCCGGTGCGAGGCGCAGCTGCCCGGAGGTATGGAATTCGGCCAGCTCGCGGATGAAGGTGTGGTCGGAATCGAGCAGGGCGTAGTCGAAGCGTATGCCGCTGCGGATGAAGACGCGCTTCACGCCTGGCAGCGCGCGCAGGCGGCGCAGCAGGTGCACGTAGCGCTTGTGGGTGACGGTGAGGTTCTTGCAGGGCTCGGGCGAGAGGCAGCGCCGGTTGACGCAGGCGCCGGCCTTCTTCTGCTTCTGGCAGGCGGGCACCATGAAGTTGGCCGTGGGACCGCCCACGTCGTGGATGTAGCCCTTGAACTCGGGGTCGTGCGTCATGGCCTCGGCCTCGCGCAGGAGTGACTCCTCGCTGCGGGCCTGGATGATGCGGCCCTGGTGGAAGTTGAGCGCACAGAAGGAGCACTCGCCGAGGCAGCCACGGTTGCTGGCGAGGCTGAACTTGATCTCCTTGATGGCGGGGATGCCGCCTGCCGCCTCGTAGCAGGGATGGTAGGCGCGCGCATACGGCAGCTCGTAGATGGCGTCGAGCTCCTCGGTCGTGAGGGGGTGCGCCGGTGGGTTCTGGATCACGTAGACGCCGTGTGGGTACTCCTCAACGAGCGGCTTCGAGAGGAAGGGGTTGAGGTTTCTGCACTGGATGCCGAAGCTCTCGGCAAAGGTGGTCTTGCTCGCGTTGATTTGCTCCCAGGTGGGCAGCATGATGGGATTCACGCACTGGCTCGTCTCACGGGCGCGGTAGACCGTGCCGCCGATCCAGGAGATGTCGCCCACGGCGATGCCGCCGGCGAGGGCGTCAGCGATCTCGACGATGCTCTTCTCGCCCATGCCGTAGGAGATGATGTCGGCGCCGGAATCGAGCAGGATGGAGCGCTTGAGCGAGTCGGACCAGTAGTCGTAGTGGGCAAGGCGCCTCAGCGACGCCTCGATGCCGCCGATGATGATGGGTGCGTGCTTGTAGCTGCGGCGGATGAGGTTGTACTCAGCGTCGGGTTGTTTGGACTGCGCCATGGCGATGGT
>CACYAX010000153.1 GCA_902772435.1 uncultured Coriobacteriaceae bacterium | reverse complement strand
GGCTCGGGCGGGTTGTCCATCTCGGCGAGCTTGCCCGAGACGCACATCTCGTTGTAGACGCCGATGTTGCGCGCGCCGGCGCGCTCGAACACCTTGAGGCGGCGCTCCATCTCGGAGACGGCCCACTGCAGGGCGCTTGCCGCCTGGCGCGGCTCGGTGACCACGGGCACGTAGAGGTGCGGGAGGCCGTTGTAGCCACCGAACTCGACGCGCTTCGGGTCGATCATGATGAGGCGCACCTGCTTGGGCGTGGCACGCATGAGGATGCTCATGATCATCGAGTTGATCATGACCGACTTGCCCGAACCCGTCGTGCCGGCAACGAGCATGTGGGGCATCTTCGAGATGTCGGCGATGACCGGCCTGCCTGCGGAGTCCCTGCCCACGGCCACCTCGAGCGGACCGCCCTCGGCGTAGGGCAGCACGTCACCGAGGTGCACGTTGGAGCGGTTCTTGTTGGGAATCTCGATGCCCACGAACGACGTGCCCGCGATGGGCGCGAAGATGCGCACCTTCTCGGCAGCGAGCGTGAGGGCGATGTCGTCCTCGAGGTTCTTGATGCGGCTGACGCGCTCGCCCTCCCCCATCTCGATGCGGAAGGTGGTGACGATCGGGCCGGAAATGTAGTCTACCACGCGACTGCTCAGGCCGAACTCGCGCAGCGTGTCCTGGAGGCGTGCCTTGGTTTCCTCGAGCTCGGAGCGGGTACTGGCCGTCTGGGCGCTGTTGGGGTTGGAGGAAAGCATGGAGAGCGGGGGAAGCTCGTAGGTCGTGTCACCGTCGCCGGGGCGCTCGAGCACCTTGGGGCGCGAGGCGGGCTTGCGACGCTTGGTCTTGGGGACCGCGGGCGCCTTCTGGGCCGCTCTGCCTGCCTCGGTGCGAGTCTTGGCACGGTTGCGCTTGGACTTCTGGAGGAAGTCGGGCACGCCGTCGCCATCCGCGTCCTCGTCGAGTCCTGCGTTGGTGGGTTTAGCATCTGCGACCTGCTCAATGTCGTCGAACTGGTCGTCCCAGGGAAGCCCGTCGTCATACCCGTCGTCAAAAGACGTTTGGTCAAAAAGGGCGTCTTGGACCTCGATGACCTCGCTCGCGGGCTGCGCGGTCTCGACGTCGATGTCGGGATGACGACGGCGCAAGATCTTGCCGAAGGAAAGCCCGCCGTTGTCCTGCGCCTCCCCCGCGGTGCCCTTGCCCCGCTTGAGCACGCTGGACTTGCGGGAGCCCACGTAGGTCGTGGCCGGCTCGTAGTCCATCGCGGGTGCGTACGTCTCCTCGGCATAGCGCGAACGCTGCGAGGCCGCCTCACGGTTTGCCAGGCGCGAGGCACGGCGTGCCTCCTGGCGCTCACGGCGCTCGGAGTCCCTGAGGGCGCGCGCCTCCCTGCGCTGTTCGATGGTGTCGAGGTAGTTCTCGCGCACGTCGGCGGCGTGCTCGCGCACGGCAGTCACGGCTCCCGAGATGGAGAAGCCGCAGACGATGACGCCCGTGAGGATCACCCCCGCGAGGAAGACGTTGCCGACCCAGACGCCCACCGACTTGAGCAGGCACCATGCGACGCCTCCGCCCACATAGCCGCCCAGCCCGACGACGTTCGTCTGGAGGAGCACCATGTTGGGGTTGTTCATGGCGCCCTCAGCGTTGAGCGAGATAAGCGAGAGGATGGCGACCACGATGAGGGCGAGACCGGCGGCGACGCGGGCCGAGATGGCCTCGTCGACGTCGATGAAGAAGGTCATCGCGAAGACGAAGAGCGCAAACGGGAAGAGCAGCGCACCCGCGCCGAAGAGCATGCGCAGGAACGCCCCCACGGACGCCGTGACCGGCGCGGTGGTGGGCACCACGAGCGAGACCACCATGGCGACCGCCAGGACGGCGATGAACACGCCCAGGATGTCGCCGTGGACCGATCCCCTCAGCGGCTGGGACGCGGCCTTACCGCGCTGGCCCGCCGAACGGGCCCCCTGGCGGGACAGTTGCCTTCCGTTGCGATTTGCTGCGTTTGAACTGCGTTTCGAGGCCATGCGCTAGACCTCCAGGACGACGGGTATGATCATCGGACGCGTGCGCGTGCGGTTCCACAGGTAGTTGGACGTGCAGTTGCGTGTCGACTTGCGCAGTGCCTCGATGCTCGTGCCCTCATGGGCCGCGGCCTTGTTGATCTGCTCGCGGACGTATTCGTCAGCTTCCGCCATGAGGTCGACGTCCCCGGAGAAGGACGTGCCGCGGCACGTGATCTCGACGTAGGAGACCTTGCGGTCGGCTCCCTTGCCCGAGATGGTGACCACGCAGCTCACGACGCCGTCAGCGGAGAGCTTCTGGCGGTCACGGAACACGAGCGGGTCGGAGTCGACCACCGACTGCCCCTCGACGTACACGACGCCGGAGGCGACCGGGGCGCCCCACGAGACCCTGCCGTTGGTCATCTCGAGCGAGTCGCCGTTGTCGGCGATGAAGATGTTCTTCTCGGGAATGCCCATGGAAAGGGCGAGCTGGGCGTGGGCACGAAGGTGGACGGCCTCGCCATGCACGGGCATGAAGCTCTTGGGCCTGACCATGGCGATCATGAGCTTGAGCTCCTCCTGGCAGCCGTGGCCAGAGACGTGCACGAGCGTGGTCGACTTGTCATACACGGCACAGCCGATCTTGGAGAGCGCATTGATGACGCCCTGGACACTCTTCTCGTTGCCCGGGACGGGCGTCGCGGAGATGATGACCGTGTCAGAGGCGGTGATGGTCAGCGACTTGTGGTCGCCCGACGCCATGCGCGAGAGCGCGCTCATGGGCTCGCCCTGGCTGCCCGTGCAGAGCACGACGATCTTGTCGTCAGGGATGTCGGTCACCTCGAAGGCATCGATGATGTCGTTCTCGTCGATCTTGAGGTAGCCGAGCTCACGGGCGACCTTGATGTTCTGGATCATGGAGCGGCCCGTGACGACGACCTTGCGTCCCACGGCGATGCTCGCGTCGCACACCTGCTGCAGGCGGTGGATGTGGCTCGCGAACGATGCCACGAAGACGCGTCCGGGAGCGTTCTTGATGATGTGGCGCAGCGCGGGACCCACGGCTGCCTCAGAGGGCGTGAAACCGGGGTTAGTGGCGTTCGTGGAGTCGGAAAGCAAGAGGTCGACGCCGTTCGATGCGAAGCGGCCGATGGCCTGGTAGTTGGGCGTCACGCCGTCGATGGGCGTCTGGTCGAGCTTGAAGTCGCCTGTGTGCATGACCGAGCCAGCCGGCGTGCGCATGTAGATGCCCAACGCCGCAGGAATGGAGTGGGTCATCGAGAAGAAGTCGATGGAGAACACGCCCATGTTGACGTGGGAGCCGTCCTTGACCTCGCGGAACTTGGGGTTGTTGATGTGGTACTCGTTGAGCTTGCCCTCGATGATGCCGAGCGTGAGCTTGGAGGAGTAGATGGGCACCTTGTTGGTGAGGTCCTGCAGGAGGAACGGCAGGGCGCCGGTGTGGTCCTCGTGACCGTGCGTGATGATGATGCCGCGGAGCTTGTCCTCGTTCTCGAGCACATAAGTGTAATCGGGAAGCACGAGGTCGATGCCGGGCTGATTGTCATCGGGGAACATGAGGCCCGCGTCGATGAGAACCATGTCGTTCTCGTACTCGAAGGCGGTCATGTTCTTGCCGATACCATCCAGGCCACCCAGAGGGATGATCCTGAGCGGGGATTGCTTTCTTGCCATAGGGGTGCGTAGTCCTTCCGAGGTTGCTGCGTCACAGATTCATTCAACCTACCATTGTACCGTAACACCCGCAATAGTGGAGCAGACGTCTCCCCAAGCTTGTCAGCAGCCCCTTGTCAGGCGAAGACGTCGTGGGCTTTGACCAGCATCTTCGCAGCTTCGGCCCGCGTTGCGTAGCTTTGCGGGTACACGTATCCGCCACTGCCGCTCAGGATGCCGTTCTTGAAGCACCAGCCGACTGCTTTGCGCGCGTAAGACGACACGCTCCACTTGTCCTTCATAGAGGAGAAGTTGGAGATGCTGCCCGTTGCGTCGAGGCCCTCGACGTTGCACGCGTAGTTCCAGATCATGACCGCAAGGTCCTCGCGCGTGATGCTTTCCTCAGGCTTGAACAGTCCGTCGTCGTAGCCATGAACCACGCCAGCGGCGCTGGCCCAGCGTACCGCATAGTAATAGTATTTGTTCTTCTGAACGTCAGAGAAGGACTTGGCGCCCGAGGTCTTCGAAGGCTTGCCCGCGCGTCAAGTTGTCCATCGGACCGAAGTTGCCATTGGAGTATCCCGTAAAGATGCCGAGGTCAACGGAGCGCTGGATGATGTCGTTCGCCCAGTAGCTCTTGGCGACGTCGGGAAAACAGCCAGGTTCTTCAGGCTCGTTGTAGCCCTCAGGATACGGAAGGTAGATGAAACCGTACAACGTTCGGTAGCCCTGCGAGATGCTCGTGCCGTACGTGAACGCGACGTTCTCGTAACCAGGCCAATAGCTCATCTCCGTATAGTGGGACTCGCTCACGATGAAGCTGCCGTCAGAGAGAACTTCCTCAACATAAGCGGCATGCCCCTCGTAGATGACGATGGAATGCGCGCGAGGGACCGAACTCGTCTGGTATTTGTGCTCATCCTTAACATAGTTCCAATTGCGGACAGGATCACACTGCCCGATGTCAGGGGACTCCCCCATGACCTCTGCCGCGCGGCCCCACGCGTACCACGTGCAGTTGCCGGTGACATACACGCCGCCATACTTGGTGCCACAGGGAGCTAGGCACCAAGAGCGGTAGCGGTAATACGGGTTGAGGTCGGAGTAGTACCACTTGTTGCCAGCTTCAGGGGCACTCGTGCGGTGGGCTACAGCCTGCGTCGAGAGCGCGTCAGCCTCTTCCTCGGACAGTGGCACGATGTAATCTGCAGAGTCTCCGTCATCGGTGGACGTGCATGGTGGCTTGTCGTACTCGAGGAACGTCTCAGCTGAGGTCGCATCAGCAGATTCAGCGCGTGCGATCCTGGGTACCAGCGCGCCCACAAGCATGAGGATGACCGCGAGGGTAATGCCGGAGATAAGATGGCGACTGAGGCTGGTGTGCTTTTTGTTCATGCGGATACCTCTCAAAGGCTGCGACAC
>CACYAX010000152.1 GCA_902772435.1 uncultured Coriobacteriaceae bacterium | reverse complement strand
GCGCCGTGCAGCGCCCTGCGCATCTGGTGGACGAGCGCCAGCGCCGCCGCATGGCTGGCGCACTTGCCGACGAACTGCAGCGCAATCTCGCGGCGCTCGTAGGTGACCTGACCGGCCAATGCGCGGGACAGGTCGACCGCACCGTCCGCCCCAGGGACGCTCACGCGCACCCACTTGGGCTCGGGTGACGGCTCCTCGTCCACGCTCGTCCACAGGCCGAGGTCGTCCTCGGTGTCGAAGATTGGCGTGCCGTCGGGCTCGTAGAACTTGACCGAGCCGTACGACTTCTCGTAGACGGTAGGCACTAGACCACGCCCCTTCCTGCCATGAGCTGGCGGCGGCCTAGGCTGCCGTCCATCTGCCGCGAGATGCCGCCGACGAGGGCGCCGGTGTCGAGGTAGACCTTGAGGTTGGCCACGTCATCGCGAAGCGCGCGGACCTCGTCCACGATCGCGGCACGGGAGTCGCCGCCGACCGTGCGCGGATACGCCCGCGGGGAGCCGAGCATGAGCGCACCGGCCACCTCGCGGCTTGCGCCCGCCATGGCGCCGACAGCCGTTGTCGCGCCGTCCTCGATGCCGTTCGCGAGACCGGCCATCATGTACTCGCCCATCTCGGCCATCAGCTTCGACGGGGACGCGATGCCGAAGAACGACTTGAGCGCGCCCACGGCGTCGCTGCACACGCGGCTGATGGTGTCCTGCACCCACTGCTTGGCGTTGTTGATGCCGTTGATGAGGCCGTTGATGATGTCCTCGCCGGCGCTCACGAGCCACGAGCTGGCACCGGACAGGGCGTTCGTGACGGTGGTCTGCAGGTTCGTGAACGTCTCCGAGACGGTCTTGATGCCGTCCGTGACGGCCTGCTTGGCGGCGTCCATGGCGCTGGTGAACGTGGTCTGCACGAACGACATGACGCTCTGCACCGTGCGCTTGACCGCACCGAGGGCGTTGACGATGCCGCTGCGGATGGCGTTGAACGCGCGGACGATGGCCTTGCGTGCGTCCTCGTTGGTGGCCACGAACGCGACCACCGCGCCGATGACGGCCATGATGATGGGGATGGGGCCGCCGATGACGCTCATGACGAGCGCCACGAGGCCGGGCACGCTGCCGACCATGGCCAGCGCCGGCATCACGACGGTCGTGAAGAGCGTGATGGCGCCGGTGATGGCCCCGATGACGGTGGTGATGACCGACGATGCGGCGATGCCAGCCACGATACCCGTGATGACGGGCAGCACGGGGCTGATGGCCTCGAGGAAGTCGCCGAACGCGTCGGCGAGCGTCGCGACCACGGGGGCGATTGCCACGAAGGCGTCGCCCATGCCGTTGATGAGGTCGGTGATGCGCCCGTCCTCGTTGAGGGCGTCGTACACCTCCATCATCGTGTTCGTGACCGCGGCGTCCAGCTGGCCCATCGCGCCCTCGAATGTCGAGGTCGAGGTCGCGGCCTCCTTGGCCACGTCCGTCATGCCGAGGTTCACGAGCGCCTGGTTGAACTCGTCCGCCGAGACCTCGCCAGCCGCCAGCGCGTCCTTGAAGGTACCCATGGACTCGTCCCATGCGCCCATGGCCAGAAGCTCGTTCTGGATGGCGCCGGACGCGCCGGGCAGCGCGTTGACGATTTGGTTCCAGTCTTGGCTCATGAGCCGCCCTGCGCCGTTCACCTGCGTGATGGCGTTGGCGAAGTAGCCGAACGACTCGGCGTTGCCGCCAGCGGCGGCGTTGAGGTTGCCCGCCGCCTGCACGAGCTGGTCGTAGTCGGACACTCCGTTCGCGGCCAGCTTTGCGGTGGTCTGCAGCACCTCGTCGAGGTCGTAGACGGTCTGGTCGGCGTACTCGCGCATCGCGGACATGGTGCCCTCGATTTGCGAGGTGTCGAAGCCGGCGAACTCCATGGTGCTGAAGAACTTCTGCAGCGCGTCGGACTGCGCCACGCCGTCCATGAACGACGCCTGCAGCTGCCGCGCGGCGTCCATGGCGATGTTGCTGATGACGTTCGCGACCGCAATCTTGGCGGCGCTGAAGCCCTCGGCCAGCGCGTTGCCGCCAGCCTGCCCCGCCTGACCCATGCCCTGCTGCATGGACTGGCTCGCGCCGTCGGCGAACGAGCGCCCGGCTGCGGTGCCGGCGCTGCCGAGGCCATGCTCGACCTCGCTCACGACCGCCTTGCCCTCGAGCTTGGGGTAGATGGTGAGGTACGCGCTCGCAATCTCACCTGCTGCCATCATTCACCTCCCCTGTCTGGGTCGTTCGCCAGAATCGAGTCAATCCACGCTCGGTTCGCGATGGCGTTTGCGGCGTGCCGCTCGCGCTCCTCGCGGCTTGCGGGCGTCTCGACTGGCTTGGGGTAGTTGCGCTTCTTCTGGGCGTCCTCGGTGCTCTGCCACGCGATGACGCGCAGCGTGTGCTCCATGGACGCCACGAGGTAGTCCACCGTCGACCACTCGGCGGCAGTCCCACGCCACACGCGGGCCCCCGCGGGGAGCTGCGCGGCGCAGCAGGCGGCATGGACGTGGGTGTAGTCCACGCCCATGCCGTCGAGGTTGAGTCCGTAGTACTGCTGGAGGTCGGCGCGGAGCTCGCACGGCCTGTCACGCGACAGGCGTGCGAGCAGGACTAGTTTTTTGCGTCCTCACCTGCCGCCTTGATGGCTGCGGCAAGCAGCTCGCCCATCTTGGCGAACTTGCCGCCGAGCTTCTTGGCGTACTCGCGGTCGCGGCCTGCGAACACGGCCTTGAAGCAGCGCACGAGCGCCGCCGGCTCGGTGTCGGCGGTGAGCACGTCGCACACGAAGTCGTAGTCGGTGAGCACGTCATCGTCGGCCTCGAACCGCAGGCCCTCGAACTCGAATTCGACCATTAGGCGGACACCGCCTGGATGTAGTCGTAGACGGAGACGCCGGTGGTGTCCACGTTGGCCGTGATCGTGACCTCGCGGCCGGCGAGCTCGCCAGCGGCCAGCGAGAGGTCGCCGACCTCGGTGACCTGACCGGCGGGGATGACCTGGCGCCACTTGCGCCCGTCGCGCAGCACGAGCTCGAGCACGTAGATGCGGTTGGGGTTGTCGTGGCCGCCGTGCTTGACGGTCATGTCGCCGCCCGTGGCGACGGTGACCATCGACTGGCCGTAGATTTCCTTGAGCGCGGCCTCCTTGACCTCGAGCAGCGTGGCCTTGATGGTCTCGGTGCGCTTGGAGGTCGCGGTGAAGACCACGTCGCCGTTCATGTCGGCGAAGTCGGTGGTGTCGGTCTCGATGGTCTCGGCGACGCCGTCCTCGGAGATGAAGCCGAGGTTGACGAAGTCGTTGGACAGCGCGGTCGAGTAGTCCGTCGGCACTGTGGCCGTGGACGGGGCGCTGAAGAAGTAGCCGCCAGCGACGCCCTTGGTGGTCGAGACGTTGGCGACGGTGTTGGAGCCGGTAGCTGCCATATGCCTGTCCTTGTCTGTGAAGAGGGGCCGCAGCGCTGGGCTGCGACCCCTTGGTGAATCGTTAGATGCCGGTGAGCGACTGCGAGAGGGCCGTCCGTGCCTTGTCCATGTAGCGCTCGACGGCCTTGGGGCCGCCCTTCCTGGCGGACGTGCCGACCCACGCGTGCGGTGCCACGGGGCCGTCGAAGTCCACGCCCGAACCGAACGGCATGCCGCCCAGCGTCTCGGCGCGGTACCTCGCGCGGTCTGCGGCGCTGCCGAGCATCGACACCACGCCACCGGAGCGCATGACCCTGCGCATCTCGGCCGGGTTGGTGCGCACGCCGCTGACCTTCGCGCTAGGCATCGACCTCACCGAGGTTCCCGTAGCTGGGCGGGGCGAAGGTCGCGTGCGCCGCCACGCCGAGCATGTCCAGCTCGTCCTTGCGCAGGTACAGCGCGCCGACGGGGTTGCCCCACGTCCACGTGTTGGAGTACTGGCTGATGCTCTGCAGCGTCTGCGGGGTGGTGCCGAACTCCTCGGCGGTCGGGCTGGACATCGCCCGCTCGACCATCTGGCAGACCACGATGCGGGCCGCGTCGAGGTCGGGGTTGAAGCCGTGGCACGCGCGGGCGACCTTCAGGCTCGCGCGCTCGATGAGCTTGTTCGCGACGTCCGGGTCGAGGACGGTGCACGCGAGGTCGGAGACGGTGGCGTAGGTCGTGACTGCCATCTAGGCCTCCTTCTTGGCCGCCCTCTTGCGCGGCGCGCGCTTGGGCTTGGGCTGCTCTTTGGCCGTCGCCACGAGGCCGAGGGTGAGCAGCTGCCTGCCGCGTGCGTCCGTGCACTCGAAGCGCTCGCCCATGGCGCGCAGCACGTCCTCCTGCGCGTCATGGAACGGCTGGTTGGTGATGACCAGCATTTAGGCGCTGATGGTGGCGACGATAATGTGGGACAGGAACTCGGGCACGACGGCGGCGCCACCGATGACCACGATCTGCATGGCGGCGTTCTCGTCCTTGGGGGCGTGCTTGACGGCCACGATGCCGGACTCGTCGGTGACGAAGCCGGCGCCGATGCCCTGGACGTCGGCGGACGCGATGACGAGGTTCTCCTCGGCGGTGGCGTAGACCTTGGCGTTGGTCAGGCCCGGGACCACGATGAGGGTGCCCATGCCGAGGAAGTTCTCGATGTAGGACAGGCCAAAGGCGGTCTGCATGGTGATGGCTGCGGAGCCGAGGTAGCCGGCGGCCGTGGTGGGGCTGCAGAAGAAGACGGGCGTGGAGGCGTAGCCGTCGCGGGCGGTGTTGAGGGCTGCCCATGCGTTGGCGCAGGCCTTCTGGAAGTCGGTGCCCGTGGCGGTGCCGGTGCCGGTCGCGAGGGCGGTCGCGAAGATGCCCTTGAGGTCGCCCTGGATCTTGGCGCGCAGGACGGCGTCCTCGTGCGCGACTGCGGGCAGGCCGGCGGTCTGGATGGTCTCGAAGCCGATGAGGGCGCGGTACTTCTTGTAGGTCAGCGCGGTCAGCGAGGTGACGCGAGAGAACGTGGAGGCCGTGATCTCGGCGGCCTCGTTGGCGGTGCCGTCCTGCAGGGTGGCGGAGACGGCGCGGGTCTGCAGCGCGGTGCCGACGGGGAGGACCTGCCAGTTGGCGTGGTTCAGGACCTGCTTGAGGTTGGTGTAGTCAGTGGCGTAGCTGGCGGCGA
>CACYAX010000151.1 GCA_902772435.1 uncultured Coriobacteriaceae bacterium | reverse complement strand
CCTCGCGATAGGGGCTCACGAGGCCGCCGACGAACGAGAAGACGAACATGAAGGCCAGGATGATGAGGCCCGTCACGGCCACGCGGTTGCGGAGGAACCGCTTGACCACGAGCATCGTGGGCGACAGGGTGCGCACGCGGCGGTCGTCGTTGAGGGAGTACTGCTCACTGTCCTCGTTGGCGGCGCCTTCGCGCTCGAAGACGTCCTCCATGGCCTCGGCGACCTTGTTGTCGTCGCGCTGGGAATCGTTAGACATGTGCTCCACCCCCTAGGCAATCCGGACGCGCGGGTCGACGACCACGTAGAGGATGTCAGAGATCAGGTTGCCCAACAGCGTGAGGATCGCCATGAACACCATGTAGAACATCGAGAACGGGATGTCGCCCGCCACCATGGACTGGTAGGACACGAAACCGATGCCCGGGATGGAGTAGAGCGTCTCGGTGATGAGGGCGCCCGCGAAGAGGCCCGGTAGCGAACCGCCGAGCATTGTGACCAGCGGGATCAGCGTGTTCCTGAAGGCATGGTGGTAGATGACCTTGCTCTCGGAGAGGCCCTTGGCGCGCGCCGTGCGGATGTAGTCGGCGTTGAGGACCTCGAGCATGTTGGTGCGGGTGTAGCGCATGAGCGAGCCGATGGAGATGACCACGAGCGTCACGATGGGCAGCACGAGGTGGTTGGCCTTGTCGAGGATCTGTCCCGCTGACGAGAGCTGCTCGTAGTTGCGACCGATGAGGCCGCCGAGGTCGAACCAGCCCAGATGCACGCAGAACACCAGCTTGAGCAGCGAGGCGAAGAAGAACGTGGGCAACGAGTAGCACGCGAGGGCCACCACCGTGATGGTGTTGTCCACCCAGGTGTACTGCTTGGTCGCCGCGACGATGCCCAGCGGGATGGCGATGATGATCTCGAAGAAGAAGGCGATGGCGCCCATGATGAACGAGATCCAGACCGACTCCTGGAACTTCTGCGTGACCGGCACGGTCCACTTCCACGAGTCACCGAAATCGCCGCGGAGGGCACGGCCGCACCACGAAAAGAACCCGGGGATGATTCCCTTGTCCATGCCATACGTCGCAGAAAGCTGCTCCATCCACTCCTCGAAGGTCTTGGATCCGGGTTGCATGGACTTGGCGCGCGCGACCTGCTCAAGGTAGGACGTGGGCAGGCAGCGCATCAGCGCGTAGATGATGAAGGCCACGAAGACCAGGATCACGCAGGAAATCAGCACCCTTTTTAGGATGTACTTCTTCACGAACTCACCTCGCTTGTATTGATGGGGCCATAGGGCTCAACGAACCACCTCAGCCAGCCGCCACAACGAGAGCTTGCATTGGGGATACTCCCAGCGCGACATGGGCAGCCCGCACCAGCTCGTGCTGCAGCTAGGTGGCCAAACCAGAAGGCGTGCGGTGACAGGCCGAAACCTGCCACCGCACCCAATCGGTCGTTAGTTCATCTGGGTGTTCTCGAGCTCGCTCATCCAGCCGTAGAACGTGGTGATGTCGGGCGTGACGGTCTCGACGTTCACGCGCTCGGTCGAGAAGATGATCGCGTTGGAGCGCTGGTACGTGGGGATCTCGACGGCCCAGTCGAGGATGATGTCGAAGCACGCGAAGAAGACCTGCTTGCGGTACTCCTGGTCGGTGCTGTGGCGGGACTCGAAGATGAGCTCGTCAAGCTCGGCGTCCTCGATCTGGTACATGTAGTTGGAGCCGCCGGCCTCCTTGCCGCCGTTGGCGATGTCGGAGTAGTAGACCTGCGTGAGGTCGGGGTCGATGGCGGCACCCCATGCGGCGCACCACATCTCGGCCTGGTTGGCCTCGAGGGCGGTCCAGAGGTCGGAGGAGTTGGTGAGGTCGTTGATGATCAGGTTGATGCCGATCTCGGCGAAGGCGTTCTTAGCCTCGGTGAGGACCATGAACGCGGGGTGGTCACCAGAGCCGTCGGCGGGGATCATGACCTCGTACTCGAGCTTGGCGCCCTCGGGGGCAGCGGTGACCTTGCCGTCAGCGACGGTGCAGCCAGCGGCCTCGAAGAAGCCGAGGGCGGCCTGCTTGGCGGCGGCGTACTTGTCGTCGGAGCTCATGTCGGAGGTGTAGATGGGGTTGCCGGCGACGTCGGTGGAGAAGGCCACCTTGTAGCCGTCATCGGTGGGCTGGGGAGCGGCCCAGGAGGTGCTGGTCAGCGGGTAGTTGATGACGATGGCGCCGTCGCCGTAGTAGGAGTCGATGGCCACGTCACGGTAGACCGCGAAGATGGTCGCGAAGCCCTTGCGGAAGTTCTTGGAGGCATCGGAGCCCGGCTCGCCGCCGACGGAGACGTTGTGGGCGTTCATGGCGATGTAGCCATAGCCGAGGTTGTCGACGAGGCTCGTGGTGATGACCTTGCCGTCGAGCTCGCCGCCGTTGGCCTGCTCGACCGCCGTGGCGGTGTCCTTACTCCAAGACGGGTCGGTGACGTCGATGGTGCCCGTCACGACGCCGTTGAGCTTGTCGACGTCCTGGACCTCGCGGAAGTTGATGTACTTGATCTTGGGAGCGCCCTTGAAGTAAGACTCGTTGGCCTCGAAGTTGATGACGCCGTTCTCGAACTTGACGAACTTGTAGGGGCCAGCGCCCATCGGCTGGGTGGTCTTGGCGCGCAGGAGCGAGAGGTCGCCCTTGGGGAAGCCGAAGGAGTTGTTGTCGTAGTCGAAGAGGGACTTGTCGCCGTAGTAGTGCATGGGGGCGATGGTGATGCCGAGCTGGTAGATCATGGAAGCGTCGACCTGGGTGGTGGTCACGCGCATGGTGTAGTCGCCAGTCTTGACGATGCCGGAGATGTTGGCAGCAGACTCGCCCGTCGCGATACCGACGCTGTAGTCGGCGTTCGTGGGGAAGATGTCATCGATGGTGCTGCCCGCGGTCTCGGTGGCGACCATGGCCACGAGGTTGTTGCCGTAGGCCTCCATCAGAGCGGCCGCGAAGTCGTCGATCGTGGCGCCCTCGTTGAGCGTGTAGCCCCAGTTGCCGGCGGACGCGACGATGTCGCCCTCGTCGTTGTAGCCGTTGGTGCCGCAGAAGTCCACGATCTCCTGAGCGACGGTCTTGGAGCCGGTGTCGACGGCATCCCAGTAGGCCTTCTGCTGCTCTTCGGTCCACTTGCTGAAGTCGGTGTTGTCACGGCCGGCAGCAATGATGAGGTTGAGCATGGTGTCCATGCCAGAGCGATACTCATCGAGGCCCTTGATCGGCATCGCGTAGAGCGTGGCAGAACCGTCATAGGTGGGGTCGAGGACGGCGTACATGTTGAAGATGACGTCGTCGATGGTCATCTTCTCGCCATCGGAGAAGACGATGTCGTCGCGCAGGGTGATGTCGTAGTCGACGGTGCCGTCGGCGTTCTCGGTGACCTCGATGTCGGCGGGGCCAGTGTAGGTGTACTCGGTACCGTTGAACTCGATGGTCTCTCCCTCGATGCCCTTGTAGACAATCTGGCCGAGGCGGTCGGTGGGGATAAGGGCGATCTGGGTCATGCCCTGGGCATCCTGGTCGTAGGCGGTCTCAGCGAAGAACGGCGAGAACTTGCTGCTGAACGGAGAATAGCCAACCACGAGCGGGGTATCGCTGGCGGAGCCGCCGTCAGTGGTGCCGCCGTCAGTGGTGCCACCATTGCCGCAGCCAGCGAGGATGCCGAGCATGCCAGCAGCGCCGAGGCCTTCGATGAAGTTCCTACGAGTCAGGTTGTTCATTTCCCTACTTCCTTCCACGAGTGATGCAACGTATGGACGTCCTGCAGACGCCACGGCCATGGTGCCTATTGTGGCCATTAGCATTCTTTGAAACAAGCTTAAATCTGCAAACCACCCTCATTCGCGGTTCATTGTGCTGAAAACGACAATAAATATATGTAATGTAATCCCCCTCCCCCATGCGTGTCCTCATAGGCAGAGATGATGCGCGCAGGCCGCAAACATCAGAAAAGGACCGCCCCGAGGGGCGGTCCCATCAGTGCGGCGTGTCACGCAGGACTTACGCGGGGAGGATCTCCTTGGCGATGTTCCAGCAGACGTAGTAGGTGCCGGCGTACGGAGCGACGACGTACTGGTCAGCATAGTCGGTCTTCACGCGAGACATCTCGTTGGTCGGGATCTCGTCGATGAAGTGCCACTCGCCGGTCTCCCAGTTGGCCAGGTTGGCGTTGGCGTCGTCGGAGAGGAACCACTTGACCTCGTTCATCTTGATCGCGTCGGCGTTCCAGTAGTCAGCGCGCTTGGTCATGGTGATCACGGAGTTGTGATCCCAGCCGGTGATGCTGTAGGGGCCATTGCAGATGTAGGTGGAGGGATCGGTAGCCCAGCCCTCGTTGGAGACGACGTCCTCACGCGTGGGATAGAACACGGGGAAGGCCATGAGCTCGTTCCAGTAAGCGATGAGGTTGGTCGTGGTGACCTCGAGGGTCTTGTCGTCCTTGGCGGTGACGGCGAGGTCGTTGGGGTAACCAACGACGACGGAGTACATCTCGCCGTAGTCAGCGCCGAGCTCCTCGGAAGCAGCGCGCTTCCACGCGAACTCGAAGTCCTTGGCGGTCAGGGGCTGGCCGTCGGACCAGGTCAGGCCGTCGCGCAGGGTGTAGGTGTAGGTGACGGTGCCGTCGTCGTTGACGACGCCCTCGACCATTTCCTCGGCGCAGGCCGGGGAGATCTTGTACTGGTTCTCGCCAGTGCGCTCCCACTTGGCAAGGCCCTCGAAGGTGTGGACCAGCGTGGTGGCGCCGTCAACGGCGGAGTTGAGGGCGGGGTCAAGGGTATCCGGCTCGGAGCCATAGGTGACGGAGATGGAGTCGCCCTTGCCGTCAACCGTGCACTCCTCGAAGTGGGAGAAGCCCAGCGGCGTGACGTAGAAGCCCTCGACGCTCTTGTTGAGCAGGTAGGGGTTGGTGTAGTAGTAGAGCGGGCAGAGAGCGCCGGTGGCCATGATCATGTCCTCGGCGAGGTGCATGAGCTCGAAGCGCTTGGGCTGGTCGGACTCCTTGTTGATGGTGTCGATGAGGATGTCATAGGTCTCGGCCCAGGTGCCCTTCTCAACCTTGGTCTCATAGCCATACGGGGTGAGGTCGAGGTCATAGGCGGCGACGGCGGCGTGATCGCCCTTGCCGAACTGGGCGTCGTTGTTGCCGGAGCCGGTGGTCCACATGTCGAGCATGCAGATGGGGTCGGTGTAGTCCATGATCCAGCCGTTACGGGCGATGGAGTAGTCGCCGTCCTTACGGGTGTTCAGGAACGTAGCCCACTCCTGGTTCTCCATGGTCATGTCGATGCCGACCTGAGCGAGAGCGCTCTGGAGGTACTCGCCGATGGCCTTGTGGCCCTCGTTGGTGTTGTAGAGGTAGGTCATGGACGGGAAGTTGGTGAACTTGCCAGAAGCCTCGTCATAGGTGTAGTACTTCTTGAGGACCTCGACGGCCTCGTCGAAGTTGGCGGAGAGGGCTTCCTGGGAGGCGTCATAGTAGCCCTTGCCACCGTTGGCCTTGGAGGCGAAGTCAGAGCCGTCGGGCTCCTGGACGCCCTGGCACACGAAGGTGTTGGCGGGGATCTGGTCAGCCTGGGCGATGTCGACGCAGATGTGGGTGCGGTCGAAGAGGAGGCTGATGGCGCGACGGATGTCAGCGCGCGCGGCCTCGGACTCAGCGTCGGCCTTGTAGGCAGCCGCCGCAGTGCCAGCGTCGGTGGTGCCAGCGTCGGTGGTGCCACCGTCGCTCTTGCCGCCACCGCAGCCGACGAGGACGACAGCACCGCCCGCGAGGCCAAGAGCGCCAAGGAAGTTCCTACGGGAAAGGTTGGACATGTTGTGCTCCTTCCAAAAACACAGTACAAATCAAACACATGAAACTGAATGATAGCACTGAGCAGCTCAAATACAAGACGTTATGTGAATATGCAAACTTGAGTTCACACACGTGCGGTTGCCTAGGCCCCATGAAAGGCACCCTGCGCCAACATCACGGATACACACGGTGGGTTTGCACACACAAGGGCGCCCCGGACAAACCGGGGCGCCCCCTTCGTGCAATGTGGTGCCTTTGGCCTAGGAGTTGATCTCCTCGGTGCGATGGCAGGCCACGAAATGGCCCTTCTCGACTTCCTTGAACTCGGGCATGCTCTCGGCGCACTTGTCCTGCGCGTACGGGCACCTCGTGCGGAAGGGGCAGCCAGACGGCGCGTTGAGCGGGCTGGGGATCTCGCCCTGCAGCGGGATGCGCTTGTTCGCGCGGGCGATCTTGGGGTCGGGCACGGGCACGGCCGAGATGAGCGACTTGCTGTACGGGTGCAGCGGGTGGTCGTAGACCTCGGCGGCGTCGGCCAGCTCGACCATCTTGCCGAGGTACATGACGGCGATGCGGTCGGAGATGTGGCGCACGACGAGCAGGTCGTGGGCGATGAAGAGGTACGTCGTCCAGGGCGGAGACGGGCTCGTCGCAGACGATGAACTCGGGGTTCACGGCCAGGGCACGGGCGATGCCGATGCGCTGGCGCTGGCCGCCGGAGAACTCGTGGGCATAGCGGCTCGCGTGCTCGGAGTTCAGGCCCACGCGGTCCATGAGCTCGAGGATGCGCTTCTCGCGCTCCTCCTTGGACGCGCACATGTGGTGCACGTCGAGGGGCTCGCCGATGATGTCGGAGACCGTCATGCGGGGGTTGAGCGAGGAGTACGGGTCCTGGAAGACCATCGTCGACTTCTTGCGGAACTCCTGGAGGTCCGCCTTGGTCTTGATGGGCTTGCCGTCGTAGATGACCTCGCCGTCGGTGGGCTCGTAGAGGTGCAGGATGGTGCGGCCGACCGTGGTCTTGCCGCAGCCGGACTCGCCCACGAGGCCGAGCGTCTCGCCGCGCTGGATGGTGAAGCTCACGTCGTCGACGGCCTTCAGCGGGACGCTCTTGAAGAAGCCCGTGTTGACGGGGAAGTACTCCTTGAGGTGACGTACGTCAACGAGCGGGGTGGCGTTCTCTGCCATTACAGCTCACCGCCTTCCTGGGGAGCCGCGGCTTCTTCCGCGACCACCTGCTCGGGGGCCTTCTCAGCAAGCTTGCCCTCTGCCTCCATGAGCGCCTTCACGTTCATCCAGCAGCCAGCCTTGTGGTCGTCGTTGATGACCATGGTCTCGGGTGCCTGGCGGATGCAGATCTTCATGGCGTTCTCGCAGCGCGGGGCAAACGGGCAGCCCTTGGGGAGGTTGAGCAGGTCGATGGGGGTACCCGTGATGGGGTGGAGCTTCTCCCCCATCGTGTTCATGGTCGGGATGGAGCGCAGGAGG
>CACYAX010000150.1 GCA_902772435.1 uncultured Coriobacteriaceae bacterium | reverse complement strand
ACGTTGGCGAAGAGCGGCACGAGCACGTTGAAGGGGTTGGAGCCGAAGGCCATCCACTGCAGGGCGCAGGCAGCCTCGCCCGCCGAAGGGCGCAGCTGCATGACGGCGAGCTGGCCGTTGCGGTTGATGCCGATGGGCCGGTACATGCCGCGCGTGGCCTCGGTGCCGAGCTTGCCGTAGGGGTCATAGGGCGTGCCCTGGTAGTGCAGGGAGAGGGCGTACTTCACGTCCTCGATGGTGAGCTTGCGCTCGGGCATGCGGCACCAGGGGATGTCGTTGTCCTCCGGGCGGAAGTCAGCGTCCGGGCCGTCCCACACGTTGGAACGCGGGTTGAGGAAGCGCTGCATGGCCCAGGCGCGCGGGGTGTTGTAGACGTGGTCGGCGTCGCTCGCGCTGCCGAAGGCCTCGCGTGGGTTGAAGAGGTCCGTGTCGTCGCCCTCCTCGCGTATGGTGAGGTCGAGGTGGTTGGCCTCCATCCAGGCGCGCAGGTCGGCACTCGCCATGCACTCGCGCTGCTTGCCCTCGGCATCGGCGAGGTCGAAGGCGTCGATGCCGAGCTGGTTGGGCATGGTCACGTAGCAGTCGTCGGGCACGCGGCGGGCGATCCAGTGGTGGCCACCCACGGTCTCGAGCCACCAGATCTCGTCCACGTCGGAGAAGGCGATGCCGTTCATCTCGTAGGTGCCGTACTGCTCGAGCAGGGCGCCCAGGCGACGTACGCCGTCGCGGGCGCTCGTGGCGTAGGGGAGCACGAGGGTGACCATGTCCTCCTCGCCGATGCCGCCCGGCACCTCGGCGACGTAGCCCTCCTCACCAGGGGTGCCTTTGGCGGGGACCAGCTCGACCATGGGGTCGGCGGCGAGCACGCGCTCGTTGGTCGTGAGGGTCTCGGTGGCCGACATCGCCACGTTGCGCTCGTTCACGCCCGCCTCGGCCCAGATGCCCTCGCCTGGCAGGGCGTTCGGCACGGAGGTGTAGCGCATGGCCTTTTCGGTGAGCTCGATCTCGAGGTGCGAGATGACGCTCTTGTAGTGGCGCGGCTGGTCGGACGGATGCACGACCACGAGCTTCTTGGGCGTGAACTCGCCGGAGGGGGAGTCCTCGTTGCGCGCGATGATGGTCGATCCGTCGTAGCTCGCCCTCTTGCCGACGAGCAGGGTGGTGCAGGGCATGGGATGCCTCCTTTGGGGTTTGCGGGGCGTCTTGCGTGTCGGGGAGCCGCGCAAGGGCTTTTGACCCCAACATCCTACCGAAGTTTCGAGCTTTATGTGTCGGCGAGGGTTTACTATGAAGAACGGTTTATGTATGCCCGACCCTCCTCTCGCCGAAGGAGCTACCATGGGAAATCTCTTCGTCATGTTCGTGCTCGCGCTCTCGCCCATCATCTGGCTCATCATCGCCCTCATCGCGCTCAAGCAGCAGGCGTGGATCGCGAGCTTCGAGTCGCTTGCCGTAGCCGTCGTCGTGTCGATGGTGGTCTGGCACATGGGTGCGATGGAGGTTGCGACGGCCGCGCTCGAGGGCTGCCTCTTCGCCCTGTGGCCTATCGTCATCGTGATCATCGCGGCCGTCTTCACCTATAACCTCACGGTCTGCACCCACGCCATGGACAAGATCAAGGGCATGCTGACCTCGGTCTCCTCTGACCGCCGCGTGCTCACCCTGCTCATCGCCTGGTGCTTCGGCAACTTCATGGAGGGCATGGCGGGCTTCGGCACCGCAGTCGCCATCCCGGCGTCCATGCTCATGGCCCTCGGCATCAACCCCATCACGGCCATCCTCGCCTGCCTCATCGCCAACGGCACGCCCACGATGTTCGGCTCCATCGGCATCCCCACCTCCACGCTGGCCTCCATCACCGGCCTCGTGGAGACCGAGCTCTCCTTCGTCCAGGCCCTGCAGGTCTTCCCGTTCGTCATCGCCTGCCCGATCCTCATGGTCATGCTCGTGGGTGGTGGCCCCAAGGCGCTCAAGGGCGTGCTGCCCATCACGCTCGTCGCGGGCCTGTCGTTCGCCATTCCCGAGGTCATCGCCGCCAAGTTCATCGGCGCTTCCCTGCCCGACGTGGTCGGCGCCGTGTGCTCCCTCGTCTGCACCTTCCTCATGGCCCTGCGCATGAAGGGCACCCCCGTGCCCGAGAGCGAGCGCCTCAAGGTCGCCGCCGGCCGTGGCCCCATCACCGTGCATGACGCGCTCGTCGCCTGGTCGCCCTTCATCCTCATCTTCGTGGTGCTCCTGCTCACGAGCTCGCTCGTGCCCTTCATCAACCAGCCGCTGGCCGCCATCAAGACGCAGGTGCAGGTCTATTCTGGCGAGAATCCCGCCACGCTCACCTTCTCGTGGATCAACACGCCGGGCGTGCTGATCCTCATCTGCGGCATCGTGGGCGGCTTCATCCAGGGTTGCCCGATCCAGCAGATGCTCTCCGTACTTGGCGCTACGGTCAAGCAGATGTCCAAGACCATCCTCACCATGCTCGGCGTGCTCTCCGTGGCCAAGATCATGGGCTACTCCGGCATGATCGCGAGCATCGCGGCGTTCTTCGTCGGCACGCTCGGCAACCTCTATCCGCTTGTGGCTCCGTTGCTCGGCGCGCTCGGCACCTTCGTCACGGGTTCCGGCACCTCCTCCGAGGTCCTCTTCGGCAACGTGCAGCTCCAGGCTGCCCAGTCCATCGGCGTCAACGAGACCTGGCTCGTGGCCTCCAACTCGCTCGGTATCTCCGCCGGCAAGATGCTCTCGCCGCAGAACGTGGCCATCGGCTGCGCGGCCTGCGACCTGCAGGGCAAGGACGGCGAGCTCATCGCCAAGGTGGCGCCGTACTCTTTCGCGTTCGTGGTGCTCATGATGATCATGACCTACGCAGGCGCGCTCATGGGGCTGTAGGCTTCGTTTCCCGTGCGTGATTGACGCGGCCCGTCGGGTTCTCCGGCGGGCCGCGTTGTGTTTGGGGATGGGGACGAGCGTGCGCCCGTGTCTGACTTGGCTCTCGTAAGACAGACCGACGCTATGGTGCCGTTCCCGAGACCTCCACCCAGTTTGACTTACCTCCCGTAAGTCAGACTCACATCAAAGGACCGTTTTCCGTTACCTCTGCCGAGTCTGACTTACCTCCCGTAAGTCAGACACGGGGGTACGGCCCCGTTCTCCCGGCTTCCGCCCAGTCTGACTTACCTCCCGTAAGTCCAATTCACATCACGGTATCGTTCCCGAGACCTCCACCCAGTTTGACTTACCTCCCGTAAGTCAGACACGGAGGTACGGCCCCGTTCTCCCGGCTTCCGCCGAGTTTGACTTACCTCCCGTAAGTCAAATCCACGTCAAAGGACTGTTTTCCTCTACTACCATCCAGTCTGACTTACCTCCCGTAAGTCAGACTCACATCACGGTACCGTCCCGACTGCGTCCACGTACTTGCCCCAACAGTGGGAAGACCTCAACGGCCCCAACTTTCATCGGGCATTCATCTGCGGTTCAGCCATGGTTTAGGCGCGTTCTCTACGATTGGTCCATCGTACGCCAAGCAAGGAGCAGCAGATGGCGACCAATGAGCGCCCCAAGCGCGAAGCCGGATCAGATCGCGTCACCTACCCCAATCTTCTTTCCATGAAGACACGGTTCGGCATCCTCTTGGATCGTGCTGAGCACGACAGGGAAAGCGCGGGACCGCGTCAGCAGGAAATCTCCCCTTTGCTCAGGTCACTGCTGCAAGCCTGATCGCGCGGGCTCAGACAATTTGGCGAGTTGTGCCTGCCTGATGAAATGGTCGCAAGTAGTTACGGGTCGGATGTACTCGTTAAGGCGGACGTTGAAGGTGCGAAAGACCGCGCACCTAGCCACGGGCCACAAGCGGCCCGGCGATCCGCGCACCTAGCCACGGTCCCCAGGCAGCCCGCCATCCGTCCCGAACCATCCGCCCGCGCCGCCCAGCTCCCATGCGCTACCATGGAGCCGGTTACCTGCGGATGGGAGCGCACTATGGATGAGCGACTTGCGGCACAATTGGCCTTCGCACTCGAGCTGGACAAGGAGAAGAGCGTCTTCCGACAGACGCACCTCACGGGCCACGGTCGCAACGAGAACGACGCCGAGCACGCCTGGCACATGGCCATCATGTGCTACCTCCTGCGCGAATACGCCAACGAGCCCATCGACGTGGCCCGCGCCATGCTCATGTGCCTCATTCACGACGTGGTGGAGATCGACGCAGGAGATACCTACGCCTACGATGCCGAGGGGCTTGCCACGCAGGCGGTGCGCGAGGAGGCCGCCAAGCAGCGCATATTCGGGCTGCTGCCCGAGGACCAGGCGGCGGAACTCATGGGCCTCTTCGACGAGTTCGAGGCCTACGAGACGCCCGAGTCCAAGTTCGCCCATGTCATGGACAACGTGCAGCCCCTGCTGCTCAACAGCGCAAACGATGGGGGCGATTGGCGCGCGCACGGGGTCTGCGCGGAGCAGGTCTATGGCCGCCAGCGCAAGACCGCCCTCGGTTCGCAAGTGCTCTTCGACCAGGTGGTGGACCCCGTCATCCAAAAGCACATCGAGCTGGGCAACATCCAGGTGTAGGGGGGTGGAACGCTCAGCTCTCACGGCGTCTAGCGCTCACCGAGCGGCCGCGCGCTGACCTCCACCCACGCAGGCTTGAACCCGCTGGCGAGCGCGTTCCTCACTGAGCGCACGTTGCTCCACGCCGCGCAGTAGAAGGGAACCTTGCCGTGTTCGAAAGTCTCGCGTGCAAGGCGGTTGGTGACCGCCGCGGCAATGCCCTGGCGACGGTATGCGGGCAGCACGTCAACGCCAATCTGCCACATCCGCGGGCAGTCTGCCGAGCAACCGGCAAAGCCCACGAGCGTCTCTCCGTCAAAGGCTCCCACGCCGAGCACGTCGAGCTGCGGGCGCTCCTTGCAGAGCGCGTTGGACCACGCGGGAACGTAGAGGTCGGCAAAGTCAGCAGGACCGAGCACGCGCAGCTCATAGGGGCAGCTCGGCTGGACCGTGAAGAGTGTATCCACGTCGGGCAGGAAATACTCCGCTTGATAGCGCACCTGCGTGCCGTGGGGCGCGAGCTGCTCGTTCAGGCGGTAAATCTCGGGCGTCTCGAACGCGTCGTGGACAGTCTCGAGGCCGGTAAGGAAGCCCGCGACCGTGCC
>CACYAX010000149.1 GCA_902772435.1 uncultured Coriobacteriaceae bacterium | reverse complement strand
CGCCCACACGTGGCGCAGGCGCTCGATAGCGTCAAAGGTGTCGGGGAAGGCCATGCCGTCGGCGAGCATGCCCTGGCTCTCCTGGAACTGCTTCACGGCGGACTCGGTATAGGCGTTGTAGTAGCCGTCCGCCTCGCCGCAGGAGAAGCCGAGGATGTTCAGGCAGTTCTGCAGGAAGCGCACGTCAGCGCCATGGAAGTTGGGAAGGCGCAGGTAGAGCGTGCGGTCGCCCATCTCGTAGCACTCGTCGACGAGCGTGGACCACGTGGGCGCGTCGATCTCCTGCCCGAGCGGGATGCCATGGTCGAGCCTGAAGCGCGCCACGGCGGTTCCCGTGGAGCTGCCGAAGCGCGACTCGCTGCGCTCCGTGGCGTCGATGGTGTAGCCGAGCTTGCTCAGGCGGTCCTGGATGTCCTCGACGGCTGCGCCGACCATTCCCTGCCGTATGGGGTCCATGCCCTCTCCCAACTGCGTCCGTGCGGGCGTCAGGCCCGCCAATCGTTAGCTAACGCGTTTTACAAAGAAGTCTGCCATAGAGACGAGCGTGGCGAGCGCCTCGGGGTCGAACTCGGCCTCGCGCAGGTGCTCCTTGCCGCTCTCCACCAGCTCGAGGGCGCGCGTGCATACGGCCTCGATGGCGCCGCAGGCCTCCATGAGCTCGACCGCGCGGGCGAGCTGGGCCGCGTCGGTGGTCTTGGCGGAGAGTATCGCGAGCAGCTCGTCGTGCTCGGCGCCCTCGAGGCGCTCGAGCGCGGTCACGGCCGCCATGGTGCGCTTGCCCTCGGTGATGTCGGAGCGGAAGTCCTTGCCCTGCGCCTCGGCGTCGCCCACGATGTTCAGGAGGTCGTCCTGCAGCTGGAAGGCAAGGCCCGCGTCCATGCCGAAGGCGCGGAGGGCCTCGACCTGCTCGTCGGTGCCGTTGGCGCAGATGGCGCCGCAGGCGAGCGGGGTCGCCGCCGAGTAGAAGGCGGTCTTGTGCGTGGCCATGTAGGCATAATCGTCAGCCGTGAGGTCCCAGCGCTTGTCGCGCACCCAGCACAGGTCGAGCGCTTGCCCCTCGAGGGTGCGCTGCTCCATGTAGGCGATCTCGCAGAGCACGCGCAGGCAGGCCTGGTCGTTGAGCTGGGAATCCTCCAGCAGGCCGGAGAGCACCGTGACGAGCGCGAGGTCGCCCGTGTTGATGGCGGGCCCGACGCCCTCGGTGAGGTGCAGGCACGGCTCCCCACGGCGCAGCACGCTCCCGTCGGCGATGTCGTCGTGGATGAGCGCGGCCGTCTGGAAGTTCTCGATGGCGACGGCGGTGCTGAGCGCGCAGATGGGGTCGGCGCCGATTGCCTCGGCTCCGAGCAGGCAGAGGGCTGGGCGCGTGCGCTTGCCGCCGCTCACGGTGAAGCGCGCCATCGGCTCGTAGAGGTAGCGCGTGAGGTCGCTCGCGATGCGCGCGTCCGCGTCGATGGGCTGGGGCAGCGTGCGCATGATGGCGCCCTCTATCTGGGCATACCTGCTCTCGAGGTAGGACACGAAACGCGCGCCGCCGTCGGAGGGGGGCAGCTCGCGCTTTGCGGGCGCCTCTGCCTCCTCTTCTGATTCGGTGATGCCCGCGAGCTGGTCGTTGAGCTTGCCCGCGAGCATGGTCATGAAGTCGTCCATGTTAGTCCTCGTAGCCGTTGGGGTTGTGGGACTGCCAGTTCCAGGAGTCGCGGCACATGTCGGCGAGGTCGTACTGGGCCTCCCAGCCCATCTCCTCGCGGGCCTTGGTGCAGTCGGCGTAGTTGGCGGTCACGTCGCCCGCGCGGCGCGGTTCGATCACGTAGGGGAGCTCCTTGCCGCAGGCGGCGGAGAAGGCCTTGATGACGTCGAGCACGCTCGAGCCGGTGCCGGTGCCGAGGTTGAAGATCTCGACGCCCGAGCGGCCGTTCATCCACGCGAGGGCGGCTACGTGGCCAGCGGCGAGGTCGACCACGTGGATGTAGTCGCGCACGCCGGTGCCGTCGTGGGTGTCGTAGTCGTTGCCGAAGACGTGCACGGCGTCGCGCTTGCCCACGGCGACCTGCGCCACGTAGGGCACGAGGTTGTTGGGGATGCCCTTCGGGTCCTCGCCGATGAGGCCCGAGGGATGCGCGCCGATGGGGTTGAAGTAGCGCAGCAGCACGACGTCCCACTCGGGGTCGGCCTTGGCCACGTCGGTGAGGATCTGCTCGATCATCCACTTGGTCCAGCCGTAGGGGTTGGTGGCGTTCTTCTTGGTGCTCTGCTCGGTGAGGGGCAGGGCGTCGGGGTCGCCGTAGACCGTGGCGGAGCTGGAGAAGATGATGGACTTGCAGCCGTGCTCGCGCATGACGTCGAGCAGCGTGAGGGTGTTGCCGAGGTTGTTGGCGTAGTACTCGATGGGCTTCTGCACGCTCTCGCCGACGGCCTTGAAGCCGGCGAAGTGGATGACGCGGTCGATCTGGCAGTCGTCGAAGACGGCCTCGAGGGCTGCGCGGTCGTTGACGTCGGCGCGGTAGAAGGAGAGGCGCTCGGAGGCCTCGTCGCCCACGATCTGGTCGATGCGGTCGAGTACCTTCTCGGATGCGTTGGAAAGATCGTCTACCACCACGACGGTGTAGCCGCTCTCGAGCAGCTTGACGACGGTGTGGCTCCCAATGAAGCCGGCACCGCCCGTGACGAGGACGGTCGTATCTGCGATGGTCTTCTTCTCGCTCATGGGTGCTCCTTAGCTGTGTTGCGAGTTTGTCTTGCAAAGTATACGCGAGGCATGTGGAGGCATGGCGCAGAGCTGCTGCGTTTCCGCAGAATGCGCGGGTGGGGTTGGGCAAGCTTTGGCGGCCGTGGCTTCATACGACGGGCGCTCTGGCGGCCGTTTCGGGCCGTTCCGGCCGGGTCGTATGAAGCGGGGCGGACGTTTCCGCAAGTCGCTGCCACCGCAGCTTCATACGACTGGCCCTCCGAAGCCCTTATCGGCCCCTTTCGCCCGTGTCGTATGAAGCGGCCCGGACGTTTCCGCAGGTCGCCGACGGCGGGACTTCATACGACTGGCCCTTCGGACCCGTTTTCGGGCCGTTCCGGCCGGGTCGTATGAAGCTGTCCCCACGTTTCCGCAGGTCGCCGACGGCGGGACTTCATACGACTGGCCCATCGGCGCCGGTTTCGGCCCCCTCTACCCGTGTCGTATGAAGCTGTCCCCGCATCTCCGCAGGTACGCACCCCCGCGGCTTCATACGACGGGCCCTCCGTCGCCCGTTTAGGCCCCCTCTGCCCGTGTCGTATGAAGCGGTCCCCGCATCTCCGCAGGTGCGCACCACCGCGGCTTCATACGACGGGCCCCTTGGCCCCCGATTCGGCACGTTATGGCTGAGACATATGAAGCCTCCCCACCTCTCTGCCGCCCCGCTTCGCCATGCCGAGGTGCATAAGGAGTCGTCGGTCTCCGCGGCGTCCCATCCGCAGCTCCGAAGGACGCGCCCCTCAGTCGGACAAAGCCGTGAGCCCATCCATACAGAACAACTACAGTAAGTAATTTAAACAATGATGTAATTCAGGCAAATATTAACAGCTCCCACCTGCAGCTTGTTGATAAGTATGCAGATTCGCGTCAGCCATGTGTCAGACACGTGCAGACGTTCTCAATTCGTAGTCCTTGCAAGCCACGAGACGGCTTAAGGTGGGATTAGTTGCTAGGCTTCGAAAGGGAGGGCGCGCGTGAGGTACTTCTCTTGTCTCTCAGAATCGTTCTACTATGCGTACCTCAACGGTCCCGATCCGTTTGCAAATTGTACGGTCGACAACCCATCCCTCACCGAGTGCGTAACCACCGTGGATGAGCTTGGCGTGGTCGACCTTTCTCACTATGGCATCGAGATCCCGCCGTTAGAGGGTCCGGGCAGCCTTGGCCCACTCGGCCTCTCGGACGGAAAGCGTCATCACGCTCTGGTGCGAGGGGGAAGCAACCAACATCCTGCGCGAAATATCGTGCGTCACCAATGGACATCAAGGATGCCGGCGCGTTCGTTTGCGCTGGTTGGCCCAGGAATCTATGTCAGCGTCCCCGAGTTCACGTTCCTGCAGTTGGCAAGTCGTCTCGGCTTTGAGCGGCTCGTGCAGGTGGGCTGCTCTCTATGCAGCAGCTACATGATTTCTCCCGGCACAAACTGCATCATCCAAAGACCACCCCTGACGAGCCCAGAACGGTTGTCTCGGTATCTCGATGAAGCGCGTGGCGTGCGCGGCATATCGGCGGCACGTCGCGCGTTGCGTTTCATTGGCGCTGGCGCTGAGTCCCCTCAGGAGACAAACCTCTATCTACTTCTGAGATTGGACAAAACGAACGGTGGCTGCGGGATCCCCGGGCTGCGTTTCAACTATGAAATCCCCGTCAGAAGCGGCCAGGAGGCCCTGGTTGACCGACCAACGAGACAGAGCTTTCGTATCGACGTGGGGATTCCCGACGAGCATGTCGGTCTCGAGTATCTTGGCAAGTTTCATGACATGCAGGTTGATGCAGATCGAGAAAGGCTGAACGCGCTGACCGCGATGGGGGAGCGCGTTTTGCAGGTCAAGTTCACTGACTTGGTTGATCCCGTGCGGGCGGACAGGTTGTGCCGTCAGTTTTCTCAGCTGATTGGCGCTGAGCCTGCGAGGCTTGGTCCTTCAGAGCAAGTCGCCCGCGCGGCATTGCTCGACAGCCTGTTCGGTGCTGGGAGATTGATTCTGTAGCGGGAAGTGACTTTGGGGCGGCTCCTGTTTGGGCTTCATACGACTGGCCTCCGTCGCCCGTTTCGGCCCCTTTTGCCCAAGTCGTATGAAGCGGCCCGGACGTTTCCGCAGGTTGCCGCCGCCAGGGCTTCATACGACGTGCCCCTCGGACCCGTTTTCGGGCCGTTCCAGCCGGGCCGTATGAAGCGGCCCCTGCGTTTCCGCAGGTCGCTGCTGGTGCGACTTCATACGACGGGAGCTTTGATGTCCGTTTCGACCTGTTCTGGCTGGGTCGTATGAAGTCGGACCCTCGTTTCCGCAGGTCGCCGCCGGCGGGGCTTCATACGACTGGCCCTTCGGACCCGTTTTCGGCCCCTTTCGGCCAGGCCGTATGAAGCGGCCCCTGCGTTTCCGCAGGTCGCTGCTGGTGCGACTTCATACGACGGGCGCTTTGATGTCCGTTT
>CACYAX010000148.1 GCA_902772435.1 uncultured Coriobacteriaceae bacterium | reverse complement strand
CCGCGCCGCCCCGCTGGGCGCCGCGCAGGAATTAACTATACGCATCCGCCGACCCGCGCGGGGCGACAATCCGTGCCTCCACGGTTCCTACACAATCAGGCGTTTGCAAGGGCATCCAAAGCCGCTGAGAGCGCGCCAGAAAGGAGCGCCGACGCTGCGGAAGCGTCGCGTGCCTCCGCGTTGGCACGTATCACAGGAAGGGTGCGCGAGGGGCGCACGAGCACCCACGACCCATCGGCAAAGGACGCCCGCAGGCCGTCCGCATGGGATATTTCCTGGGGCTCGAGCCCTCCGATCGAGGCGGGATTGAGGCCGGGAAGGATGATGCGCATCGACTCGACCTGCGCGGGCTCCATGTAGACGTCCTTCCTTATATAGGAGAGGTGTCCGAGCTCGCTCGTCATCGCGCGCACGTGTTTAGAGAGCGTGCCGCCCTCCTGGGCAAGCAGCTCCACCACGAGCAGGCCCGCCAGCAGGCCGTCACGCTCCTTGAGGTGCTGGGGCACGCAGATGCCGCCATACTCTTCCGAGGCGATCAGCACGTCGTTGTCATGCAGCTCGTCGTACAGGCGCTCGAACCCCACGGGCACTCGCGTGCGGGGGCAGCCCAGATAGTCCGCCTGACGCATCAGGCGCTCAGAGCTGGACGACGTCGCGACCACGCGCCCCGTGTACCCCTTCCCCATGAGCTGCCTCATCACGAGCGGCACGAGGTTGTGGGGGCTCACCAGCCGGCCGCGCTCGTCGACCACGGCGCTTCTGTCGCCGTCGCCATCAAGGACGATGGCCAGGTTCGCGCCCGTTTCCACGAGCCTCTGCTCGCATTCGTCAGCCCAAGGATCGGTGGCGCTCGGATGCAGGCCCGCAAAGTCCTCACGGACCTCGTCGTGCAGGCGCACCACGTCACAACCGAGGCGGTCGAGCACGCGCGCAAGCACGCCCACACCGCCACCGTACATGGGATCCGCCACGACCCGCAGGCCCGCCGCCGCGATCGCGTCCGCGTCCACGAAGGAGACCAGGGCATCCTCATACGCCGTAACAACGTCCGTCTCGGCAAAGCTCCCGCGCGCGCGTGGGACCCGCGTGGGGATGGCCCGCTCCACCTTGGCAAGGAAGCGGGAGGAGACGGGGCCGCCGTCGGCGCCCCGCAGCTGGATGCCGCCATATTCGCAGGAGCTCTCGGACGCGGAGAGCATCACCGCTCCGACGCAGGCTCCGTTATGGGCGGCAGACCACCCCAAGGCCGGAATGGGACAGGTCGTCGACGATACCTTGGCGCAGAGCCCCTGGCCTGCCAAGATCGCGGCGACCAGCTCCGCGAAGTGTTTTCCGTTGTGTCGCGTGTCGTAGCCAACGAGCACCGTTGACCCTGGATGCGAGCCGCCCCAGACAAGGCCGAGAGCGCAGGCAATGCGACCTACGCTCTCTTCGTCAAAGCCGTCGTCGAAGCGCGCCCGCCACCCGTTGGCATCGAAGTGGATGATGCGCATGGCCCTGTATTAGAGAGATGCGTCGCCCAACGCCTCCATGAAGGCGGGTTTCTGGGCAGGATTGGCCAGCGCGAGGCGCGCGTTCGTGGCGGCCCAGGCAGCGGGCGTACCCGTGTCGCACCCCTCATTGGGATCGACTACCAGCGCATACATCTCTTCGGTCTCAAGCAGGCGCTCGAGGGCATCGGTGAGCTGGATCTCGCCGCCCGCGCCCGGACCCTGCGTCTTGAGCAGCTCCATGACGCGCGGCGTGAGCAGGTAGCGGCCCACGATGAAGAGGTGGGACGGCGCGTCCTCGGCCTTGGGCTTCTCGACCAGGCCCGAGACCTTCCACACGGCGCCGAAATCCTCCTCGCCGAGCTTCTCGCCCGAAAGCGAGCCTACCTGCTCGCCGGCGATGATGCCGTAGCGGCTCACCTGGTCGGCGGGCACGGGCGCGACCGCGATGACCGAGCAGTTGCCATGCTCGGCAGACACCTTGGCCATGTTGACGCACATCTGGCGCTCGGGCACGAAGTAGTCGCCCAAGAGCACGAAGAACGGCTCGTCGCCCACCGCGTCCGCGGCGCACAGCACGGCGTGGCCCAGGCCGAGGGCCTCGTCCTGATAGGCAAAGGTGACGGGATACGTGGCGGCCTGGTGCCCGTGAAGTAGTCATTGATCTGCGGCTTCTCGTGAGAGTTCACGATGACGACCTCGTCAACGCCCGCCGGCTCAAGAGCCTCCTCGACCACGTACTGGATGACGGGCTTGTTCAGGACCGGCAAGAGCTCCTTGGGAGAGCACTTGGTTGCCGGGAGAAAGCGCGTGCCGAGACCTGCTGCGGGAATGACTGACTTCATGGGTTGGTTCCTTTCTGGCTGCGATTAGGCGTTCTCTTCTTCTTTCCTGAAGCGCTCGTCGTCAACGGCGATGCCGCGCTCCTCAAGGTAGGAATACATCTTGTTCATGGTGTCCATGGAGAGGTCGTGCTCCATGAGGCAGGCCTCGTCGTCCGCGACGCTCGGCTCCACACCCAGCTCGGAGATGAGGAAGTTGCGCAGAGCCCTGTGCCGACGCCAGACGTCGCGCCCATAGGACACGCCAGCCTCCGTGAGCACCACGCGGCCGTAGCGCGCCTGCTCGACCATGCCGCTCTCCTTGAGGTAGGAGAGGGCCTTGTTGACGCTCGCCTTGGAGACGCCCAGGTCCTCAGCGACCTCAACGGAGCGGATACCGTACGACATGTCGACGTCGCCCTCAATCATGAGGCGATAGATCGACTCGATGTAATCTTCACCGGCCATGGTGAGGCTGTTCTCTCCGTGTGTCTCAGTACGAGGCATAGTCCCTCCCCAGCGCATCTCAATCCGAATGACGTGCATGTCGTACTCTTCTACCCATTATCGACGCATGGGTCGCCGTCAACCTGTGAAGGGCTGATGATTTTAGGCAGACGGCCACGACGCAGTGCGAGGCTTTCGGCGGTATATGCGTCAGCTCGCTCGCAGGACGCACGTCACAAAGAGACGGCCCCACCCCAAGGGGAGGAGCCGTCGCGCGTGCATACGTTACGAGACCGGATGGGCTACTCGGGGATGTCCTGCTCCTCGCGGCTGACCTTCGCGCCCAGGCTGCGCAGCTTCTCGACGAAGCGCTCGTAGCCACGGTCGATGTGGTAGATGTCGGAGATGGTGGTCACGCCTTCAGCGACGAGGCCCGCCATGGCCAGCGCGGCTCCGCCACGCAGGTCGGGCGCCTTGACTTGCGCGCCGGAGAAGCCCGGGACGCCGTGCACGATGGCGTGGTGGCCCTCGATCACGATGTTGGAGCCCATGCGCGAGAGCTCGCTCGCGAACATGAAGCGGTTCTCGAAGACGTTCTCGGTGATGACGCAGCTACCCTCGGCGAGCGCGAGCGCACACATGGTCTGGGCCTGCATGTCGGTGGGAAAGCCCGGGAACGGCAGGGTCTGGATGTCGACGGGACGCAGCGGAACCGAGCGCGCGATGACGCACTGGCGCGGCCCCTGCTCGATGGTGATGCCCATCTGCTCGTACTTCTTGAGCACGAGGCCCAAATGCGCGGGCTCGAAGCCCTTGACCGTGACGGGACCGCCGCACACGCCCGCCATGGCGATGAAGGTGCCGGCCTCGATGCGGTCGCCGACGACCTCGTGGACCACGGGCGCCAGCTCGGCGACGCCCTCGATCTCGATGACGGGGGTGCCCGCACCGCGGACCTTGGCCCCCATCTCGTTCAGCATGTTGGCGAGGTCGACGATCTCGGGCTCGCGGGCGGCGTTGTCGATGGTGGTGATGCCCTTGGCGCGCACGGACGCCATCATCAGGTTCTCGGTGGCGCCGCCGCTCGCGAAGTCAAGCGAGACCGTGGCTCCCGTGAGACCGTGGGGCGTGGTCGCGCAGATGTCACCATGGCTCATGTCGAACTCGACGCCGAGCGCCTGCAGGCCCAGAAGGTGCATGTCGATCTTGCGCGCGCCGATGTTGCAGCCGCCCGGCATGGCGACCGTGGCCTTGCCGAAACGCCCGATCAGCGGGCCGAGCACAGCCGTGGACGCACGCATCTGGGCAACCAGGTGGTAGGGGGTCTCCCAGCGGTCAACCGCGGAGGTGTCGATGATGAGCGTGTGCTCGTCGGCGACCACGATCTTGGCGCCGAGCTCCTTGAGCACCTTGCCCATGACATGCACGTCGGCGATGTTGGGGACGTTGGTGAGCGTAGAGACGCCGGGCGCGAGAATCGTCGCCGCCATGAGCTTGAGTGCCGAGTTTTTCGCACCCTCAACCGTGACCTCGCCCGTTATGGGATGGCCACCCTCGATCGTAATGACTTCCACGGGACCTCCGAATGCTGAGAGCCATGCTGCGCCAGCATGCCTCAATTTCGCGAAAAAGTATAGCAGGTAGCTGTGAAACTGCAGCGCAGCCACGCTATAGGCGCCCAATTGTGGAGAAACGCCCCCCTGCGCAAGGCACTCCCCTTCTGGCAGCGCCGACACAACATGCGCAGCCCTGCCGCCTTGCGCGAAAAAGCTGCCCGCCAAGGGATGGACCCTGGCGGGCAGCCGAACTGCATGTGAGAGACCTACTTGTTGTCCGCGTGCTTGAGCAGCAGGTCGCACCAGGCGGCCTTGTTCTCGTAGTACGCGCGACGGTTGTCATCCTCGTCGAGCGCGTCGCGGTCGGCGAGCGCCTTCTCCTTCGTGGCGATGACGTCGTCCTTGTTGATGTCGTCAGAGCGGCGCGCGTGATCGGCGAGCACGATGACCGTGTCGTCCGTGATCTCGGCGTAGCCGCCCGAGACGATGACCTTGACCGTGCCGCCGCCGTCTTCCTCAAGACGGTTGATGCGCACGATGCCGTCGCCAAGCGCCACGATCTCAGGCGAGTGGAGCGGCCATACGCCCAGCTCGCCCTGCGGGGTCACCAGCACGACGCTCGCGACCTGGCCCTCATACAGGAGCCTGTCCGGACGCACGAATTGGCAGGTAATCTTGCCCATGGCAGCTTACTCGCCCTTCTGACTGGCCATCTTGCGGGCGCGGGCGCGCACGTCTTCGATGTCGCTGGCGTAACGGAAGGCCTGCTCGGGGATGTCGTCGCACTCGCCGTCGACGATGGCCGCGAAGGAGCGCACGGTGTCCTCGACGCGCACGTAGGCGCCCGGGTTGCCCGTGAACTTCTCGGCAACGTGGAAGGACTGCGAGAGGAACTGCTGCACCTTACGAGCACGGTTGACCGTGGCCTGCTGCTCCTCGGTGAGCTCGTCCATACCGAGAATGGCGATGATGTCCTGAAGGTCGGAGTACTCCTGCAGGATCTCCTGCGTCTTCATGGCCACGCGGTAGTGCTCCTCGCCTACGACCGAAGGATCGAGGGCGTCAGAGGAGCTTGCCAGCGGGTCGACGGCCGGGTAGATGCCCAGCTCGGAGACCGAACGGGAAAGAACCGTGGTGGCGTCGAGGTGCGTGAACGTAGTCGCAGGCGCGGGGTCGGTCAGGTCGTCCGCAGGCACGTAGACGGCCTGCACCGAGGTGATCGAGCCTTCCTTGGTGGACGTGATGCGCTCCTGCAGGTCGCCCATCTCGGTAGCGAGCGTGGGCTGGTAACCAACTGCAGACGGCATACGGCCGAGCAGTGCGGAGACCTCGGAACCCGCCTGGGAGAAGCGGAAGATGTTGTCGATGAACAGCAGCACGTCCTGGCCCTGGTCGCGGAAGTACTCGGCGGTGGTCAGGCCGGCGAGGCCGACGCGCAGACGCGCTCCAGGCGGCTCGTTCATCTGTCCGTATACGAGGCAGGTCTTCTCGATGACGCCGGACTCGCTCATCTCGAGGAAGAGGTCGGTGCCCTCACGCGTGCGCTCGCCGACGCCCGTGAAGACGGAAGTGCCGCCGTGCTCCTGCGCGAGGTTGTTGATGAGCTCCTGGATGAGGACCGTCTTGCCGACGCCGGCGCCGCCGAAGAGGCCGGTCTTGCCGCCGCGCACGTAGGGCTCGAGCAGGTCGATGGCCTTGATGCCGGTCTCGAAGACCTCGGTCTGGGTGGTCAGCTCGTCGAAGGAGGGCGCGGGATGGTGGATCGGGTAGAACAGCACGTCCTTCGGCATCTCGCCGCCGTCGACGGGCTTGCCCATGACGTTCCACACACGGCCGAGGGTCGCCTGGCCCACGGGCATCATCATCGGCGAGCCGGTGTCGTGCACGCGCAGTCCGCGCTGTAGGCCGTCGGTGGACGACATGGCCACGGCGCGCACGACGCCGCCGGGGAGCTGCGACTCGACCTCGAGCACGCACTCGACCTTGCCGACCGGCGTGTCGGCATCGACGGTGAGGGCCGTGTAGATCGCGGGCACCTGCCCGTCGAACTGCACGTCGACGACCGGTCCGACGATGCGGACGATGGTGCCGTTGCCGACACTGCGGTTCATGTAGTTATAAGCGGCCTCCTCGAGGAGGGAGCGCTCTTCGGTCTGATCGGACATTATTTAGTGTCCTCCAATGCTGACGCACCACCAATAATCTCGTTGAGCTCGGTGGTGATGGAACTCTGTCGGACGCGGTTGTAGGTGCGCGAGAGCTGCGCGAGCACCTCTTCGGCGCTGTCGGTCGCCGACTGCATGGCGCGGCGACGGGCGCCGTGCTCGGCAGCCGCCGAGTCGAGCAGCGCGTGGAAGATGACCGTGCGCACATAGGCGGGCAGAAGCGAGCCCAGCACCTCGTTTGCCGAGGGGTCGAACGTGAACTCGGACACGAGGTCCTGGCGGACCTCGGTGAGGGCCTCGGCCGTGCGCGGGCGGTTGGGCATCATGAGCACGTCGCGCTCGATGGGCAGCAAGTGCTCGGTCACGAACTCCTGGTCCACGCGGCTCTTGGCGTGCCAGTACAGCAGCTCGACGCGGTCAAGGTCGCCGGTCGTGTAGCCATCGATGACGTAGGAGGCGATACGCGCCGCCTCGTCCATGTTGGGCTCGGACGAGATGCCCACGAAGGACATCTGTGGCTTGATCTTGCGCGACGTGAAGTACTCGGTCGGCTTGCGGCCGCAGGTGATGAGCTCGCACGTGACGCCCTCGGCCGTGAGCTCGCGGATCTTGCGCTCGACGAGGCGCTGCGGCACCACGTTGAAGCCACCCGCAAGGCCACGGTCAGAAGCGATGACGATGTAGAGCACGGCCTTCTCCTCGCCATGACGCGCGAGGAGCGGGTGCTCGATCTTGGCACCGGAAGAGGCGACGTTGGCAAGCATGCGCGTGATGGCATCCTTGTAGGGACTCGCCTCCTCGGCTCGGTCAAGCGCCTTGCGGATGCGCGCGGTGGAGA
>CACYAX010000147.1 GCA_902772435.1 uncultured Coriobacteriaceae bacterium | reverse complement strand
GTTGGTCGCCGCATGACCGACACCGTAAAGCGTGTCGAAAAGGGGACTGCCATTTCCGGGACCGAGGACAGGGAGAAACTCTGGGCCGTGCAGACGCCGCAGGCGTTCAACTTCAGGACGCTCGCTAACGCGTACAAGAATCTCGGCAAGAACGACGTCACCGACGACTGCCAGGCGGTCGAGCTCGCGGGCGAGACGGTCCGCGTGCGCTTTGATGAGGGCGTCGTCCTCCTCGGAGAGCTGATTGACCACTACCTTGCCTATCTCGCGTCAACGGGGGTGAGCTGGCAGGCAACGGGGTTTGGCTCCCAGTATCGCCACGCTATCTTTTACGTTGATGAGGCACAACTACCGGAAGTGCATGCTGCGCTCGAACGCGCGCAGGGTAGGGGTGCCTCCGCAGGAGTGCAGGTCGAGCCCCTGCGGAACTACTATCCAGCAGAAGACCACCATCAGGCGCACCGGAACGCGCAGTCTCGCGCGTGCGACAGCGGCGGTTGTGCACAATGCACGCGGCCAGAAGACGAGCTCAAAAGCCGTATCGGGGAGCTTGCGTACAACGTGACGCAGAAGGGCGCGACGGAGCGGGCGTTCACGGGCCCATACGACGACTTCTTTGAGCGGGGTATCTACGTTGACGTGGTGAGTGGCGAGCCCCTCTTTACCTCGCGTGACAAGTTCGAATCGGGCTGCGGGTGGCCGGCCTTCTCCCGGCCCATAAGCGCTAAGGCAGTGACGGAGCGCACCGATCTCTCGCACTTCATGGTGCGTAGGGAGGTGCGCAGTGCCCAGGCCGCCTCCCACCTCGGGCACGTGTTCACGGATGGCCCTGCCGAGCGGGGAGGCCTGCGCTACTGCATCAACTCGGCCGCGCTGCGTTTCGTCCCCTACGACCGCATGGACGCCGAAGGCTACGGGGCGTACAAGGGCTTGGTCGAAGGGGAGATGTAAGCGAGAAAGCGCGAGGGTGCCCGAGTCAAGGGGACAGGTTGTTTGACTCAGGGCCGCATTAACGATTTCTTCCTTGTGAACTTGACGCTGGCAGGCATGCTGCTTGTCCTCTTAAGAAGATGCAAAAGTGAAAACTATCGTTACGCAACATATGTTATGCTTCACTGTGTTACGCATCAACTCCTGTTCGCAAGAAAGCCGGTGAATACTCCATGGAGTATCGCAAGACGATAACGCTGCGAGACGGCAAGCAGTGCTTTTTGCGCAATGGCACGGCCGAGGATGCGCGCGCGGCGCTGGACAACTTTATCCTTACGCACGGGGAAACGGACTACCTGCTCACCTACCCGGAGGAGAGTGACCGTAGCCTGGAGGGTAAGGCACGGTACCTGCAGGAGAGATTCGAGAGCGACAATGAGATAGAGATCCTTGCTGAGGTCGACGGCAGGGTTGTCGGCACGGCGGGCATCGGCTGCGTCGGCTCGAAGGAGAAGCTGAGGCATCGGGCCGAGTTTGGCATTGGTGTCGAACGCGCGTATTGGGGCCTCGGTCTGGGTCGAGCGCTGACCGAGGCCTGCATCGAATGTGCGAAGAGGGCAGGATACGCGCAGCTTGAGCTGGACGTCGTGGCAGAAAACGAGCGAGCCATTGCGCTCTACCAAAGCGAGGGCTTCGTCGAGTACGGAAGGAACCCCAGGGGCTTTCGCTCGCGCCAGACCGGCTGGCAGGAGCTAGTGCTCATGCGGCTGGAGCTGGACGAGTAAGGACCTAAGCATTCGGCTGGATTCTTGTGCCCGTGATGAGCGCGAAGTGTGCGCCTGTCTTCCGAGCGTCTGCGCCACCTCCTTGACAAGACTAATGAAGGATAGTATATAAACTAACAATCGTTAGTTTTTGGAGGCAAGCCTATGACGCGCAAAGAGGAAATCGTAAAGGCGACCTTGGACCTTGCGGCGGAGCGGGGCTTGGGTGCGGTGACCTTGTCACAGATTGCGGAGCGGGTGGGCATACGGAAGCCCTCCCTCTACAACCACTTCGCATCGAAGGACGAAATCGTGCAGGAGGCCTATCGCTTTCTGCGCGCCCAGGCTCGCGAGCGAAAGGCGGCATTCGACGGCGATTACGCTGGGCTCATAGGGGACAAGGGCCTCGAGGAAATCCTACTTGCCTCCTTCGAGTCGTACCGCGCCTTCGTGCTGGACGAGGATCTGCTGCGTCTCTGGCGTGTGCTCTACGCGGAGCGCACGACGAGTCCTGTGGCGGCGCGGATCGTACTGGAGGAGACCGAGCACATGGTGCGACAGGTCAAGAACCTCTTCTACGCGCTTGCAGTGCACGGGAGGCTCAGCTGCGATGATGTGGACATGGCAGCGCTGTCCTACGCCATGACGATACACGCCCTGGTGGACTATCAGTTGGACAAGCTGACGGCTGCCGGTACGCAGGCATGCGACGACCCGACACTGTTTGACGAGGCTAAGCGCTACATTGGTTGGTTTTCACGGCAGATGGAGGCCACCCATGCGTAGGGCACTCATCAACTGGTTGGGACTCACGGGAGTCGTGGCGCTCGTCTCGTATGCGGCAGCTGTCGTGTTGGCACCCCTGGCGTATCCTGGCTACGACTGGATGGCACAGGCTGTGAGCGACCTTTCCGCCGAATCGGCACCCTCTAGAGCATTGTGGGATCAGCTGTCTGCGCCGTATGGTGTGTGTAGCGTGGTGTGTGCCACCTGCGCATCCCTTTTCGTCTCGGAGCATCTGCCGTCCACTCGGGGTTTTCGTGCAGGTGTGTATCTGTTCACCCTCATGTGCTGGGTATCAGATGTGGGGTATGGTCTGTTTCCGCTAAGTGAGGCGGGCACGGGGATGGCCGGATTCCAGGACATGATGCACGTGTATGTGGTCACCATAGCCGTGGTGCTGCTTTCGGTCGTGTCGCTCTCCCTGATTGCGTTTGCAGGCCAGCGGGATGCGAGCGTGAGGACGTTAGGCGTATGCGCCGCCGTGGCGCTGGCGATGATGTTCGTGGGGGCCATAGGCCAAGGGCTGGTGCCCCATGAGCTCTTCGGCGTGGTCGAGCGCTTCAGCGTCTTTGCTGCAGTGGGATTCGATGCCGCGCTGGGACTGTTCCTCTTCCAAGCTCCGCGCGTGATTCAATAGGACGGGTCATTTGACGTGCGAGTCAAGGGTCCATGAGCCAAACGACCTGTCCCCTTGACTCACTTTGCGCCAATCGAAGCGTTGAATTGCTTGCGAGGGCCCTGATGCTACGATTCGTAGCAGGTTTTTCCCAAATGTAAGCACTCGTTGCTGGTCGCAACCAATGGCGTGGGGGCATGATTGCGGCGTAGACGTAAGCAGTCGAGCAAAAGGAGCAGTCATGAAGACGTCCGAAATGATCAAAGCGTTGCGCAGCGAGCGTGGGTGGTCGCAGGAGCAGATGGCCGAGAAGCTGGGCGTTTCGCGCCAGGCAATCACCAAGTGGGAGACCGGTGTAGGCACTCCCGACATCGAGAATCTGGCTGCCATCGCGCAGCTGTTCGGCGTGTCGACTGATGCCCTCATCTTTGGTGTCGAGGCCAGCGCCGGTGACGAGGCTGGCCGCTTCGAGAGCGTCACGTCGGTCGATCTCGTCGAGGAGAAGCACTACGACATCAAGGTCGGATGCGCACACTCGGTCGTGGTGCGCGCGAGCGCAGGCGAGAAGGCGTGGGTGCGTCTCGCCGCCGATTCCATCGCCGATTTGGAGCGGGCGTTCAAGGTGGTGCTCGATACGGAGGGGCGCAACTTCGATATCGACGTGACCAGCACGGGGGTCGTTGACGATGCGCTCGCACGCAAGGAGCTCGACGTGACGATCGAGCTGCCCGGCGCCTATACGGCCGATGCGGAAATCGAGCTCTTCGCTGACGAGTTGCGCATCGAGCATGTCAGTCTTGACATCGAGATCGGCGGCAAGGTCGGGTGCGTCTGGCTGGTGGATCTCGAGGGCCACGTCGAGCTCGACGTGCCCGTGGACTTGGAGGTGTGGGCCGACGACGTGCGCGGGCAGGTTGACGTCAACCAGGTGGGGGCAACGTCGGTGCTGCATGTCGCGCACGGCACCCCGTTCTCCGCCACGACGCGCGGCCGCTTCGGCAAGCGCGTGCTGCGCTTCACCCGCGACGGAGAACCCGTGGAGGCTCCCGAGGCCGTGGAGGCGCCGCTGGCCATCGAGCTTGCCGGCGCTCGCTGCGAGCTCACCGTCGACTCGCTTTCGTAGGCGGACTGAGTCAAGGGGACAAACTGAGTCAAGGGGACAGGTCATTCGGCTCAGGACTTGGGACGCCGCCCCTCTTCTTGCGTACTATGTATCGAGGTTACCAAGTCGAAGAGTTGGGATGGCTGACCATGAGAAGAATCTATGCCCTGCTGCTTGCCGCCCTGCTCGCAATGGGGCTGTCTGCCTGCAGATCCGCGCCTGCGGGCGATGCGCGCGGCACCGGTGGGCGGGACATCTACCTGACCCTCGTGAACCCCACCCACAAGCTGCCCGACAGGTGGCTCGACATGATAGAGCTGGTGCCCGCCAAGAACAGCCTGGGCGAGGAGTACCTGGTGGAGAAGGAGACCCTCGCGCACTTCGAGGGCCTGCGGGCAGAGGTGCTCGAGGAGGAGGGCGTCGACATCGAGCTGGACAGCGCCTACCGCTCCGTCGAGGAGCAGCAGGAGATATGGGACGAGTTCTCCGAGCGCTATGGCGGCGACGTGGGCAAGATCGTCTCCGAGCCGGGCTACTCCGAGCACCACACCGGCCTGGCGGTCGACGTCTTCATCATCGACGGTGACACGGCCATCCGCGACAACGACGACCTGTTCGCCGCTGAGGGGCTCTTTGCCAAGGTGCACAGGCACCTGGCGGACCACGGCTTCATCCTGAGCGTGCTTCCCGGCAAGGAGGAGGTGTGCGGAGGGCTTGCCTACGAGCCGTGGCACTTCAGGTACGTGGGCGAGGGCCCCGCGCACGAGATGGCCGAGAGGGGCATCGTCTTGGAGGAGTATCTCGGCGTCGTGGGGGAGTAGGGAAACGCGGGGTGCTTGGGTTACGCAGCCGCATCTTCCCGCGCTCGGAGTCACACGTGGCGAGGACGCTCTTCGGCGCCCCTGACGGCATGTGAACTAGACCCCAATAGTTGGACGGTTAAATAGAGTTCTCAGGCGGCCCTGATTGGATGTCCCCGGTATTGGACCGGGGACATCCCCTTTAGGGCGAC
>CACYAX010000146.1:8474-10991 GCA_902772435.1 uncultured Coriobacteriaceae bacterium | reverse complement strand
CTCGAGAGCACCTTGCGAGCCACGGCGGAGATGACCATGCGCTGGTTGGCGGCACGGTAGAAGTCGCCGCCGCCGTACTCGTCGTAGGCGTGGCGGGAGCGTGCGAGCATGAGCGCGTCCCAGCCATCGAGGTGGTGCTCGCCGGCGTCGAGCTCGATGCCGGTGTATTCAGGATCGCTGATGGCCACGGGCAGGTTGACGTCGATGCCGCCGACCCCGTCCACGACCTTCACGAAGCCATCGAAGTCGATCTCGGCGTAGTGCGAGATCTTGACGCCCGAGAACTCCTCCACGATTTGCACCATGTAGCTCGCGCCACCGAACGAGTAGGCGGCGTTGATCTTGGTCTGGCCGTTCTCGTGCATGTCGACGTAGGTGTCGCGCGGGATGGAGACGAGCGTGACCTTCACGGCCTTCGGATCGATGCGCGCGAGGATGATGGTGTCGGCGCGGTAGTTCCAGTACTCATCGCCGTACTCCTCGGTGCGCTCCTCGCCCTTGTCCACGCCCAGGAGCAGCATGTAGAAGGGCTCGCTCGGCTCGACGCGCTCGGTGAGGGTGGCGCGCAGCTCGTCGCTCACGCCCTTGCCCAGCTTCTGGTCGAGGCTGTTGATGTAGGCCCATGCGACGCCCGCGCCTGCGAACAGCAGGACCACGAGACCGATGAGCGCGCCCCGCAGGATGATCCCGCGGCGCGACTTGCGACGCTTGGCAGCGTAGTGCTCGCCCGCGTTCTTGCGGGACAGGTTGTTGGCGCTCAGCTCGCGATTCGTGGCCTTGCGCGACGTGCCTTGCTGCGCTGATCGAGAATGCGACGTGGAGGCAGAATGCACCTTGTGCTCTTCGCTCGTCATCGCCCTGTGTTTTGCTGCGGCCAAAAATCCCCCTTGGTCGTGCGGCTCACGCCGCTGTATGTGGGTACGCAGATGGAAATGCGCACGTGGCCAACGCAGAGTCTGGCCACAGTCTTAATCATTTTCCCCCAAGTACCAGCCCAACACAACGGAGAGCAAGGCATATTCACATTACTGTTGAAGCTCGTAAGAACCCGAGAGCATGCGGAGCGCATGTAAAACGTTGCCGGGACGCGGCCCGTGAGCTGAGTCCCGGCAATCTCGATCTGGAAACCGCGCTAGGCGTTGAAGCGGAAGTGCATCACGTCGCCGTCCTGCACCACGTACTCCTTGCCCTCCATGCGCAGGCGGCCGGCATTCTTGCATCCCTGCTCGCCGCCGAGGGTGACGTAGTCCTCGTAGCTCGCGACCTCGGCCTTGATGAAACCGCGCTCGAAGTCGGAGTGGATGACGCCCGCGGCCTGCGGGGCCTTGGCGCCCACGGGGATGGTCCAGGCCTTGACCTCCATCTCGCCGGCCGTGAAATAGCTCTGCAGGCCGAGGAGCTTGTAGGCGGCCTGGGCGAGCACCTCGAGGCCGCTCTTCTCGAGGCCGAGGTCGGCCAGGTACTCCGCGGCCTCCTCGGGGTCGAGCTCTGCCAGCTCGGCCTCGATCTTCGCCGAGATGGGCACCACGTCCGCGCCGTTGATCTGCGGCAGCGGCTCGCCGAGCGCGTCCTCGTCCACGTTGGCGACGTAGAGGATGGGCTTCATGGTGAGCAGGAAGAGGTCGTGCGCGGCGGCGCGCTCCTCGTCGGTCATGGGCAGGTCAGCGGCACGGTTGCCCTCGTTCAGCCACGCCTGCAGGCGCTGGGCGATGGCGAGGCGCGGGGCGTTCTCCTTGTCGCGGCGGACCTCCTTCTCCAGCTTGGGGATGGCGCGCTCGAGGGTGCCGAGGTCTGCCAGCACGAGCTCGGTCTGGATGGTGTCCATGTCGCTCGCCGGGTCGACACTGCTTTCGTGGCGGATGACGTCGGGATCGGAGAAGCAGCGCACGACCTCGCAGATGGCGTCGGTGTTGCGGATGTTGGCCAAAAACTGGTTGCCCAGGCCCTCGCCCTCACTCGCGCCCTTCACCAGGCCCGCGATGTCCACGAACTCGACCGAGGCGGGCACGATGCGGCCCGGGTGCACGATCTCTGCCAGCTTGTACAGGCGCTCGTCGGGCACGTCCACGATGCCCACGTTGGGATCGATGGTCGCGAAGGGGTAGTTGGCCGCGAGGCCGCCCTTGCGCGTGAGGGCCGTGAAAAGCGTTGACTTGCCCACGTTGGGAAGCCCGACGATGCCGATCGAAAGTGCCACTGCTCGTTCCTTCCTGTCTCGCCCAAAGGCCTCGCGCCCCTTCGGCGACCGTTCAACCTATTCTTTCGGGCTGTCGACCAGGCGCTCGATGACGCCCAGGCCCTGATTGATCTTCTCTTTCGCCTCGGCCTTGCGCTTGGCGAGCTCCGCCCGACGCTCCGCCAGCTTGTCCGCATCGGGGTCGGGCATCACGATGGCCGACGGGTCGCAGGGCTCCATCTTGATGGCCGCTTCTTCGCAGGCAACCATGCAGGCCCCGCAGCTGATGCAGTACATGGGCTCCACCGAGAAGCGCCCGCTCGCGTCGATGTCGCAGGCGT
>CACYAX010000146.1:0-8431 GCA_902772435.1 uncultured Coriobacteriaceae bacterium | reverse complement strand
GCTTCTGGATGGCCGTGAGCACGCTCTTGCGGCGTTGGGTCAGCACGCGCCGCTTCGCCGACACGCCCTTCGAGCCCACGACCCGCTCAATCTCGCGCTGCATCTCGAGGAGCTGGTCGTTGTGGTTCTTGATGCGCATGGCAACGGCCTTCGCGCCCGAGATCACCGGCGTGGTCGACGCCACGAGGTTCACGCCGCTGCTTGCCATGCTGCTCACGAACTGGCTGCGGCGGTAGGCGCGCGTCAGGTCGTGCGTGAGGTTCTCTTCGCTCTCCTCGAGGCCGACGGACCCGCCCGACCACTCTTCGGCAAGCCCGATCATCTCGACGTAGACCGCCTCGCCCGTGGTGGTGCGGCAGCGGTCGCAGATGCCTTCGGGCAGGAAGACCGAGATGTTGCGATAGTCGGCGAGCAGCGAGAACCAGATCTCCGCCGGCATGGCGCCCACGCACGGCAGCACGATCTCGTTGCCCATCGGCATGCGGCCCAGCGACCCGATGGCCCTCGTGCAGGTGACGTACGCCTGCTCGTAGGCGCTCGCCGCCTTGGCCACGCGGTCATAGAGGTTGCGGGCCGTGAGCTTGGTCGTCATGAACGTGTTGGTGGGGCATACCGCCGCGCAGAGACCGCACTTGCGGCAGAGGTCCCCGTCGAGGCTCACGCTGTTTGCCTGCACGTCGATGGCGTCGGTTGGGCAGACCTCCATGCAGCGGTAGCAGGGGTCAGGCGACTTCGACGCCACGCACAGACACATCACCGAGTTGGGCCGGGGCTGCTCCTTGTACTCCGCCGGATTCCAGCGTTTGACCTTGGAGGGGTCGGTCGTGAGCGTGTCCACCACTCCGCCTAGCGGGTTCTGAACCGCATTCCAGTTGTCCTGGAACTCGATTAGCTCATCAATGAAGTCGCGCTCTTCGGCCATGGTCCCTCCCTTCCAGTTGCAATCGTATATTGTACCGAACCCGACGGGCAATGTGGCACACGCCACAGCCAACACTCACCAAACACGACCGCTCACAAGCCCGCCAACTCAGTAGACAGACGGGATGATTCAAACATAGGGAACTGAAAGCGCACGTGATACGAACAGAGCGAGCCAGCCAACAATCCAGATGCCTTAACACGATGTCGTATGCCAAAAAGTACCTCGTTGGAGAGCATTTTGAACTCTTTTGTGGTTAACCAACGGTTTCGCCCGAGAAAAGACCTCATGTTCGTACTTTTTATCGGCCGCGGCACATTAGGGCAATTCCTACCTGCTGTTTTGCAGCAAATCATGGTGTGCAACCAGAATAGTGGGAAAGAAAATACGAACATGTGCCATTAACTCGGGCGAACCTACCAGAAGCTTCTCTCAAACAAAGGAATGAACACAGCGGGCGAAGCGCGAGCGAGGCGGCGGGGAGGGCGGAGCCAGGGCAGCCGTGGTCGAAGCGGGCGAAGCGCGAGCGAGGCGGCAGGGAGGTGGAGTTGGGGCAAACGTGAAAGAAACGACCCCATCCCCCGGCGATGCGCGCAGCGCGAGCCTACGAGCGAAGTGACGACGGAGCCGAAGCCCCCGCGGGGCCGCAACAGCTACGCCGCTCGGCGCAGCCGGCGACGCGCGCAGCGCGAGCCCGGCGGCGGACCAAGGTTAATGCCGGTCCAAGACCCCGTCCCAACCAAGAAGCCACGCCCTTCTCTCCCCCACCAAAGCGGACTCCCAAGCATGTGCTGGGTTCATCCCGGGTCCCGGAGGGGCCGAGGGTTGCGTAGCAAACATTCCGCAGAAGGGGGGCCGAGCTAAAGCTCGGCCCCCCTTCGAGGACGTTTGCGAAGCACCCTCGGCCCCTCCGGGACCCGGGGTGAACCTTAGTACATGCCCCCCTGACCACCCTGGGCAGCGGCGGCGGAGATGGCCTCCTCGATCGTGGTGTCCTTCGGCTCGTCGGAGACGGTAGCCTCGGTGATGAGGATCAGCGACGCGATGGAAGCGGCGTTCTGCAGCGTGGTGCGGGTGACCTTGACGGGGTCGAGGACGCCCATCTCGATCATGTCGCCCCACTCGCCGTTGGCGGAGTTGAGGCCCTGGCCCTCGGGCAGGCCCTTGATCTTCTCGACCACGACGGAGCCCTCGTAGCCAGCGTTGTTGGCGATGGTCTTCACGGGAGCGGTGAGGGCCTTGCGGATGATCTCGACGCCAATCTTCTCGTCAGGATCAGCGGCCTCGACGCTGTCAAGCGCCTTGGAGGCAGCCAGGAACGCGACGCCGCCACCAGCGACGATGCCCTCCTCGACGGCAGCGCGCGTAGCCTGCAGCGCGTCCTCGATGCGGTGCTTGATCTCCTTGAGCTCGACCTCGGTAGCAGCGCCGACCTTGATGACGGCAACGCCGCCGGAGAGCTTGGCCATGCGCTCCTGGAGCTTCTCGCGGTCGAAGTCGGAGTCGGTGTTCTCGATCTCGGTCTTGATCTGGGAAACGCGCTCGTCGATGGCCTGCTTGGCGCCGGCGCCGTCGACGATGGTGGTGGCGTCCTTGGTGACCTTGACGGACTTGGCGCGGCCGAGCATATCAGCGGAGACGTCGGTGAGCTCGACGCCGAGCTCCTTCATGGCAACCTGGCCGCCAGTGACGATGGCGATGTCCTCGAGCATGCGCTTGCGGCGGTCGCCGTAGCCCGGGGCCTTGACGGCGCAGACCTGCAGCACGCCGCGGAGCTTGTTGAGGATGAGGGAAGCGAGGGCCTCGCCGTCGACGTCCTCAGCGATGATGAGCAGCGGGGAGCCGCTCTTCTGGATGGCCTCGAGAATCGGCAGGATGTCCTGGATGTTGGAGACCTTCTGGTCAGTCATGAGGATGTAGGGGTTCTGCAGCTCAGCCGTCATGGTCTCGTTCTCGGTCGCGAAGTACGGCGAGATGTAGCCCTTGTCAAACTGCATGCCCTCGACGGTGTCGATGTCGATGCCGAAGGTCTGGGACTCCTCGACAGTGATGACGCCGTCCTTGCCCACGACCTCCATGGCGTCAGAGATCTTGTTGCCGATCTCGGGGTCACTCGCGGAGATGGTGCCGACGGACGCGATCTGCTCCTTGGTGGAGACGTCCTGGGAAGCGCCCTGCATCTGCTTGACGGCAGCGGCGACGGCCTTCTCGACGCCACGACGGATGGCGATGGGGTTGGCGCCGGCGGCCACGTTGCGCAGGCCCTCGTTGACGATGATCGATCTCCTTGGCGACGGAGACGCCGTCGTTGGTGATGGTGGGAGCGCCGTAGGAGCGCTGCAGGGCGACGTAGCGACCCTTGGGGCCGAGCGTGGTGGTGACGGCGTCAGCCAGCGTGTTGACGCCCTTGGCGAGCTTGGCGCGGGCGTCGGTACCGAAAAGAATATCCTTGGCCATGATGGTTCCTCCTAGGGAAAGTGGTCGGGTTAAGCGGGCTAGTCGGTGATGATGGCGTAGATGTCATCGGCGCGCAGGAGCAGGTAGTCCTGGCCGTCGATCTTGACCTCGTTGCCGCCGAACTTGCCGTAGTAGACCTGGTCGCCGACCTGGACGTCCAGCGCGATGCGCTCGCCCTTGTCGTTCAGCTTGCCAGCGCCGACGGCGATGACCTCGCCGCGCTGCGGCTTCTCCTGGGCACCGGACGAAATGTAGAGACCGGAAGCGGTCTTGTCCTCTTTGGGAGCGGGCTTGACGAGAATGCGGTCTCCAAGCGGCTTGAGCGTCATAGTGATTCCTCCTTCAGTTGCCTTGCGGCATGGGTTTGCGGTTTCCCACGAGGGGCAGCCTTGTTCCAACGCAGAGAACTATACCCACAACGCCCGCACGAATACACGAGAATGCAAAAATCTTCAAAGAGGCACTTAGATTTTCTATGGTTTGGACAGTCAGGCAGACCTGTCGCGGAGCGCGGGCGCAGCAGTCGGCAGGCACGGCGCACGCGGGCACCGTAGCTGGGCATTTGTGCCGCAAAAAACGGGGCTGCCCCGCACGGCGGCACTGCGCGTGCGGGGCAGCCCCTTTCCCTATGTAGGCCTGCCACAGGCGGGCGAAGCCTCTGATGGAAATCTTAGCCTATGAAGTAGATAGTACCATCCGGATCGATCTCGAACTGGGCGCTGCCCGTGAAGAAGCTGTCGCCGAAGCTGTCCTGGATGCAGAAGCTGTACAGGTACTTGCCGTCCGGCAGGTAGTCGTAGTCGATGGCGAGGCCGTTCTTGTCCACGGTGTACTCGTTGCCCTCGTACTCGCTCGCCTTGAGGGCCTCGTCCGCGGAGTAGGCCTTGTACAGCGGCACGATGACGTCGCCCTTCACGATCTTGGTGCCCGTGCGGTCCACGGCGCCGCTCTCCTCGATGGCGTTCCAGGCGCCCAGCACCTCCACGCTGCCGTCCTCGTAGTCCTGGCTCATGCGCAGGTAGCACTCCTTGCCGTTCAGCAGGATGGGCGAGGTGTAGATGATGTAGTCGTCGGTGGACTTCTCTACGGAGAGGTTGAGGTTCTGCCCGTCGGGCAGCGACAGCCAGTAGCCGTCGAAGCCGTCCGCGAACTCGCCGGTATCCCAGTCTCCGTAGATGTCGTAGGTCTCGCCGAGCGCGATGATGTCCTCGCCGTCCTCAGAGTACTCATAGAGCAGGCCGCTCACGGCCTCTGCCTTGTCGATGCCGGCCTTGTCGAGCTGGAACCAGAACGTGCCCTCCTCGTCCACCTGCGGCTCAACGGCGAAGGTGATCTGCGTGCTGGTATCGGTGTGGTCATCCACGTAGTTCCAGTGGTCCTCGATCTCTTCCACCTGCTGCTGTGCCTCTTCGTTGGTGTTGCCCAGCAGCCAGTTCCACAGCTGGTCGGCGTAGAAGCTCTCGTCGGTGTACTGTTGGTACTGCGTGCCGCCGCTGTAGGTGGCGCCCGTGGCCAAGCGGTCCACGTATGAGAGGTAGGAGGGGTTCACCGCCACGGTCTGGAAGATGGAGAGCTCCTGCTTGGCGTTGACCTTGAGCGGATAGTAGGTGGAGAGGCCTGTCGCCTCGGCGTGGTACTGGCCGCGGATCTGGTAGACCACGGCGTCCTGCAGCGACTTCTTGACGTCGCCCGCGCTCGGCGTGACGGCGGAGCAGGCATCCACGAGACCGCCGAGGTCAACCATGTTGGTGTAGCCCTCGCGGCGGTTGTTGCTGCCGTAGTTCTCGGCCTTCGAGATGCCGCGCGACATGGCCGCGAGCGTGCTCTGGTCAGTGCCGGACTCGTACATCTCCTGGGAGAAGCGGTAGAAGTCCTGCAGCAGCTGGTCGATCTTGGAGAGGTCCACCACGGAGAGCGTGGCGAAGCCCTTGGTGCTGCGGTCAAGCGAGGCCAGGTAGCCGTCGCAGATCTTCTTGCCCAGGTCAGCGCCCGTGCAGGACGGGTTGGAGGCGAGGTACTTCACCATGGAGGTGTACTCCCAGCCATTGGCGGGCTCGCTCTCCTGGGAGGCGTACATGTAGTTGGAGTAGGTGGCGAGCACGTTGGCCGTCTCGAGCGTGCTCATGAGGCAGGCGTCGAAGCCCACGAACTCGAACTTCTCCCACATGCTGCCGAAGCTCGTGTTGAGGGCGGAGTCGAGCTCGCGCAGCGACAGCGAGTCGTTGCTGAAGCGCTCGTCGAAGCACGCGCCCGAGATGGAGCCGCCGCCGTGGTCCCAGAGGATGAGGCCCATGTGGTCGGCCGGATAGTTCTTGACGCCCCAGGTGAGGAAGTCGGCAAGGCTCGAGGTCTCGCCCATGCTGGCCGCCTTCACCGCGCCCGCGTCCTTCATCTGGCCGTTCTGGATGACGTAGCGCCCGAGCTGCTTCGAGCTGATGGTGTTGTTCCTCCAGCTCCTGGCACCGCCCGTCTCCACGACGAACTTGATCTTGGAGCTGCCGCCCGCGGCGAGGATCTCGTTGAGGTCCTTGGTTGCCGAGGCACCCTGCGACTCGAGGTTGGAGCCGCAGAGGTAGATGAAGATGGTCCAGCTGTCATCCTCGATGTTCTTGGGTTCGGAGGCGCCGGGAGCGGCACGCTTGATGTCGAGCTCCTCGCTTCCGCGCTCGGCCTGAATCGACAGGCCGCTCGTGACAAGATCGGAAAGCGACTCGCCGCCGCTCGTGCCGCCGCCGCTCGTGCCGCCGCCCGTGCCGGTCGGTGCGGCGACGCAGGCAGCCATGCACAGGCTGGTGGCAGCTGCCACAAGGAAGGTGCGCCAGGTCTTGGCAACGCTTGAAGCTGTCATGATGGATGTCCCCTCGTCAGCTCGTAAGGTGGCTATCGTGGCTCGCGCGGCACGCGCTAGACGATCTTCGCCTGGATCTGCTGCAGGAGGCCATAGACGACCTGCGCGTCAGGCGACGTGAGCTTGTTCTGGCCGATGATGAGCGCGCCACGCTGGTAGTTCAGCTTCGCGCTGTCGAACTCCTTCCACGTGAAGTGGACCGAGTTGCCCTTGCCGTCGGCCAGGTGCGCGCCCTGCTTGCTCACGAGCAGGCCCATCTTGCCGGTGCCCTTGCCGCTCACGTCGAGGATGAAGTACGGCTCGTCGTCGGACGCGAGGCCGAAGTTGGTGCGCAGGCCCGCTGCGTTCTTGGCGACCGTGTTGCCCCAGAAGCACTGCGAGGTGCTCCCCTGCCTGAGGCTGCTCGTGTAGGTGCTGACGATCTCGCTGATGTTGACTTCGGTCACGCGCTTGTGGGGCTTGACGGCTCCACGCAGGGTGCCCTTACGGTGCGTAGCCTCACCAGTCGCCTTCACGCGGCGCTGCTGATTCTCTTCTGCCATGGTTTCTCCTCCCGTAGGGGTAGCATTCGTTCTTTAAGATACCGCTTAAACGTCTCGTGCCAGAGCTGAATAAGGCCAAGTGACGCTTGGGCAGGTGGAACGACAAACCTTAAAGCGCCCGTGCACGCACACAAATGAGCGTGGAACAAGGGACGCGTGGAACAAGGGACGGAGGTTTGTTCCAGCGGAACAAGGGACGGAGGTTTGTTCCACAAAGTGGAACAAACCTCCGTCCCTTGTTCCACCCTGAAAGGGCGGACCCGCTTTCGGACCCGCCCCCGGTCGTTCACGATGGCGTGCAGAAGCCTACAGCTCCTCGAGCTCGGCAAGCCAGAGCGCGCTCGACGCATCGCTCGGCATCACGAGGCCACCGCGCGGCGAGAGGCCCACGCTGCCCACGGCCGGCCCGTCAGGGCTGCAGCTGCGCTTGAACTGCTGGCTGAAGAAGCGACGGTAGAAGACTTTGAGCCACTTGGCGACCGTCTCCTCGTCATAGGTACCGGCGAACGCGGCACAGGCAAGGCGGAACAGCTTGCGCGGGCGACGACCCCAGCGCAGCACGTGGTAGACGAAGAAGTCATGCAGCTCGTAGGGCCCCACGAGGTCCTCCGTCTGCTGCGCGATGGTGCCGTCGGCGTTGGCGGGCAGCAGCTCGGGGCTCACGGGAGTGTCGAGCACGTCGAGCAGGACCTCGCTCTCGCGTGCGTTTCCGCAGGTATCGGCCACGTGACGCACGAGGTAACGCACGAGCGTCTTGGGGATCGCCCCGTTCACGCCGTACATGCTCATGTGGTCGCCGTTGTAGGTGGCCCAGCCCAGCGCGAGCTCTGAGAGGTCGCCCGTGCCCACCACGAGGCCGCCGATGTCGTTGGCCACGTCCATGAGGATCTGCGTGCGCTCGCGCGCCTGCGCGTTCTCATAGGCGGCGTTGTGTACGGCCTCATCGTGGTCGATGTCCGCGAAGTGCTGGCGCACGCTCGCGCCGATTGCGATCTCGCGCGGCGTGGCGCCGAGGGCGAGCGCCAGCTGCCAGGCGTTGTTGTGGGTGCGGTCGGTGGTTCCGAAGCCCGGCATCGTGATGGCGAGAATGCCTGCATGGTCGAGTTCCAGCAGGTCAAAGGCCCGCGCGGCCACAAGCATGGCAAGCGTGGAGTCGAGTCCGCCCGAAATGCCGATCACGACCTTCTCGCAGTGGATGGCCGAGAGGCGGCCCGCCAGCGCGTGGGCCTGGATGCCGAAGATCTCCTCGCAGCGGCTCGTGCGCTGGGAGTCGTCGTCGGGGATGAAGGGATGCGCGTCGATGGCGCCCAAAAGCGCCGTCTCGGTGAGGTCGAGGGAGAAATCCGACTCGAGGTAGCTTCCCTCGTAGAGGTCCGCATCGAAGGACTGCGAGCGGCGGCGGGTGGTGCAGATCGCGTCAACGTCGACGACCGCCACGGCGATGCCCTCGCCGAAGGAGGGTGCCTCGGCGAGCAGGTGGCCGAGCTGGGCCACCACGCACTGGCCCGCATAGACCGCGTCGGTGGTTGACTCGCCCGTGCCGGCATTGGCGAGCATATACGCGCAGGACAGGCGGCCAGACTGGCCGACCACGAGCGCGCGCGTGCGCTCCGCCGCGCCCACGAGCGCCGGCCTGGCGCTCAGGTTGACGACCTTCGTCGC
>CACYAX010000145.1 GCA_902772435.1 uncultured Coriobacteriaceae bacterium | reverse complement strand
GTTCCCAAGGACTATCTGGGGCGCACGGCCGTGCGGAGGCTCATGAGCGTCATGGAGCCGGGCGAGTGGCATCCCGTGCGTATCGAGGTCGGCACCAGCCTGGTGCTGCGCGAGTCCACGCTGTAAAGGCGCCCGCCTGGGATGCCGCATATCTCCGCGTTTCCGCGTTCGGCCTCGCCGGCGCTTGGGCTGTCGCATCTCATCGAGGGGGCCGTACCGCCTTTCAGCGTTTGGATGCCATAAATTCGAGCTTTTTTGAAGATTGAGCGGGCATCCGGAAACGGGCCGTCTCACACGTGCCCTCCCACCTGCGGATTCGTGGGGTGCAGTGTTTCCCCATAGGGAGATACGGGCCCCTGTATTTCCAAAAAAGCTCGGATTTATGGCATCCAAACGCTGAAAGGTGGTACGGGCTTAACGCGGGCACCAAAAAGTAATGTATAGCTAACTTGTGCTACCATTTCTATTTTGATGGGCACTGAGGAACCAGCCTTTTGCGTGATTGAGATGGCGACACAAACAGGCTGCTCAGAAGCCCCATCCCCTGCAGCATGCGTCAACCGGCCGACGCATCCAAAAGACAAGGCATCGCGATGCACGAATACTACGCCCAGAACAAAGACAAGCTCAAGCGGGGCATGGACACGTATCTCAGCCTCATCGCGCGCGAGCTCGAGGCAGACAGTGGCCAGCCGTATGCCACCGTCTTCGAGGAGATGTGGTCCTTCTACGAGCAGAACCTGCTCGAGCGCTTCCCCTACATCGGCGGGGACAGCGTCAGCGGCACGGGCAATCTGACCGGCGCGTACTACTTCGTGGCCATGGGCGAGGTGCTCAAACGCTACGGCGCCAGCATGGAGACCATCGGGCGGCGGATGGTGCAGAGCTACGAGCGTTACACCGCAAAGATCCCCGCGTTCGCGCGAAAGCTTGCTGCTCGCGCGGTCAACAGCCCGCGTCTGGCTCGCACGCTCTTCACCAGGGCGTTCCAGAAGAAGGACCGCAAGAACGCGGCGAACGCGGCACTAAATCCAGGCAGCTTCGAGACGCAGACCATGGTTCCTCCCGAGGAGGGCTACGACTTCAGCTACCACAACCTCGTGTGCCCGCTGGCGCGCTTCGCGCGGGCGCACGGTTACGAGGAGTACATGCCCTACCTCTGCAACCTCGACTACGTGATGTTCGACATGCTCGGTGTGCCGCTCTACCGCGAGCACACCTGCTTCGAGGACGGCGACTACTGCGACTTCAAGGTGAAGTGCGGCGCCAAGGTGCTTGCCCCCTGGCCGCCCGTGTTCACGCAGGGCGAGGGCTACAAGTAGGCTGCGTGCGCTCGAACCCGCATCTCGACCGCCGCCCTAATCCCTCAAAAGGGCCTCTGAGCTGCTGCTACACCGTGTTACCATGTGGCTTTCAACACCTGCCAGAACGCGCCCGCGGGCTCTTCCCCGCCGCGGGCATGTCCACGAGGGGATCGCGATGGACCTCATCAACTCTCTCAACCAGTCAATCGGAGAGTTTCCCACCATCATGCTGATCACCTCGCTGGTCGTGTGCGCCACCATGCTTGGGTTGCACCTCATCACCACCACCCTGCACAATCGGCTGGGCGACGCGGGCATGCACGAGCTCTCGCTCATGGTGAACATCCTGCGCATCGGCGTCTGGGTGGTCGTGTGCTTCTTCCTCGGGCAGAACGTCTTCCACATCGAGATGAGCGGCCTCATCGCGGGCCTTGGCGTCACGTCGCTCATCGTCTCGCTTGGCCTGCAGGACCTCATCAAGAGCGTGGTCGCGGGCATCCTCATCGTGGTGGGCGACATCGTCTCTGTGGGCGACCAAGTCATTCTGGGCGACCACCGCGGCGAGGTCATGGACATCAACTGGCACCAGATCACCATGCGCGACCGCGACGGCGTGGCGCACGTCATCTCGAACTCCGCGCTGCTGAGCGGCACGTTCATGCGCCTCAAGGGCAAGATGGCCTGCCGCCACATCTTCGAGGCCGATATCGTGCCGGGCGCCGACCTGACGCTCGTCAAAATCGACATCGAGACCCAGGCGGGCAACGTGCTGTCCAAGAATGGGTGGATGGCCGAGGGCCACTCGCCGCAGGTGCTCTTCCTCGGCGCGAGCGCGTTGGGCACGCAGGCATCCATCCGCGTCTTCCTCGCTGACATCGAGTACGCAACGCGCGCCATGGACGCCGTGATGATTGCCATCTCGAACCGCGGCTACCTCGCCAACGTGGGCAACGAGCCCGATCCGCGCTGGCTGAAGAAGGCGTAGCCTGGCCAGCGCTCGGGCCGCGTGAAGCCGCGCCAACCTACAGCTGCCTGATCTCCTTGGCCATGCGTTCGGGATAAAAGAGCGCCATGTCACCGTGGTCCATGCCCTCAAACTCCTTGAACACCGTATCTGGTACGAACTTTCGCATGTATTTGATGTCCCAGTCGCGGGCTTTGCGCTCCTTCTCGGCGTACCAATAGTGCACCGTGCCTGCGAAGCGCATGGGCTCCCTGGGCATCCGATAGTTGTTGCAGGAGTCGAAGGTGCGCCAGAGCGTACGGTAGCTGCAGTGCTTGAGCATGCGCGCGACGTAACGCAGGTCCTCCTCGCTGTACTGCGTGGAGCTGAAGGCTTTGACCAGCAGCTTCTCTCCGCCAAGCTTGCCCGCCGCGAGCATGCAGAAGTCTCTGAGGGCGATGAGGCGCGTCGCGATCCAAGGCAACTGGTAGGGTGTGATGCCGCCGTCCATGACGTAGTGCCGCACAGCGAGCCGGCCATCCGCGGCCATGCGCAGCACGATGCTGCCGCCCATGGAGCAGCCGTAGGCGGCCTTGATGTCGGTGATGCCTTTTGCGAGCAGGCAGTCCGCGAGATCCGACGCGATTTGCTCCACAGAGGTGAACTCCGAGTTGTTCGAGAGGTCGGTACCGGGAAGGACGGGCACGAACAGGTGGTAGTCGCGCTCGAGCAGCGGGATGACCAGCTCGAAATAATCCCAGGTCACCAACGATGGATGGATGAGGACGACGGTCTCGTCGTTGCCGTTTCCAAACTCCATGACGTTCATCTGTGCCTCCTACCTGGACTCAACCGCACTATTTCGTAGCTAGCAACTTGAGCCACTTACGCTGCCGATGCGCGTAAAAGCAGCGGGCCCACACGTAGACGAAGGGAGTCTTCCAGCCAGCGTCGATTGAGACGCGGTCGGTGTAGCGCGTGTGAGCGGGGTCGATGGTGCATAGCGTGATGTCGTGGTTCCACACGGGCACATGCTCGTTACCCTCCGTGCTGCTGATGCCATCTGCCTCGTCGAACTACTCGATTCTGATGGTGTGGGTTCCGAAGGGGATGAGCCCGAACAGTTTGAAGCGGTAAGAGGACGTGCTGCCAGACTCCCAAGTTGCGGGCGCGTTTGCATCAACGGGCTCGAACGTCGCATAGGGTGCTGCAATATACTGCAACGTTTCCAAGTGCTGGAGCCGCTTGAACACCTCATGCCGTGAGGCAGGAAAGACCGACATCTTCTCGACGGTCATCATGGGCTCCTCCTCACCCCGCAACGATGGTGTAGATCCAAAAGTATGGTAAAACTAACTTCTTAATGGTACCTCACGAAAGCGCGCCTCTCGCTCATGAGCTTGCGATGGACCATTGCTTGAGGCCGAGACTCTATTTGCGGCAGGTGGGCGCACGTGTATTGTCGCGCGTATCGAAGTCTGGGCCTGCATCAAGGTACGCCGTGCCACCTTTTATCGTTTCGATGCCATAAACTCGAGCTTTTTTGGAGATACGGGGGCCTGTATCGCCCTATGGGGAAACACCGCACCCCACAAAACCGCAGGTGGGAGGGCACGTGAAAGACCGGCTGTTTCCTGGCGCCCGCCCAATCTCCAAAAAAGCTCGAATTTATGGCATCGTGACGTCAAAACGCGGTACGAGACCTTGGCGGGTGCGTCCGACCACTCCGAATTCGACTCCCCGCAGGAACACGCATCCCAGAATCCTGCGAACGGACCACATCGTGCACGTTGCAATCAGGCGGGTGCATGAGCCCTATCGGATGCCGAGGACGGTCCTGCGAAGGTTGTCGTAACGCCACTCCCAATCACTTGGCAAGGGCCGGCTACGCACGCCAAGCATACGACGCACCGTCGTCGCAAACGCGTTGAACTCCGAGGCGTCCATCACTTGATGACGCGTCAGCGGGAGCACGGCTACGTTTTCGGCCTCGAGCTCCACTTGCCTGCGCGCATCTTGGTAGCGAGCCCAGTTGCCCGAATGGTCCTGGTCGCTCTGATATTCGACGTCAACGGCCCGGACGGGCCAGTAGAGGTCGGGATAGCGGCACGTGCTGGTAGTGGAGGTCGTCACGTTGACCTTCACGTTGAACAGGGGCGCCGGCAACCCGCGTCCGCCAAGGTGACGAGGGAGACAAAGCAGGAGGTAAACAGCCGATTCCATGGGCGAGGCAGAGTTGTCGATGACGTATACAAGAGCCTTGCGCGCCCCGACCGCACCGCGCGTTCCCGACATGCGAGCGACAAAGGCCTTGAGGTTTGCAGCCGTGAGAGCGGGACGCAGTTCGTAGGTAACGTCCGAGAGATCGTCGTCGCGCGTTGCGCCAAAGGGGGATGGCAGGCGCCAGAAGCTGTACGATCCGCACAGTTCGAGGCCAAGCAGGATGAGTTCGACCTCGCCGAGTTCGGTGGCCATCTGCATGAACAGGAAGGCGGGACTGCTGAGATAGATGCCGTTGCCTAGGTCGATGAACGAGCCTCGGGGTATGGCATGGCTCCAGAGGTGCGTTTCGAGGCGGGAGGTCCTTGTCACTTGCTCTGGCTTTGGAACAAGTGCCTCAACCTTGCCGTTGATGTGGGCGAGCAGCCTCTGGGCTTCTTCGCCAAGCTCATTGAGCTGCCGGTTGGTATGAAGCGCGTTGCCCAGACGGCGCGGCCGCGCGGGCGTGCCAGGAATCTCCCCATCGTTTGTCGAGCGCAGATAGCGCATCACGTCGAGTGCCGCCCGCCCACAGAGGTACAATGCCATGCCTCCCCCTTTCAGTGGGGGAAGCGTACCTAAAAGACCGGCTGTTTCCAGGCGTCCGCTCAATCTCCAAAATAGCTCGAATTTATGGCATCACGACGTCAAAACACGGTACGGGCTGGCGATCAGAATCCATGACGGCGTAATCGCCCACTGCCACCGCCAACGCAACGGCAACCCAGACGTGGCCACCGCCAACGTAACGGCAATCCAGGCGCGGCCACTGACAAGCTTCGACAACAGTTCGCGGCCACCGCCCATAAAGTTGCGGTGGCCGCGAATGGTACGACCCTTGGCGTCGGACTGCGCAACGGAAGCGCAGCGCAGCCCGACCAGCTCAAACTACTGCCAGAGTGAGTTAACCCACGCGATGAAGTTCTCAGTGGAGTCACCTGTGCGCTCTGCCTGCGCATGGCCCTCGCCCCAGACGGTCTCGAAGTCGACGTCCTTGCCCAGGGCCTCCAGCGCCAGCGCGAGGTTCACCTCAGTGGTCAGCGCGGTGTCGCTCTGCTCGATGCCCGTGCGGATGCGCCAGTGCGCAGCCACGCTCGACGTGCCATATCCGTCGTTGGCCTCCATGAGGTAGTACAGCGGCGAGAACATGTTGATGCGGTACTGCATATCGTTGCCCAGCGCATCGGTCTTCGCGAGGTCCTCGGCCATCTCCGCCTCGTACGACGTGCCCTTGACCAACTCATGCAGCACGCTGTCGTAGTGCGTCTTCTCGCCGTCACCCACGTTGAAGAGCTCGTGACCGCCCTGGTCCAGCTTGTCGAACGCGGCGATGGGCTTGGTCGCCGCCTTGCAGTGCTTCGCGAACGCAGCAATGCTCGTGATCTCGACCTCGCCGGTCGCGCTGTCGTAGCTCACCCACTCGGTATCGCTGTTGAGCGAGGCCACGTACTCCTCCGCAGAAGCATACGAGCCAGACTTGCCGCTCGTGGGAAACTGCGTGTCAACCAGATAGTGCTCGAGCGACTTCTCGATCACGCCCTTCAGGTACTCGTAGTACGAACCCGCCTGATAAATGCCCTCGTCAGATGCTTCGAGCGTCAGGAGCGTGCCGTCCTCGGCCACGAAGCCCATCTCGTTGACATAGTTCGCGTACGCCTCGGCCAAACCGTCGGAGATGGCCTGCATCTCATCGGAGAGGTCGGTACGGGTCACGCCCATATTCCACTCGTAGGACCAGTCGGACGTGTCGTAGCTCGTGATCGGGCACCAGCTCATCACGGCGGCAACCGCATCGCTCGTGGTCGCGGCACCAAGTTCGGCAAGGTACGGATAGTAGAGGTCGCTGTCGCCCGTAGCGCCCACGACCGCGCTCTGCGACCCACCACCGCTCATACCGTACACCACGATGCGGTCGGTGTCGCCAGGCAGGCTCTCGCTGCTCAGCCGGATGTAGCGGATGGCGGCCTTCAGGTCGGTCACGCCCGCCGGCACGCCCGCGTCCTTGCCGCGGCAGCCCGCGACCACATAGACATAGCCCTGGCTCGTGTAGGTGGTGCAGCCCCGCTCGAAGGACGTCGGAGCGTCTTGGGCCTTATGCCCCGGCGTGTTCACCGGGAAGAGGATCGGCGCGGTCTCCGCCGTGTAGCCACCCACCTCTGCCTGCGCGTTTATCGTGCAGGTATAGGTACCGTCGCCGTTGTCCGTCGCATCAAAGTACGCGCCCGGCACGAAGACGCCCAGCGTCTCGTAGCTCTCGTCGGCTGGGTTGGCGCAGTAGCTCACCCCCACCTGCCAGTACACGTCGGACTCGGCGTCGTACTGCCACGCGCTCATGTCAATCGACTCCAGCGTGCTCTCCCAGGTAGCGCTTGCTGGGGTGAAGGAAGCCTCGTCCTCTGCCGATGCGGCAGTCTCCTCGGTCGTGGCCTCCTCGGTCGCGGTGACCTCCTCCGTAACAGCAGCCTCTCCACTCGACGCATCGTTCGTGCCAGAGCACCCTGCGCATGCCAGCACAAGCAAGGCTGCGCATAACGATGCAAGGGTTCGTTTCATTTCAGCTCCTCATCTGCTAGATGCCTGACGGCAACGCCACCATCAAGCCCATGTTCGTCAGATGATAAGAATTCAAACTTTAAGTACGCTGAATGCCTGGCATCAACGCCCCAGCACCGAGGAGCGACGCACAAAGCCTTTGGAAGCCTGAAAGACCGCTGCGAGACGTGCCGCGTCTGCAACCTTGGCCGCCACGAAGCGGTGCCCCTGCTGCCCGCACGGCCGCGGCCTAGCTGCCACTTCGTCCCCCGCAGGCCCGACGTACTCGCCGAATAGCGAGGAGCTTCCAACCACGCCAGCGCGCACTTTTGCTAGCGTTATGGCCAGCGATCTCGCCGAGAAACTCTGCGAGCAGACGCATGAGACAGCGGCGGCCGTCCGACCTGCAGGGGGGTGACATGGGTTCCATCGTAGAAGCCAGCTGGCACTTCACGAAGGAGAAGCACGCGCGCTGGGCAACCCACATCATCGAGAACCACGTGAAGCTCTGCTGCGCGCCCTTCGAGGGCTTCGAGTTTGATCCCGAGAGCAGCGGCCAGAGCATGTCCGACCTCTGCTTGGAGCACGACGAGGCGCTCAGGGCCTGCGACCCGCTCGCGCTCCCTCGCGATAACGCGCTGACCCACCTGCGCCGCGACCGCACGAACGTCATCCTCGACAGGTGCGACGACGTGCAGTGGATGGTCCACCTCGGGGATTGGGAGCCAGACGACTTCTTCTCGCAGACCTGCTTCTCACTGGCACGGCGCTTTCCCCAGGTGCCGTTCGTGGCATACACCCGCTACGAGATGACCGTGGACGGATACGTCCGCCGCACGCGCGCGTCATGGAACGGCGAGCGCCTGCAGTTCAGGCAGATTGCTGGCGAGCGTCCGCTCGACGAGGACTGCTGGGACACCTGGGAGGTCTATGACTGGGCGCTCGCTGGCGGAAAGCTCGTTCGCTGCGAGGGCAGCACATCCGCCGTGCAGAAGCACTTCTTTGCCCTGCTGGACGACGCCCGTGAGGCGGCCGCTGCGGGCGACGCACGCGCGGCGCTCCGCTTCGCAGACGGTGCCGCCGCGCTCCCCCATTGCGCGGACAGGCTCGAGGCGCTGCTCTGCCGCGCGGAGGTGGGCAGGAGCCTGCGCAGACGCGCGGTGCGCAGGTTCGTGTCGTTGCAAAGCCGCGACGTGCCCGCCCAGGCCAAAGACGCGCGCCGCATCGAGCTCACCGAGATGCCCCTCGACGTGGGCAGCCACGTGCTCCATGCACAGGGCGACGGCGTGCAGGACATCGACACCGCTGGCGGCAGCGTCCACGCTGAGCTGCACGTCTTTGGTATGCGCACGTTCTTCCTTGTGGACGGGCAGTACCTTGTTGACGATCAGCAAGCGGTCCCGGAGTGGTGGTTCATAGACTGGGAGTACGAGCTATAGCGGCAGCCCGTGCGTCCGCTACAGGAAGCACCTCCGCACGCGCAAGCCATCCCAGAAGTAGAGCCCATCGGCCACCTGCCACGCGAGTATGTCACCCTCGGGCGAAGCCTCCACCCAACGGGGCAGCTCGTGCGTGCGCGCCCCCTCCGGCGAGCAGGCGACCCACAGCTCCCGGTCACGCGGATCGTACAGGCACACGGCAGGCAACGGGCCGCGCTTCGGGTCCTCCACCATCGTGGCGCCCCAGGAGCATCCCTCAGGCATGGGATGGGCGGAGGGCCGCTCCTCCTGGTCGAGCATCCGGCACAGGCACACGAAGAACCCCGTGCTGTCCAGATAGGGGTTCCCCACCTGTGCGTGCGCGAGTTTGCGCAGGTCAACGGGGTCGGCATCAGCCGTGAACCACGGGACCTGCAACGATTTGCACCAGAAGAAGCCGTACTCGTTGCGCTCCCAGACCTGGCGCTGCGTCGCGCGGTCGCGCCCATGGTCTTCCTCGGCCGAAAACGTTATGTCAAAGGTGAGCCGCTCGCAGTCATAGGAAGCCTTGATGGTCTGCGTGGCAGAGAAGCTTTCGGACTGCGTGCCGAACACCCACTCGAACGTCTCGTCCGTGTGATAGCTGCACTCCCCGGAGAAGCGCGCCTGCGGCTCGAAGAACGCCAGCCTCATGCAGATCTTCTGGAAGAGCGTCTCGGCCTGGCGCGTACGCTCAATCTTATACTCGAGGCAATGGATCTCGCTGTCGGGATCAACGACCAGGGAGCTGCCGTCCCTCACGAGGTTCCGCGCCCATGCGCCGGCCCACGACGGCTCGCCCCAGACCCGCATGCTGTCAGCGGTTTCTTGTGCCCAGCCAGCAGCGCGCTCATAGGCCCGCTCCGCATGCTCGGCACGCGTGAAGCAGAGGCGATACCCGCCGTGGTCTCCCATCTCCACCTCCCCGTCGCGATCTTTAGCATCACCTTACGCCATATTGGCTGCAAAACGATGGTGTCTGGAGCAGCTGCAGCACGACCGCGCGCAAGGTTGGCCCATTTGGCAGAGCAGGCGCCTCGCTGGCCTGCCCGCCCATCGCCGCCGCATCGAGCGCGCGGGCCCCGCGTTGCGCTAAGGTAGAGATGCCGGCACCATCCACCACGGCAGCTGAGGAGACACCATGTCACAGGAGCGACAGGTCATCTGCCCGACCTGCGGGCACACGAGCACGGTGGGCGCAACCTGCTGGCATTGCAAGCAGGTGATCGAGCTGGCATCCGACGACTTCCAGGACGTCGCGTTTCGCGGCGTGGACGATGGCTACCACAGCTGGTATTCACAGCCCACGAGCATCCACGAGCGGTATAGCTGCAAAAACTACCCTCATGCCTGCGAGGGCTGTGTGCACGCTGCCACGTCCGACACGTTTTGCTGGCGCGGCAGCATCGACATCCGCCGCAGGCGGCGGCAACGCCTCGACGGCACGGTCGTCTACGAGTACAACGGCTGGATAGAGTCGTAGGGGCTCGTCCCTAGAGCTTGAGGTGCAAGAGGAACGCGCGGTTGGTCCGGTCGGTCACCCACATGGCCACCTTGGTGTAGATGCCCACCTTGCCCTTGAGCATCTTGCGGGCGTCAGTGAAAAATGGGCGGTAGTCCAGAAGCTCACAGCGGGCCTCCTGCGCGAAGGCGGGCGCGTCGTCGATGGCGCAGTACATCATGGCCGAGGTGTTGCCCGTCTTCTGCACGTACTTGTTGGTGTACTTGATGCCCACGCTGTTGGTGGCATCGAAGATGAGCTCTGCGTCCGCGAAGAGCTCCTTGGCCCGCGCGATGAAGCCGAGCACCTCCTCGTTGTGGAAGTACTGGAACACGCCCGACACGATGAGCAGG